>DAIQAR010000017.1:18436-20562 GCA_036781605.1 Candidatus Nanopelagicaceae bacterium
TATGTACTCATTGGTCATTCAGAGCGTAGAACTATTCATAACGAAGGCGACTCCTTAGTTGCAACCAAAATAAAGGCTGCACTAACAAACGAGTTGACTCCGATTCTGTGCATTGGTGAAGATCTTTCAATTCGTGAGGCAGGAACCCACGTAGCCCATGTTGTTGCGCAAGTACAAGCTGCTCTTTCTGGTTTTCATAAGCCAGATCTCAAGAAAATTGTCTTTGCTTATGAACCTGTGTGGGCCATTGGAACGGGTAAGACCGCGACCCCGGCGGACGCCCAGGAAGTATGTTCTGCAATTCGTTCTGCTCTTGCAACAATCGCAGGAAATGAAATTGCACAGGAAGCACGTGTTCTCTATGGAGGCTCAGTGAAATCTGCCAATATTCTAGAGATCATGAATGAAGCAGATATTGATGGCGCCCTCGTAGGAGGAGCCAGCTTGGACCCTGAAGAGTTCGCCCGAATTGCCAAGTTCCACCGCGTAGCGAAGGCTTCTTAACCCCATTTCACCCGCTATCCTTAGCATCTAGATTTCATGAAGGAGTTTCACCGTGGCTTTAGCACTTTCTATCCTCTTGGTTATAACAAGTATCTTGATGATCTTGTTGGTTTTGCTTCACAAGGGCAAAGGAAGTGGTCTATCTGACCTATTCGGCGGAGGAATCTCTTCTAACTATGGTGGCTCCTCTGTCGTCGAGAAGAACCTCGATCGGATCACAATTGTTGTTGGTGGGCTTTGGTTTGCTGGTGTAGTAGCTCTTGGTTTATATCTAAAGTAAGAGATTAGTTGCTTTGACCATAAGTAGTAACGAACATAGGAGTAATGATGGCCGGTAGTGCAATCCGTGGAAGTCGCGTCGGTGCGGGACCAATGGGTGAAGCAGAGCGCGGGGAGGCTATTGCTCGTTTCCGTGTGAGCTACTGGTGTGCAAATGGACACGAAACTCGTCCTTCATTTGCCGAAGATGGCACAGTTGCAATTCCTAATGAATGGGATTGCCCACGTTGTGGTTATCCAGCTGGATTAGATAAAGACAAGCCACCTCTACCTTTGAAAAATGAGCCATATAAGACTCACCTTGCCTATGTTAAAGAGCGCCGCAGTGAAGCCGAAGCTTCAAAGATTCTTGCCGATGCACTTTCAAAGCTACGCGGTGATGACTAAGCGTTATTGATAATCTCAATCAGCTGAGCAATACCTTTTTCTCGGTTTTTCAAATGAACGCGTAACACAGGAAAATCTCTGCTTCCTAGTGCTTGCCCATCTCCAAGAGCTTGAGCCATAAGAAGTGTGTGAAAAGAGAATTTCTGTCCCGGTATCTGAATGTCATTTAGATTTTCTCCGGTGATCTGCAAGAAAGCTCCGTTGTGTTGACCACCTTTGTGGAATTGACCTGTGGAGTGGAGAAATCTTGGACCCCAACCGAATGTAACTCCGCGGTTCATTTTCTCTGCAAGGAGCGGCCGAAGTTTTGTAACATCATCATCTATTCCACGGGCAAGGTAAGCCATAATCGCCAGATAATGCGACTTCGTAGATATAAAGCCTTTAATGATCTCTTCTGCGGATGATCCTTGAGAAGTTCCATAAATAGCTAATACGTCATCTTCAAAGTTTGCCTTCAAAGAGGGGACTTTCCCATCGGCCCACTCGGCAAGGAGTGCTCCGGTTCGCTCTTTAGCTTCCGTAACATTTGGTTGATTAAATGGATCTACTTTGAGTGCATAGGAAAGCAGCGCGGTGACCCATTCCCAGAGTATGAACTGTTCTCCCAAAGTTGCGCTAACAACAATGTCAGCCGCATCTGAGTGAGCAAACCCAACTTTAAGCCCTGGTCCACCAATCTTTGCATCTGCAGATTCGATAACGATGGGCAGTCGACCCGTTTGATTCTTGCCTGTTGACTCAGCGATGAGCTGTTCGATCCAATCTGAAAGTCCTGGGACACGAGATCCGGAATCAAAGAAGGCAATATTTTGCTCACCTGCGTCAAATATTGCTGCGGCAATTTGGACAGCTACTGAGTTGTCTTCCACAAAAATTTGACTCACAGCGTAAGCATCATCAATAAGCACAGAAGCATCGACGCCAATAAGTGAAGCAGGAACTAATCCGAATGC
>DAIQAR010000018.1:0-15517 GCA_036781605.1 Candidatus Nanopelagicaceae bacterium
ACCTCGAACCATGCGATTGTTAACTACAAACTTCACACCGAGTGAGGTAAGTAGTACCTTCACTGCTTCAAAATCTGCAGAACTCTCTGGGGTGAGAAAATCCATAAGCACCGGCGCTTTTTCTAGGGCCTTTCTAATTTCATCTCTCTTGTCATCAAAAAGACGCAATGGGTTGATCTCGGCGCGAGCTTTTGTCTCTTCATCTAGTGAGATACCTGAAATAAAGGTACGCAGTTCTTTTAAGTAAGCAGATCGGGTCTGTCCATCTCCCAGTGAAGTGATTTCAAGTCTGTAGTTCTTTAGTCCCAGTTCTTTGAGTCCACGATCAGCAATCGCGATAACTTCCGCATCAATTAATGGGTCAGAAATTCCGATCGCTTCAATACCTACCTGATAGAACTGGCGATACCTGCCTGCTTGAGGGCGCTCGGCGCGGAAGAATGCTCCCGAATAAAAAACTTTAACGGGCAATTGACCACGATCAAGATTATGTTCAATGACAGCTCTGACAACACCCGCTGTTCCTTCTGGACGCAGGGTAATTGAACGGCCACCCCTATCTTCAAATGTATACATTTCTTTGCGAACGACATCAGTTGATTCACCGACACCGCGTGTAAAAAGCTCTGTATCTTCAAATACCGGAAGCTCAATCAGCGCGTAACCAGCTGTCCGGGCTGTTTCGACCAAAGTAGATCTTACGAATTCAAAATGTGCAGAGCGAGGTGGCACGTATTCGCTGACGCCTTTTGGCGCTTGGAATTTACTCACTCTCTTCTTCCCTTCAAAAAATCATCCTGCAGGTAAGGGTTGTTCTTACGCTCGTGCCCAATTGTAGTTTCTCTGCCATGTCCAGGAAGGACTTTTAAGTGATCTCCGAGAGGAAGAACTACGTTTTGAAGTGATTTCTTCATATCTTCAGAGGAGCCAAGCAGTAGATCAGTACGACCTATGGAATTGGCAAAAAGCACATCTCCTGAGATTAGGTACTCGTCATCAACGCTAAACATTGTCGAGCCTGGTGTGTGGCCAGGGGCATGGTGAGCTTTAATCTTCATTCCGATGAGGGAAAATTCCTCTTCGTGCTTTAGCTCCTTCACATCGTGTGGCTCTTTGAAATCTTTCACACCAAGTTCATCGAGGAGCGTGCTTATCCCACCACCAGGTGTCAAGAGTTTGAATGGGTCAGCAAGAAATGCTCGATCCTTTGTATGTACATAAGTGGCAACTTGATATTTATCGTCAAATGGCTGCACAGAGAATGTATGGTCTAGATGTCCATGAGTAACAATTGTTGCTATTGGTTTTAAATTATGTTTTTCCAATACATCACTTATATGGCCCACCATATTGGGGACACAGATTCCAGGGTCAACGATGAAGCACTCTGAATTCTTGGCAGGAGCAAATATCCAGCAGTTCGTTCCGAAGTATTCAGCGGGAATTACCTCAAGAATCACCCCTATTCACAACCTTCCACGCTCGCATGGCCAACGGGCACTTTTACCTTGGCAGGCTTTAAGGGTACCTTTAAGGCACCGAACCTTGGGTGTGTGACCCGCTTACGCGGGAAACAACTCAATACATGCCGATATAACGAAGATCAAAATTTTTGATCGACGCGCAACCGAAGGAGATTAATGATGGATAACGTGGACAATTTGAATAATCAAGAAAATATTGTTGTTCCCCAAACCCCCTCACCAGCATCAGCGCTAGTTGGGGATCCATCAAAATTCGGTCGCGTTGGCGATGATGGCATTGTTTATGTCATCACTCCAGAAGGTGAAAAGGCTGTTGGCTCATATCCCGGCAAAACTCACTCAGAGGCTCTTGCATACTTTGTGCGCAAATTTGAAGCTCTCGCATCAGAAGTAGCACTACTAGGTGCTCGAATTAAGAGTGGCGCAATGGTTCCATCAGATGCTGCCGCTGCGGTTTCAAAGCTTCGCGAACAACTCACTTCTCTTAACGGCGTTGGAGATTTGGTTGCCTTAGCTCATTCGATTGAGCAAATACCCACACTCATCGACGAACATCGCAGTGCCTACGAGGCACGCAAAGAGGCAGAAAAGGCCGTCAAGGAAGCAAAGCGTGCTCAAGCACAAGTTGTTAAGGAAAAGATCGTTGCAGAGGCTGAAACGCATGCCCTGTCGGAAAATTGGAAGTTCACTGGGGATCGCCTCAAAGTTCTCCTTGATGAGTGGAAGGCTGCTGCTCGCTTAGATAAGAAGACTGACGCTGAGCTATGGAAGCGTTTTTCATCATCACGCAACAAATTTGATAAGCGTCGTCGAACTCACTTTGCTCAACTTGAAACACAGAGCGCTGCAGTTGCTCAGACAAAAGCCCAAATCATTGAAGAGGCAAAGTCCCTTGCCAACTCAAAAGATTGGCTGGCTACAGCCAACCGCTTTAAAGAGCTTATGAACGCGTGGAAGGCTGCTGGACGCGGCAAGAAGAACGTTGATACAAAACTCTGGGGAGAATTCAAAATAGCCCAAGACACATTCTTCGCGGCAAAGAAGGCTGATCTTGAAAAGCGCCAGGGAACTATGGCAACTAACCTTGCTAAACGCGAGGCTCTCCTTCCAGAATTTGAGGCCCTTCTTCCTGTTACAAATGTTAAGGATGCCCGTAAGAAGTTCCGTGATCTGATGGATCAATGGGAGCGCATCGGCATGACTGAGCGCAATAAGCGTGCAACCTTCGACGCAAAAATTGCAAAAATCCAAGCCGAGATTGATGAGCTCCACCAACAAGAATCACGTAAGAGTGATCCAACTGCAATTGCTCATGCAAATTCCGTTGTTCAAGGTTTACTTGATGCGATCGAGAGTTATGAGAAGCAAGCTGCAAAAGCAGAGACAGCAGGAAATGCAGCTAAGGCCATGGTTGCCCGAGAGGCAGCTGCTGCTCGCCGCGGCTGGTTAGAAGAAGCACAAAAGGGACTTTCAGAGTTTAAGAAACCTTAAGCACTAATTGTTTGTGATTCGATAGACGTCATAAACGCCTTCAACGCTTCGAACTGCTGAAAGAACCGCGTCTAGATGTAACGCATCTGCCATTTCGAAAGTAAAACGAGATATAGCTGTGCGGTCCTTTGAAGTACTCACGGCCGCGTTCAAAATGTTCACATGCTGATCTGAAAGATTTCTTGTGAGGTCTGACAGTAGCCCCGCTCTATCGAGCGCCTCAACTTGGATATTTACAAGGAACAAGGTCTTCGCTGTGACATTCCACTTCACTTTCACAATGCGATCACCTTGGGTCAGTTTCAAATCGGTCACGTTGATGCAATCAACACGATGCACACTCACGCCACTTCCCTTGGTCACAAAACCAGTAATTTCGTCCCCTGGAACTGGTGTGCAGCATCTTGCTAATTTAACGAGTACGGAATCAACGCCCTCTACATCCACACCAGAGGTACTGCGATTGCCTGAGGATCTGTGGAAATCGGGAAGCACATGGTCTTCATGCTCTTCTTCAGGAGCGAGTGTGGCTGCAAGCTTTTCGATCACTGAGGCAGATGAGACATGTCCATTACCAACAGCGGCATATAAGGATTCGATATCATCAAAGTGAAGATCGTGTGCCAATTCCAAAATAGCCTGTCCGGCAAATATCTTCTGCAGAGGTAAGCCCAGTTTGCGCATCTGGCGCGCTATAGATTCTTGACCTGCTTCAACCGCTTCTTCTTTTCTCTCTTTAGAAAACCAAGCCTTGATCTTTGATCGGGCTCTAGGTGATTTAACAAAGTTGAGCCAATCCCGGCTTGGGGCCGCGTTTGGGCTTTTGTTAGTTACGACTTCAACGACATCACCATTGTTCAGCGCTGATTCCAAGGGAACAAGCTTTCCATTTACTTTTGCCCCAACACAGCGTTCCCCTACTTGCGTATGTACTGCATACGCAAAATCCACGGGTGTAGAGCCTGCAGGTAAAGCGATAACACTTCCCTTTGGCGTAAAGACAAATACTTCTGGTGTGCGCAGGTCATAACGCAAAGTATCAAGGAAGTCCCCAACATCTTCCGTTTCCTGTTGCCATTCATGTAATTGCTTTAGCCACATAACTCCAGGATCGTTATCTGCTGACTGATTGCCCTTGGTTTTATATTTCCAGTGAGCTGCGATACCAAATTCAGCGCGAGCATGCATGTCTGAAGTTCTAATCTGAATTTCCACAGCCTTACCAGTTGGGCCAATCACCGTAGTGTGAAGTGATTGATACAAATTGAACTTAGGCATTGCTATGTAGTCTTTAAACCTGCCTGGCACTGGACTCCACCTTGCATGGATAGCGCCGAGCACTCCATAACAATCACGAACATCATCAACAATTACTCGAACACCGACCAGATCATAAATCTCGTTAAATTCTCGACCTCTCACAATCATCTTCTGGAAAACGGAGTAAAGATGCTTTTGTCTGGCCTTCACAGTAGCTTTAATTCCGTCGGCATCAAGATCTTTGCGGATGAGCTTTGTTACCTCATCTGAGAATTTTTCACGAAGTGGAGCGCGTTCAGCAACTAAACGCTCAATCTCTTCATACTTTTTTGGCTCTAATACCTTGAAAGATAAATCTTCTAACTCCCACTTCATCGCATTCATTCCAAGCCTGTGGGCAAGTGGAGCATAAATATCAATCGTCTCGCGGGCTTTCCTTGCTGCGCTTTCTGGTTCAACAAACTGCCAAGTTCTCGCGTTATGTAAGCGATCGGCCAATTTGATAACTAACACCCGTATGTCCTTTGACATAGCGACAACCATTTTACGAAGAGTCTCTGCCTCAGCTGTCGGGCCATAAGTGAGTTTGTCTAGCTTTGTTACACCATCGACAAGTTGCGCAACCTCATTGCCAAATTCGCTTTGAATAGTTTTGAGTGAGTAACCAGTATCTTCAACCGTGTCATGGAGAAGCGCAGCAGAGATGGTTGCTTGATCCATCCCAAGATCTGCCAAGATTTGTGCAACGGCTACTGGGTGAGTGATATATGGCTCGCCGGATTTACGAAACTGACCTTCATGAGCGTTTGATGCAGCTACAAATGCGCGCTCTAACTCAACCTCTTTATATTCAGGAAGGCTTTCTGAAAGAGTTTTAGCAAGCGGGCTCAGCAGCGAATTCATTGAACTCACTCCCTTCCTTCGACATGCTTAATTATCTACGGCGAGAACGTCGCTTTGGTTGATTACGTGGGCCTCGCTCATGTCCTTCTTTAGAGTGAGTAGAAGTAACGATCCCGGTGTAATCCTTTTCGGCTTCATCGGACTGAACGCCTGGAGTTCCAATTGGAGATGCTCCCCGCTGTGCAACGCGCTTAGTAAGGGCCTTCATCGCAGGTTCGCGTTCGCGCAACGTTGCCAAGATTGGAGTTGCGACGAAGATTGAAGAATATGTACCTGTTGTTAAACCAATAAAGAGTGCAAGAGAGAGATCTTTGAGTGTTCCAGCTCCAAGAATTCCAGCTCCCACAAAGAGAATAGAGGCAACAGGCAAGAGGGCAATAATGGAGGTATTGAAAGACCGAACAAGAGTTTGATTCACAGCTAGGTTAGCTGCCTGTGAGTAGGTCTGCTTTCCTGAGCTTGTAATTGTTCTCGTGTTTTCGCGAACCTTATCGAAGACAACAACAGTGTCATAAAGTGAGTAACCCAAGATAGTTAAGAATCCGATAACAGTGGCCGGAGTTACGTCAAAACCCACAAGTGCGTAAATACCCACAGTAATAAAGACATCGTGCAATACGGCGATAATCGCTGCTGCTGCCATCTTTGGTTCAAATGCGAGTGCAAGGTAGAGCATCACGACAAGTAAGAAACCAATGAGAGCTTGAATGGCCTTATGGGTGATGTCTTTACCCCATGAAGGCCCGATGCTCAGTACGTTGATATCTGCAACTTTGACGTTGAAAGTCTTTGCAATCGAATTTTCGATCGCATCATTTTGGGCATTAGTAAGAGCCCCTGTGGTTATCTTAATTTTGTTGGTACCGATCATCTGAACAATTGATTCAGAGGTTATGCCGGCATCACTCACAGCTTTTTGTCCTTGTGGGACTTTTGATCCAGGCGCAGTTACCTGGAACTGTGACCCGCCCTTGAATTCAATTCCGAGATGCAAGCCTTGAACACCAAGTGAGACACCCGACAAAATCACTACAAGCAGTGAGAGTGCATACCAACGCCGGCGATTTCCAATAATGTTAAATGACTTTTCACCGCGATAAAGGCGGCCACCCATTCCAGCAAGACGTGACATTAGATGACTTCCTTTCCTGCGGTTATACCCAAGCTTTTTGATGAGAACCCAGAGAATCTATGCCCATTTGCGTAGAAAGATACTTTGGAGAGAATGCTCACCAATGGTTTTGTAAAGAAGAAGACAACAAATAGGTCAACAACCGTTGTAAGTCCAAGTGTAAATGCGAACCCACGAACGTCGCCCACTGCGAAGAAGTAAAGAAGAATCGATGCGATCAGCGAAACTGAGTCTGCAACGATGATTGTGCGTCTTGCTCTCTGCCAACCTGTTTGAACTGCGGTACGAAGCGTTCTTCCTTCTCGAACCTCATCTCGAAGTCTTTCGAAATAAACAATGAATGAGTCTGCGGTAATCCCGATTGAAACGATGGCGCCAGCGATACCGGCAAGAGAGAGGGTGAAACCAATCCACTTACCAAGCAAAAGGAACGAGAGGAATGTGATTGCGCCAGCTACGAGCAATGAACCAACGCTGACAATTCCAAGACCTCGGTAGTAAAGAACCGAGTAAAGAACCACAAGGAGTAATCCAATTCCGCCGGCAAGTAGGCCCGCACGTAGTTGATCTGAACCAAGTGTTGGAGATACCTGCTGAACGTCTCCACGATCAAATGCAAGTGGGAGCGCTCCGTACTTAAGGACGTTCGCCAAATTAGAAGCATCACTTTGCGTGAAACTTCCTGTGATCTGAGCGTTACCCGCGGTAATTGCTTGAATAATTTTTGGGGCAGTAATGACTAGACCATCTAGAACAATAGCAACTTCATTTTGGGGCGCTGCAAGCTTTGTCACGCTAGATGTAAGAGAACCAAACTTAGTAGTTCCTGCGCCGGTGAAATTGAGGAGTACTTGCCATCCTGCGCCGCTTGCCTGATCAAGGCCAGCAGATGCACCTTTCACATCAGTACCAACAACTTGGGCTGGAGCCAAAATATATTTAGTAGCGCCATCGCGACTACAAGCAACAATCGCCTGATCAGGCATATCGGTGTTGCCGCCTTGACGGTTACTTGCTTGCGCACAATTAAGGGCGCCGTATTGATTATTGAGTGCAGCAGTTACTCCCGCTGGGAAACTAGATGAGGCTGCCTTTGAACCTTTAACCGCTCCTGCTGCCGTTGATGTGTCTGTTCCTGCGCCTTGCGCAAGAACCTGGCGAAAACGCAGTTCGGCAGTTTGTCCAACGAGATTAACAATAGCTGTTCCTGTATTGCCCGGTACTGAAATAACAATCTGTTGATTATTTCCTGAACCTTGCGCCGCAACTTGGCTCTCTGCGACACCTAGTGAGTTCACGCGTTGACGAATAATTGCCACAGCCTGATTAATTGCTGCTGTTGACACTGTTCCACCTGCGCTGACACGCGGTTGCAAAGTCACGCTAGTTCCGCCACGCAGATCAAGACCCAACTTGACCTTGTCACCTTGAATAAATGCCAGAGCTGAAAAGGCAATCAAGATTACGAAGAGAATGGAAATCGTGCGACCCGGCTTGGAAGTGGTCTTTACTGTTTTAGAAATATTGGCAGACATAAGGCGCAAGTCTAGGCATCAAGGGCTGGCATGTCGAAAATGCCAAGTTCTGCTTGTGCAGATTGTGGGGCCTTCAACCCCAAATGAGTCCACCCTGCGGCTGTTGCGACTCGACCACGAGGGGTTCTAGCCAATAAGCCCATCCGCACCAGAAATGGCTCTGCCAAACTCTCAATAGTTTCAGCTTCTTCACCGATTGCCATCGCAAGGGTTGTGATCCCAACCGGTCCACCATTAAATCTCTTTACCAATGTTTCAAGCAGTGCCTTATCTAATCGATCAAGACCAATCTGATCTACTTCATACATCGCAAGAGCGCTTTGAGCGGCATCAAAGGTAACCGTTCCATTGCCGTGAATCTGCGCGTAATCGCGAACCCTGCGAAGCAGTCTGTTCGCCACTCGTGGTGTGCCGCGGGACCTTGAGCCAATTTCAGTGACAGCATCCTGGTTGATTTCAACACCTAATAAATCTGCACTTCGCCTAACAATTGTTCCAAGGTCGCCATCTTCATAAAAATCTAACTGAGCTGTGAAACCAAAGCGATCACGCAATGGACTTGGCAGAAGTCCAGCGCGGGTTGTTGCACCGACCAAAGTGAAATGAGGAAGGGTCAAAGGGATCGCTGTTGCCCCTGCGCCTTTGCCAACGATCACATCAACTCTGAAATCTTCCATTGCCAAATACAGCATCTCTTCTGCTGGTCTAGACATACGATGAATCTCATCTAAGAAAAGAATCTCTCCTTCAACAAGAGAAGAAAGTATCGCTGCTAAATCACCAGCGTGTTGAATAGCAGGTCCGCTTGTAATGCGAATGGGTGCATTCATCTCAGTGGCAATAATCATCGCCAAGGTAGTTTTACCAAGTCCTGGAGGCCCGGAAAGAAGTATGTGATCTGCTGGAGTCTTTCGAGCTCGCGCAGCAGCAAGCAGTAAGTCAATCTGACCTGCAACACGGCTTTGACCTACAAATTCTTTTAAAGATCTAGGGCGAAGAGCTAATTCTTGGGCGCGCTCTTCATCATCAGATCCAGTATTTACTAAAGATTGATCACTCACCCCCGGCCTCCAGCGGCAAGTGCGAATCTCAAAAGACTCTCAATGGGTTCAGCACCAATGTTTTTAAATTCGGCTGCAACAAGTTCTAAGCGAGATTCTGTATCTCTTGCCGTAAATCCAAGACCAAGTAGTGCTTCGGTAAGTTGTCCGCGCCAATTTCCGACACCGCTATGTGCTTGCGCAGTGAATTCGCCCACCTTATCTTTAAGTTCAAGTACCAGACGTTGTGCACCTTTTTTACCTAGCCCAGGGATGCGTTCTAGTTGAGCCGCGCTCTCAGACTTAATTGCTGAAACAAGTTCTGCTGCGTCGTATACAGAAAGCGCAGATTGTGCGACCTTTGGCCCGATTCCAGTCACTGTTTGTAAAACTTCAAAGAGATCTCGGCTCGCACTCGTTTCAAAACCGTAAAGAGTGAGGGAATCCTCGCGGACAGCCATGCTTGTGTGCAAAGAAGCCGTGGTTCCAACTACGTAACCTGCTGCAAGGCGCGGGCTGACATGAACAACAAGTCCAACTCCCCCAACCTCAACAACGATACTGTTTATGCGAACGGCTTTAACAATTCCGGATATAGAGGCGATCATCGATTAGCCAGCTTCTTCAATCGTGATTTCTCTTTCACAAGAGCGTCTTTAAGCTTTGAATCCCCAACGCCTCGCCAATGATGACAAATAGCAAGTGCCAATGCATCCGTGCTATCTACCGGCTTTGGAATCTCATCCAATCGCAAAAGTTTTTGAACCATGAGAGCAACCTGTTTCTTATCTGCTCGTCCCGAGCCGGTAACAGCCGCTTTCACTTCAGAGGGTGTGTGCATCGCAACTGGAATCCCACTTTTAGCCGCAAGCAGAAGAGCTACTCCAGCAGCTTGTCCTGTTGCCATTGCTGTTCGAACGTTGAGCTGCGAGAAAACTCGTTCTACTGCGATGACATCTGGGTTATGTCTTTTAATCCACTGTTGCAACTCACGTTCTAACTCCATAAGTCTAATTTCAAGTGGCGCATCCACAGTCGTTCGAATTACTCCCACATCAACCATTGTGAGAATTTGTGAACCTCGGGAGTCAATGACGCCAAGCCCACAGCGGGTTAACCCTGGGTCGATCCCTAAAACGCGCATGGCAATAGCCTATTAGCCAAGGCTAGCCATCACCTCGTCAGACACATCAAAGTTTCCAAAGACGTTCTGCACATCATCGAGTTCTTCGATCGCATCAATGAGCTCAAAGACCTTGGTTGCTGTCTCCGCGTCTAATGGAACAGACAGGGAAGGCAAAAACGAAGTATCTGCTGATTCGTAATCAATACCTGCAGTTTGAAGCGCTGTGCGTACTGCAACCAAATCACCTGGTTCAGAGACGATTTCAAATGATTCACCTAGATCATTAACTTCTTCACATCCCGCTTCAAGGACTGCTTCAAGAATTTGATCTTCAGTAATTTTTCCTGCCTTGCCAACGATCACGACACCTTTGCGATTGAAAAGATATGAAACAGATCCAGGATCTGCCATCGATCCACCATTACGTGTGACAGCAACTCTTACCTCGGATGCAGCGCGATTTCGACTATCCGTCAAGCACTCGATCATGAGCGCGACTCCGCCAGGGCCGTAACCTTCATACATAATTGTTTGCCAATCTGCGCCACCAGATTCAAGACCTGCGCCGCGCTTAACCGCACGTTCAATATTGTCGGCAGGCATTGAGTTTTTCTTAGCCTTTGCAATCGCATCAAAAAGAGTTGGGTTGCCGTCAATATCGGCTCCACCAGTTCGAGCCGCAACTTCAATAGCCTTGATCAGCTTTGCGAAGCTCTTTGCGCGACGTGAATCGATAACAGCCTTCTTGTGCTTTGTCGTTGCCCACTTGGAATGGCCTGACATTTAAATCACCAACCTATTTCTGATACTCACTCAACATGCGCCGCGTTGTTGCGACAGACATTTTCGACAAAGAACTTATGAACTCTGTTGTCACCCGTAAGTTCTGGGTGAAAGGAGGTGGCAAGCAAGTTTCCCTGCCGCACCGCTACTGGGTGTAATTGTCCATCAAATTCAACAGTTGCCAAAACTTCCACACCATCTCCGACTGATTCCACCCATGGAGCTCGTATGAAAATCGCCCTTAGCGCTGGATCTGTTATGCCTTTGAAGGTCAGATCAACCTCAAAGGAATCAACCTGTCGGCCAAAGGCATTGCGCCTCACAACCAAGTCCATCCCACCAAAAGTCTCTTGATCATTTGCAGCGCCCTCAATTTTATTTGCAAGCAAAATCATTCCTGCGCAAGAGCCATAGGTCGGCATTCCACCTTGAATTCGTTTCTGGATAAGGTCAAAGAGGCCGAAGCTGCGAGCGAGTTTTGCGATTGTTGTGGATTCACCACCCGGAATAACCAGGGCGTCGATGCTTTCCAATTGCTGAGATGTATTTACCGCGAGGGCGTCCACTCCACAATCGTTGAGAGAATTGATGTGCTCTCGAACATCACCTTGCAGTGAAAGCACACCGATTTTCATAGCAAAACAACAGCAGGCTGATTACCAGCCGCGCTCAGCCAAACGATGTGGGACTGGGATATCTGCAACGTTAATTCCCACCATTGCATCACCAAGACCACGTGAGACATCTGCGACAACTTTTGCATCTGTGTAATAGGTAACGGCCTTCACGCATGCAGAGGCTCTTGCTTCTGGGTTTCCAGATTTAAAGATTCCTGAACCCACAAAGACGCCATCGGCGCCAAGTTGCATCATCATTGCTGCGTCAGCCGGTGTAGCAATTCCACCAGCTGTGAAGAGCACAACCGGGAGCTTGCCGGTTTGGGCAACTTCTTTAACTAATTCGTATGGGGCTGACATCTCTTTTGCGGCAACATAGAGCTCATCTTTGCGCATGGATGTTAGGCGACGGATCTCTTGGCTGATCTTGCGCATATGGGTTGTTGCATTTGAAACATCGCCAGTTCCCGCTTCACCCTTTGAGCGGATCATTGCGGCGCCCTCGTTAATGCGGCGTAGTGCCTCACCAAGATTTGTAGCTCCACAGACAAAAGGAATTGTGAAGTTCCACTTATCAATGTGATTCTCATAATCAGCTGGGGTTAATACTTCTGATTCGTCGATGTAGTCAACACCAAGTGATTGCAAAATTTGCGCTTCAACGAAATGACCAATGCGAGCCTTTGCCATAACAGGAATGGATACTGCCGCTTGAATCTGCTCGATCATGTCCGGATCTGACATACGAGCAACTCCGCCTTGTGCACGGATATCAGCAGGTACGCGCTCAAGTGCCATGACTGCAACAGCGCCAGCATTTTCGGCAATTTTGGCTTGCTCAACATTAACAACGTCCATGATGACGCCGCCCTTGAGCATCTCTGCCATTCCGCGCTTAACGCGACCTGTGCCAGTTACCTTTGAAGTGCTATCTGCCATTTTCATTCCTCTGTTTACAAGCTTTTACTCGACTAGTAAGAGGAGGAGTCTACTTTGTCGGGGCAGGTGTTGCCATTCCAGTCGGGGTAGGCATTGTGAAGGTAGGTTTTTGATCGGTAAGGGCTATCCAGACTTGACCTGGGCTGAAATAGGCAGGTGAACCGTCCTTTAATGTCCACGTAGTTGCAGATGCAGGTGTTGCGCGATTCCAATAGACCGGGATGGATTGCCCATCACGAAGTAAATAACCAGTACCAGATCCGACCGTATTACTAAATGGGGTGTAGTTGCCGTTGTGGTCATGATAAATCGAATTAGTAATACTTACATTTTGAACAATAAAAGTTGGCGAACCTAGTTGGATCCCGTCACTTCCAAGATCTGGCTCATGGCGATATGAGAGCAACCAGCGCTTTTGTGGCGCCGACCAAGTTACTTGATAAGAAGATGCAGGCCACTTCAAGTCCACACTCACAACCGGAACACCAGTTTTAGGTAGCGGACCAAATTTCCATCCAACAGACTTTGCATTATCTATTGTGCGTTTTTCAGTCACAATTGCTTTTGTAAGAAGAGCTTGTGGATCAAGAAGCATGTTGGTTGGGTCTTGCCTACTTGGATCTCTGGAATAAATGGAGGGAGGCTCGTGCTCAGCTCCCAAGTCTTCGATGTTAGCTGCCTTCAGTACCGGTAGAAAGAGTTTTTGCGCGCCGCTATAGGCAAATGCTGGATGACCATAATTCGCCATTAAATCAATATCGCTAATACGGGCGGAACGAATAGGCCCGATGAAAGGCGGCAGTTGATTTGAGAAGACTGCGGCAAGACGCGTCAGCCCGCCTTCAACTTGTTCGATGTAAACCACATCCGCTCTATTTAAACCAATTTGTGGATGAGCAGGTTGCGTATCATCAATCTTGACAAACAAAACTGGGCCATTTACTCCGGGGATTCCAGTCAATGCATTTGGACCACTTTTGACACCGGCAATTTTGCCTATGCCACTACTCCCACAGGCGGTGAGAAGAAAAAGAGAACAGATGAGGAGGAGGCCACCCTTGGTTACCCTTTTCACAGTGCATCCTCTTCGAATGAATAACGAGTAGGAAGCTTTGCGCGCCCAGCCAACCTAAATATTCTAAAGATCAATTTGGAGCGAAGTTTTTCAACACTTGATACCGCTTCTAAATGAATAGACATCGCAAGCGTAATTTTATTTGTAAGCGCTGTTAATTCATCAAGCAGAGAGACGTCGATTGATAGGTCATGGGCAGCAACTGATTGCCTTAAGAATTTTAATGATTCAGAGAGTGAGCGTTCTGCATCTTCTCTGGCAAGAATCGATTCCTCGCGACTGACATAAGCTGATTCTGTAAGTATCAAATAGGTAGCAGGATCCAAATCACTTTTATGGGAGATCTCCAGAGCCAGCGCAGCTCTGCGTTGAAGCAAAGCATCAAGGTGTTCCCATGAGGTCTCGACTCTGTGATGTAAGCGGTCTAGGCGAGAAGCTGAGAATGACAAGTACCAAACAAAGATGAGAATGAAGGCAATGAGAAGAACCAATGGAGTACTCATCTTCCCCGCTTCCAGGTTGCATTATCGCTACCAACACTTACTTTATTGTGCCCGACTAAAGCCATCTCATACACGCTCATGATCGCACTCGCAACGCTGTTCCAATCATAGGCGCGGGCAGCAAGTAATCCTTTCTCAGCAAAATCATCGATGCGAGAAGGAGCGCGCAATAACTCGATGATCTTCTTCGCTAAGTCACTGGCATTATCTGATTCAAAAAGGATTCCATGCTGTCCATTCTGAAGTACAGCTTGGAAAGCATGAATGTCACTAGCAATTACTGGTGTGCCTGAGGCCATGGATTCGGCCAAGATAATTCCAAAAGATTCTCCACCTGTATTGGGAGCGATATAGGCGTTCAGGTTGTGAAAGAAGGTTACCTTTTCATCGTCGGAGAGTCTGCCAAGAAATTTCACGTGCGAAGCAACATTCAGATCAATTTTATTCATCACTCGTTGTGAATCTCCCGGGCCAGCCACAATAAGCTCAATATCAGGAAATGCTTGAATAACTGTCGGCAGCGCATCTAACAAAAGCGAAAACCCTTTGAGCTCTTCTTCAAACCTTCCTAGGAAGCCGATCGTTGGCTTTCCCAGATGTTCACTCGCTGCTGCTCTTCGCCCGGCAGATAGTTTTTCGTAATCAATGCCATTGGGTATGACTACGGCCTCAGTTCCATACAAGTTCTTGAGTGTTTCGTGCGCCATCTCACTCACAGCAATACGCGCGCTGAGCTTTTCAATCATGGGTTCAATCAGCGGACCAACGGCAGCAACTGCACGCAAGCGAGATGTTGACGCATGGAAGGTTCCAACAAGTGGTCCTTCGGCAGCAAAGCATGCAAGAAGTGAGACGGAAGGGATGCCAGGTTCGTGCATATGCAACACATCAAAATCACCATTAGTGATCCAACTTCGCACACGGGCAGATGCAATTGGGCCGAACAGAACACGAGCGACAGATCCGTTAAAAGGAATTGGGATTGGGCGGCCAGCGCTTACTAACCAAGGATCTTTTACGGAGTAGTCATCACTTACTGGAGCAATAACAGAAACGTAGTGGCCCTGGTTCACAAAGTGGTTAGCCAATTCGCGAATATGGCTCTGCACTCCCCCGGGAATATCCCATCCATAAGGACAGACCATTCCAATGCGAAGCTTCTTACTCATCACGCTCCTTGAAATCTCCATCAATCCAAATGCGTTGCAACATATGCCAATCGGTGAGTGAACTCTTCAAGTGTGCTTCTAAGCGAGTTGCACTCTCTTGGATCATTATCGCAACTTTTTCACTGTTTGTTCCCTCTGCTGGAACGCTAATAGGAGCGCCAAACTCAATATGAAGTCCTTGCTCTGTGTAACTTACAAAGGCAGTAAGTAACGGGGCGCCTGTTTGAATCGACAAAACCGCTGGACCTGCCGGCATACGCGCTGGAAATCCACAGAAGTTAACTTGGACGCCGTTTTTAGATAGATCTCTATCTGCGACCAGCGCAACAAGGCGATTGGAACGAAGTCTCAAAGCAAGCGTCGCTAAAGATCTGGCGCTTGCATCAAGGACTTCCATACCGATCGATTGCCGGTAATCGAGAAACTTCTGAAAAAGTTTCTCTGGCTCAAGATGCTCAGC
>DAIQAR010000018.1:15617-20464 GCA_036781605.1 Candidatus Nanopelagicaceae bacterium
CGAATGACTTTCCAAGCCGATAAATATGCAAGGTAGGTAAATTGCTTCATAGTCCTAAGCTCCTGCTCGGGTCGCTTGAAAGACGATCACCAATCTCTCTAATGCTGTGTAGATACTGATCAAAGCTAAAAACCATGACCCAATCGCCAAGACATAAGGAACACCAAGCCCGGCCAGTCCAAGTGCGACAAAAATTATGATCAGTCGCTCTGTGCGCTCAGCGATGCCGCCATCACACTTAATGTTTAAGCTCTCCGCCCGTGCCTTGATGTAGGAGACCAGACTTCCCGCAACTAGTGCGACCAATAACACCGGAACAAGGCGATCATGGGAACGTGAAAGAAAATAAGCAACAGAGCCAATAACTGCGGCATCTGAAATTCGATCAAGTGTTGAATCAAGGAGCGCTCCCCATGTTGAACCACCACTTTCTGACATTCTCGCCAGGGTTCCATCAAGTAAATCAAAAAGGATAAAGAAGAGAGTGACCAGCATCCCCCAGAAATATTTTCCCTGAGTGAAAAATGCAATAGCGCTGATCGTCGCACCGATTCCTCCAACAGCACTGAGGAGGTTGGCGCTTACGCCAATTTTCAGGAGAAATCGGCAGAGCGGAGTAATTACCCGAGTGACAGGTATGCGAATTGAGCTCTGCAACACGATTACATCGTAGGCTTTGCTCCTATGGCAGACCTAATTTCTCGCGCAAAAATTGCCATTATCGGTCAGAAATCCGCCGAACTTGCTTCCGCTCTAGGGATTGAGACAGTGGGTTTTGATGAGGCTGACGGAGCAATTTTTGTTGTCAGCGCAAACGATGGAATTGTCTCTGCTGATTTAGAGACTTGGCGAACCGCCCGCGATCTTTATATTCCATCAATAGTGGTGATCAGCGATCTATCTTCTTCTGAGATTGATTTTGAAGACATGTCCGCCATTGCATCAAAGATGCTCGATCCCATCGTTACTCCGTATCTAGTCTTGCATGGTGATGATGGCGCTCCCGCGGCATTAATTTCACTTGAATCCTTGGAAGTTTCGGATTATTCAGCTCCGCAGTTAACTAAGCGAGCAGCAGATCCAGAGCACCAAGAACTTGTTGCAGAATTTAGAAGTGAATACTTACAGGCCCTTGAAGATGCAGGAGAAAATAGCTTTCAAGCGGGATTGCTTTTCCCGGCGCTTCCATGGATTGAGAAAACGAAAATGGGAATTAACGAAATAAAAGAGTACTTAAAGCTGGTTCCAACCATCAGCTAGCGCTTTTCTTGTTTCACTGAGTAACTGCGGCAAAACTTTTGTCTGCCCGATAATCGGCATGAAGTTTGCATCCCCAGACCACCTAGGCACCACATGCTGATGAATATGCTCAGCAACCCCAGCACCTGATAGCGCTCCTTGGTTCATCCCTAAATTAAATCCTTTAGCGTTAGATACCTTGCGCAAGACTTTCATCACATGTGCGCTGAGATCACTTAATTCACTTCGTTCTTCAGAAGTAAGATCAGTTAAATCTGCAACATGTCGATTGGCACATACCAAGACATGTCCTGCGTTGTATGGATACAAGTTCATGACAACGTACGCAGTTTTTCCTCTTGCAACTATTAGCCCATCTTCATCACTTAGACCTTGAATCCGGCAGAAGGGGCAAGGTTCATCGTTTCCCGGTAGCGGCCTGTTCTCTCCAGAGAGGTAGCTCATCCGATGGGGCGCCCAGAGCCTTGCCCATGCATCAGGCATACCTGCTCCTGCTTGTTGTTCAGCCACTCTATATCTGTGTGCGGTTCTTAATCGCGCCTAAAATTTCAGTAATTGCATCCGCAATCTTTACGCCATTCTTCTGGTCGCCGTTGCGGTATCTAAATGAAACAGCGCCAGCATTCATATCCTCTTCTCCTGCAATCATCATGAAGGGGATCTTCTCCATTTGAGCATTACGCACTTTTTTCTGCATGCGGTCATCAGATGAATCAACATCAATGCGAATACCTTCTTTACGCATCTGCGCAGCGACATCCTGAAGGTAAGGCAAGAAGGCATCTGCAACAGGAATTCCTCTTACTTGAACTGGGGCAAGCCACGGAGGAAATGCGCCTGCATAGTGCTCAGTCAACACTCCAAAGAAGCGTTCAATAGAACCAAAGAGAGCGCGGTGGATCATCACAGGTTGTTGGCGAGAACCATCGCCTGCTTGGTACTCCATCTGGAATCTTTGTGGCAGTTGGAAATCAACCTGGATCGTGGACATCTGCCAGGTGCGACCAATCGCATCTTTTGCCTGCACAGAAATCTTTGGACCATAAAAGGCTGCGCCCTCAGGATCCATGATTAGTTCAAGTGACTGCTTATTTGCGGCTGCGCGTAGCGCCTCTGTTGCTTCATGCCAATCTTCATCTGAGCCCACAGATTTAGCGGGATTACGAGTGGAGAGTTCAAGATAGAAATCTTCCAGGCCATAGTCGCGCAGCAGGTTTAGCACGAATGTGAGAAGGGAATCTAGTTCACCCATCATCTGATCTTTTGTGCAATAAATGTGCGCGTCATCTTGAGTGAAGCCACGCGCTCTTGTTAATCCATGAATCACGCCGGATTTTTCATAACGGTAGACAGTTCCAAATTCAAAGAGGCGAAGTGGGAGATCTCTATATGAACGGCTGCCTGATTTATAGATCAAATTGTGGAAGGGGCAGTTCATTGGCTTCATGTAGTACTTCTGGCCTTGGCGCTTTATCGTGCCATCAGCATGGTGTTCTTCATCCATCACCATCGGCGGATACATACCTTCTGAGTACCAATCCAAGTGCCCTGAAGTTTCAAACAAAGTTGATTTTGTTAGGTGAGGTGAGTAAACGAACTGATATCCCTCTTCCTCGTGGCGGCGACGTGAATAATCCTCCATCGCTCTGCGAATAATTCCGCCCTTGGGGTGAAAGACAGCCAGACCACTTCCAATTTCTTCAGGAAACGAAAAGAGATCAAGTTCTGCGCCTAGCTTGCGGTGATCGCGCTTCTCGGCTTCTTCAAGGAGTAATAAATATGCATCAAGTTCTTCTTGCGTAGGCCACGCAGTTCCATAAATACGTTGGAGCATCGGGTTCTTCTCCGAGCCTCGCCAGTATGCACCGGCCGAACGCATCAATTTAAATGCAGGAATATGTTTTGTTGAAGGAAGATGCGGGCCTCGGCATAAGTCGCTCCATACCGGCTCACCATCGCGACCTAAGTTGTCGTAGATCGTAAGTTCAGCCCCGCCTACTTCAACGCTTGACTCATCTTCTGGATTTGCCTTAAGACCAATCAATTCACACTTGTATGGTTCGGCGGCTAATTCTTTTAGCGCATCTTTCTCAGTTGTCACACGCCTGCGAAATCTCTGTCCTGCTTTAACGATCTTACGCATTGCACTTTCAAGCTTCTCAAGATCATCAGGAGTGAATGGTTTTGCTGGATCAAAGTCGTAATAGAAGCCATCGGTGATTGGTGGTCCGATTCCAAGTTTTGTTTCTGGAAACACTTCTTGCACTGCTTGAGCAAGAACGTGCGCAGTTGAGTGGCGAAGAACAGCTAATCCTTCTGGTGAACCAATCTCGATTGCTTCAACCTGATCGCCATCCTTGAGCTCAGTCCAAAGATCACGGACTTCGCCATTAATTTTGGCAACAACAACCTTGGGATTATCAGCAAAGAGATGGGTAGGGCGTTGGTCGGCTTCAACCTGCTTGCTCTGGCCATCAACTGTGATGGTGATTGAAGAAGACATGTCGCTAGGTTATCAACTGCCGCGCTTCTTTCGTGATGATAAATGCGGAATTGGCTGCTTCTTAGAGATGCGATAGATTTCACCTCCTGCCCGCTGGTTCTCCAGAGGTGCATGCGGACGTAGCGCAGTTGGTAGCGCGGAACCTTGCCAAGGTTCAGGTCGCCGGTTCGAACCCGGTCGTCCGCTCTAGTAGAGGATTCCTAAGTTTTGCGAGCACCAACGCAGAAAATATGGTCGGATGGCCGAGAGGCGAGGCTCAGGACTGCAAATCCTGCTACACGGGTTCAAATCCCGTTCCGACCTCCATTAACTAATCAGAGAAGATGAAATAGGCTAAATAAATGTTAGAAAGTTCAACACGTCCTTGGGGTCGCTACCAAGTACTTGAAGATGCGCCAACTCACAAGGTGAAATGCATCTGGGTTACTCCTGGACAACGCCTTTCTTATCAGCGCCATCAAAAGCGCGCGGAACATTGGTTTATCGTTGAAGGTAGTGGCGAAGTAACTCTTGACGGAAAAACAACCCCAATTAAAAAGGGTGAAAGCCTAGATATTGCCATCAAGGAACTTCATAGAATTTCCAACACGGGTTCAGTTGAACTTGTCTTTATTGAAGTTCAAACAGGGACTTATTTCGGTGAAGATGATATCGAGCGCGTAGAGGATGACTTCGGCCGGGCTTAAGCCTTCGCGGTTTTTAATATTTCAGCGCAAACTTCCTCAACGCAATCCCACATGGGCGCATGACCCGATTGCTTGATAACAATCCATCTTGTGTGAGCCGGAACCAATGAGCGCTCTTGAGAGCTTTTCTTGGGAAGTGTGTAGTCAGTGTCGCCAAATAGCACCGTGATGGGAATAGATTCCTTTATTGGTAAGTCAAAGCGTCTTCCAAGCATTCCATCCCAAGCTGGGTAATACCCAACGGATGATCCATATGCCATGGTCGCATCGATGCAAGTTTCTAAACTGAAATTTCTCCATTGAGGGCTGACGGTTGCAAAACCAATGCGCCTCATAGTTTTTGAGCGAAGCAAGTATTTCGCGTAAGGATATGTAAGGACTGCTAGTGCGCGAGAGAT
>DAIQAR010000019.1:0-19601 GCA_036781605.1 Candidatus Nanopelagicaceae bacterium
CGACACTGTGCGGATTTTGAGTCCGCCCTCTCTACCGTTGGAGTACCGAGGCTTTACGTAGAACTAGTACGAACTAGCGCGTGAAATTATAACTGCGCGCTTGGACCTAGGGTAATCGTTCAAATTCAGCGCAAAATTAGCTTCGGTATGCAGGGGCAACGCCATTGATCGCATCTCCAACTTTGTGAACACGCAAGGCGTTTGTCGAACCAGGAATTCCTGGAGGAGAACCAGCGACAATGACAACAAGATCGCCTTTCGTCACCCGCTTGGAGTCAATCAATATTGAATCTACTTGCTTCACCATTTCATCTGTTGCTTTAACTGTTGGAGCAATTAATGATTCAACACCCCAAGAAAGTGATAGCTGGTTATAAACTTCAATTTCTGGTGTAAGTGCAAGGATTGGAAGACGTGAACGTAATCTTGAAATTCGACGGGCAGAGTCACCACTCTGAGTGAACGCCACCAAGTACTTTGCTCCAACAATCTCGCCCACTTCAGTAGCAGCTTTTGTAATTGCACCACCTTTTGTATTTGGGATGTGGCGCAAAGGCGCGATCTGATCAAGCATTGCCTCTTCAGTGCGTTCAATAATTCGACCCATTGTGGTTACAGCTTCAATTGCAAAGGCACCAACACTTGTTTCACCTGAAAGCATAAGAGCGTCTGCACCATCAAGGACAGCATTAGCACAGTCAGTTGCTTCGGCTCTCGTAGGTGTTGAATTGTTGATCATAGAATCAAGCATCTGTGTTGCGACGATGACTGGTTTAGCTGCAGCTCTAGCAAGAGTGATGCAGCGCTTTTGAACAATAGGCACTTCCTCAATCGGCATTTCAACGCCAAGATCGCCACGCGCGACCATGATGCCATCAAATGCATTCACGATCTCTTCTAGATTATCCACTGCTTGTGGCTTCTCGATCTTTGCTATGACTGGACGGCGGATTCCCTCTTCATCCATGATTTTATGAACATCTTTAATATCAGCTGCATTTCGTACAAAAGAGAGTGCAATAAAATCTGCCCCGGCTCGAAGTCCCCAACGTAAATCATCCATGTCTTTTTCAGATAAGGCTGGAACAGATACTGCGACGCCCGGAAGGTTAATCCCCTTGTTATTGCTTACGAATCCAGGCTGAGTAACCTTTGTAATGACATTATTGCCTTTTACTTCAACTACCTCGACCGAAACTTTTCCGTCATCGATCAGGATGCGGTCTCCTGGCTTACAGTCCCCAGGTAAACCTTTATAGGTAGTTCCACAAAGTTCTTTAGTTCCTTCAACCTCATCAGTTGTAATTGTAAAAATATCCCCACGAGCTAATTCATGAGGTCCATTTTTGAATCGTGCAAGACGAATCTTTGGTCCCTGTAGATCTACCAAGATAGCCACGGGTCTTCCTGATTTTGCTGCTGCAGCGCGCACGCTATCTAGACGGCTCTGATGCTCGTCATAACCACCATGAGAAAGGTTCAATCTGGCCATATTCATTCCAGCCTGGATCAGTTCGGTCACCTTCTCTGAAGATTCAACGGCAGGACCCATGGTGCAAACAATTTTCGCTCTACGCATGAGGGTAAGTCTATCGGCTAATCGAGTTGGTCTGTTAAACCATGAGTGAACGCGAAGTTGGCTCAATAGGAGATGGTAATTGCGTCTCCCCCGCCAAGAATTCATCTACTGCAGCCGCAGCACTTCTGCCTTCTGCAATTGCCCAAACGATCAGTGATTGACCACGTCCCGCATCACCGCATACAAAGACTCCCTCAACTGATGAAGCAAATTTTTCATCACGCTTAATATTGCTTCGTTCGTCGAGTTCAACCTCTAGCTGGGTAATCAATTCATTCTTCTCTGGCCCAAGGAAGCCCATTGCAAGAAAGACTAGATCTGCTGGTATTTCCTTTTCGCTTCCCTCGACCTTTTCAAACTTACCATTAATAAATTCTGTTTCCACAGTCTTAATTGCACGAAGATTTCCATCTTTGTCACCCAGAAATTCCTCTGTTGAAAGTGCATAGAGGCGCTCTCCACCTTCTTCGTGCGCGCTGCTCACACGATAGATCATTGGGTAAGTCGGCCATGGCTGACTTGAAGGACGTTCCTCTGTTGGTCTTGGCATAATTTCGAGTTGAGTAATGCTTGCTGCCCCCTGACGAATAGCAGTTCCTAAGCAATCTGCGCCGGTATCGCCGCCACCAAGAATGATGACGTGTTTACCTGCGGCATTAATTGGAGGCTCACCAGGTAATTCACCAAGGCCTTGTTTGTTGCCCCATGGCAAATACTCCATTGCTTGATAGATTCCCTTGAACTCTCGTCCTGGAACATTAATATCGCGCCAATTTGTTGCTCCGACTGCGAGAACTATTGCATCATATTTAGAACGTAGTTCATCGCCTGTGATGTCAACACCAACGTTCACTCCTGCACGGAAGCGAGTTCCTTCAGCTTCCATCTGGGCTATGCGCCGGTCAACGATTGATTTCTCCATTTTAAATTCTGGAATTCCATAACGCATGAGACCGCCAATGCGAGGCGCCCGTTCATAAACTGCAACAGTGTGGCCAGCCCGAGTGAGTTGTTGAGCAGCAGCTAAGCCGGCGGGGCCTGACCCGATAACGGCAACTGTCTTGCCGGTGAGACGATCCGGTGGAAGTGGCTTTACTAATCCATTACCAAAAGCCTCTTCAATTGTTCGCAGTTCTACTTGCTTAATTGTTACTGCATCATCATTGATAGCAACTACGCATGCACTTTCACATGGTGCAGGGCAAAGCCGACCAGTGAATTCTGGAAAATTATTAGTTGCATGTAAGCGATCAATTGCTTCTGATCGCTCTCCACGCCAAATTAAGTCATTCCACTCTGGGATGAGGTTGCCTAGTGGGCACCCTTGATGACAGAAAGGAATTCCGCAATCCATGCAGCGACCAGCTTGCTTTTGAAGCGCACCAAAATCTTGATCTTCATAAACTTCTTTCCAGTCTTTGATGCGAACATCGACTAGACGCCGAGTTGGATTTTGACGCTCTGTTGTCAGAAAACCCTTTGGATCAGCCACGTGTTGCCTCCATTACTGCTTCATCCACATTTGTGCCTTCGCGTTCCGCTCTTTCCATTGCGGCAAGCACCTTTGCATAATCGCGTGGCATCACCATTGAGACACGCTTTGATTGATTCTTCCAATCGGATATGAGTTCATGAGCAACTACAGACCCAGTTTCCGCGTGGAACTTGGAAATGATTTCAAGAGCTTGTTTTGACCTGGCTTCAGTCATCTCTAGAACGTCAACCATCTCAGGGTTCACAAGACGCGGCTCTAAATCGAGAACAAATGCCACCCCGCCAGACATTCCTGCGCCAAAGTTACGCCCCGTGGCACCAAGAACGATGGCAACACCGCCCGTCATGTATTCACAGCCATGATCACCAACGCCTTCAACTACGGCAATTGCGCCAGAGTTTCGGACACAGAAACGCTCTCCAACGACTCCGCGAATGAAAATTTCACCGCTCGTTGAACCGTAACCTATTACGTTTCCAGCAATAACATTTTTCTGTGAATCAAATGTCGCCTTCTCGTCTGGACGAACAATGACGCGGCCACCTGACAATCCCTTGCCAACGTAGTCATTAGTATCACCATATAGACGCAGTGTTAATCCCTTTGGAATAAATGCTCCTAACGACTGGCCAGCTGAGCCATGGAATGAAATATCAATTGTGTTCTCAGGCAATCCCGCGCCACCATACTTACGAGTGATCTCTGCTCCGAGCATTGTTCCAACTGTGCGATTCACATTACGCACTGGAATTTCAAGACGAACAGGCTCGCCTTTCTCAAGTGCCGCCGCAGAGAGCTTGATCAATTCATTATCAAGAGCAGCATCAAGACCATGGTTTTGAATATCCGTGTTCTTACGATCGCCAGCAAACAAAGGGGCCTTAAGAAGTGGGGCAAGATCGAGTCCGCTTGCCTTCCAATGCTGAATTGCATCTTTAGTATCTAGAATTTCCACTTGACCAACAGCTTCATCAATAGTTCTAAAGCCAAGTTTTGCCAGCAATTCACGAACTTCTTCTGCGATATATTCAAAGAAAGTTTCAACGAACTCAGGTTTACCTGAGAATCGCTTACGCAGTTCAGGGTTCTGCGAGGCAATTCCTACTGGGCATGTATCTAGATGACACACGCGCATCATGATGCAACCAGAAACAACCAGCGGAGCTGTAGCAAAACCGAATTCTTCAGCTCCAAGTAGCGCCGCAATAACAACATCACGGCCTGTCTTCATCTGGCCATCCACTTGAACCACAATGCGATCGCGCAGTCCATTGAGCATAAGAGTCTGTTGTGTTTCAGCAAGGCCGAGCTCCCAAGGAGCTCCAGCATGCTTGAGTGATGTAAGTGGAGACGCACCCGTTCCACCATCATGACCAGAAATAAGAACAACATCTGCGTGTGCTTTTGAAACACCAGCAGCAACCGTTCCAACACCTACTTCTGCAACAAGCTTTACGTGAACGCGCGCATTCTTATTGGCATTCTTTAAATCATGAATGAGTTGTGCTAAATCTTCAATTGAATAGATATCGTGATGTGGAGGAGGTGAAATCAGTCCAACACCAGGAGTTGAATAGCGAACCTGTGCAATCCATGGATAAACCTTGTTACCTGGTAGCTGTCCACCTTCACCTGGTTTTGCGCCTTGTGCCATCTTGATCTGAATATCATCTGAGTTCACTAGGTACTCGCTCGTCACACCAAATCGTCCACTGGCAACCTGCTTGATTGATGAACGCTTTGAATCACCATTTGGCATTGCTTTATAGCGAGCTGGATCTTCTCCGCCTTCACCAGTATTTGATTTTCCACCGATGCGGTTCATCGCAATTGCTAAAGTTTCATGGGCCTCACTTGAAATCGAGCCATAGGACATGGCACCTGTTGCAAATCGCTTAATAATTGAAGAAGCACTCTCTACTTCATCAATCGAGATCGCAGGTCTTACGCCCTCTTTAAATGTGAAGAGGCCGCGCAGAGTCATCAAGTTCTTTGACTGATTGTCGATCAAAGATGTGTATTGCTTGAAGATGTCATAACGCTTGTTGCGTGTAGCGTGCTGAAGTTTAAAGACAGTCTCAGGATTAAATAAGTGTGGTTCACCGTCACGACGCCACTGATATTCCCCGCCAATAGGAAGCTTCTTTGTTCCTGGTACTTCTCCGCCAGGTGGATATGCAATGTGATGACGCTTGATTGTCTCTTCAGCCAAGGTATCAAGAGAAACTCCACCTAAGCGAGAGGTGAGACCTGAGAAGTATTCATCTACAACAGCACTTGAAAGCCCAATCGCTTCAAATACTTGTGCGCCGTGATAGGAAGCAATTGTTGAGATGCCCATCTTGGACATAACCTTAAGCACGCCTTTGCCCAGTGACTTAATGAGGTTGGCAACTGCTTTCTCCGGAGTCACGCCTGTAATAACACCTTGGCGAACTAAGTCTTCAGCACTTTCCATAGCAAGGTATGGGTTAACAGCAGATGCTCCAAAACCGATGAGAAGAGCAACATGGTGCACCTCGCGAACTTCCCCGCTCTCAACGATGAGTGAGATTTGGGTCCGTGTCTTCTCGCGAATTAAATGATGATGAACTGCTGATGTGAGTAAGAGAGAAGGAATAGGGGCCTCTTCTGAATCTCCATCACGATCTGAAAGAACAATAATTCGAGCGCCATCTCTAATAGCTGCGGATACTTCAGCGCGAATCTCCTCGATGCGTGTGCGAAGAGCCTCTCCCCCACCCAATACTGAGAAAAGTCCTCGCACGACATGGCTTGTGAAGTTCGGATGTTCTTCGTCAGCATTAACGTTAATAATTTTTGCTAGTTCATCATTATCAATAACCGGGAAATCAAGTGCAATTTGGCGACATGACTCAGGACCAGGATTGAGCAAGTTGCTCTCAGCCCCAATTGTTAGGCCAAGGCTTGTGACCATCTCCTCGCGGATAGCATCAAGTGGCGGATTAGTTACCTGAGCAAAGAGTTGCGCAAAATAATCAAAGAGCAAACGTGGCTTTGCCGAAAGAGCGGCAATTGGTGCGTCAGTACCCATTGAGCCAAGTGGCTCGGCGCCATTTTTAGCCATTGGAGTAATAATTATGCGCAATTCCTCTTCGGTATATCCAAATGCTCTCTGGCGACGTATGACAGATGAGTGAGGATAAATAATGTGCTCGCGTGCAGGAAGATCAGATAGTTTCACAATTCCGTCACGTAACCACTTTCCATAAGGCTCAGCCTTAGCAAGTGAATCCTTGATTTCATCATCTTCGATGATCCGGCCTTCTTCAATATCAACCAAGAACATGCGCCCTGGTTGTAAACGGCCTTTGCGGATTACGTTTTCTTGAGGAATGTCTAGTACACCAACCTCGGAAGCAAGAACAACTAATCCATCATTTGTTACCCAGAATCGTGATGGGCGTAGTCCGTTACGATCGAGAACAGCTCCAACCTGATTTCCATCAGTAAATGTGACACATGCTGGCCCGTCCCATGGCTCCATCATTGATGAATGGAACTCGTAAAAGTCTTTACGCTCCTGCGACATTGTCGCGTGGTTTTCCCATGCCTCAGGAATCATCATCAATATTGAATGTGGCAATGAACGTCCTGTGAGATAGAGAAGTTCAAGAACCTCATCAAATGAAGCTGAGTCACTTCCGTTGGCAGCAACAATAGGGAAAAGTCTTGTGATGTCTCCCGGAATCAAAGGACTAGAAAGCAAAGCTTCACGAGCGCGCATCCAGTTACGGTTGCCGCGAACAGTATTAATTTCTCCGTTGTGGGCTATGAATCGATATGGGTGCGCAAGAGGCCAAGAAGGGAACGTATTAGTTGAAAAACGCGAGTGAACAACGGCTAGTGGTGACTTCACTAATTCATTGGAAAGGTCAGGGAAAAATTCCTCTAGCTGGCCAGTGGTCAACATGCCCTTATACACAATTGTCCGTGATGACAATGAAGGGAAATAAATTGGCAATGCATGCTCTACGCGCTTGCGGAAGCAAAATGCTAAACGGTCGAGAGCAAGATCTGCTTCATTCTGTGCTCCAGCTATAAAGATTTGAACAAATCGTGGCATAACTGAAAGGGCAGTCTTGCCTAGGGAAGAGTCATTTATTGGCAACTCACGCCATCCGAGAATTTTTACATTCTCTTCGTCTGCAAATTTTTGAATAGCAGATTGATCTGTAAAAGAGGCGTCAATAAAAGCTATACCTGTTGCGTAGTGACCTACTTCAGGAAGCGTAAATTCGACGACGCTGCGATAGAACTCATCAGGAATGCGGATAAGAATTCCAGCCCCATCACCACTGTCTGGCTCTGCTCCTGACGCACCGCGATGTTCAAGATTGCGAAGCGCGGTTAAACCTTGTGAGACAACTTCATGGGTTGGCTTCTTATTGAGAGTTGCGACCATTGCAACGCCACATGCATCATGCTCATTGGCAGGGTCGTATAACCCTTGTGCAGATGGCACAGTAGAAAATAAGCCCATGATCGCTCCTATGAAAACTATGCAGGACGGTCAGGACTTCGATGGCCTAACGATGAACTCAAGACTGGGGAGTACCCCACCGTGAGCAGTGAGAAAGCGTATCAAGCCAAAGGCATATTGGCGGAATCAATTTAGGGATTTATGCAGGCTTAGATATGAACCAGTGAGCCAATTCCCGCAGTGATGAGCATGCCGAGTGAGCCTCCGATAAATACTCGGAGCACAGTGCGCATAAGAGGTGAGCCCGCGAGCTTTGAACTTGTAGCCCCGGTGCCGATGAGCCCTATAAGGGTGAACAAGATGATCATCCCAACTTTGCCGCTGGTCGTCGGCATAAGTGCACCGAGAAGTGGGATTGCTCCTCCGATGGCAAATGAAAGTGCTGAGGCAACCGCAGCTTGAAGCGGTCTTGCCTTATGCATTTCAAAATGACCAAGTTCATCACGAAGATGTGCCTCTAATGCATTCTTTTCCGTAAACTTTTCAGCAACTTGTCGGGCTAAGTCGTGCGGTAAGCCTCGCTCCACATAGATCTGCGCAAGTTCTTCTAATTCGCCTTCGGGATCGATTGCTAGATGTTCAATTTCCATTTTTCTATCTGATTCTTCAATATCAGACTGTGATTGAACTGAAATATATTCACCAACCGCCATTGACATTGAGCCAGCCGCAATTCCGGCAATACCAGTCAGGGTAAGTAAGTTGACTCGTCCAGCAGCAGCAATGCCAATCAATAAAGATGCATTAGAAACTAGCCCATCATTTGCTCCAAGAACTGCAGCTCGTAACCACCCAGATTTATGGGACTTGTGATGAACGTTTCGCTCATAGACGTGTTCTAAAGGCATGCGGAGATTCTACCTAGGTATTTGACTCTCTGCAGGGTCTCTCGCTTCGCGTTTCTGCGTCGCGTATAGCCATCCCCCAGAAGTGATGACACAAATGCTAGCCACCCACATATTGAGCCGAAGTCCAAATATGTGATGAGCTTCATCGATCCGTATAGATTCGACCCATAGACGCCCTATGCAATAAAGAAACACATAAAGTAAAAATTGGTTCCCGTCTTTTAGGGCTCGTACCCAGGGTAGATAGAGAATGAATAGGGCAATCAACAAGCACCAAAGTGATTCGTAGAGAAATGTAGGATGAAACGTAGAAAAATTTTCAAATCCAATAGGGCGATTGCCCATAGGAATTTCTAACCCCCAGGGAAGAGTTGTCGGTTTCCCAAACAACTCTGCGTTAAACCAATTTCCCCACCTACCGATCCCCTGGGCTAAAACGATTCCTGGCGCCAATGCATCAAGTGCTACTAAATAACTTTGTGATCGCGGTTTTGCCTTGAAATATAAATATCCAACGAGCACACCAAGGCCTATAGCTCCCCAGATACCCATTCCACCTTGCCAAATCTTGAAGGCAGCGAGAATATTTCCTCGGCGTCCAAAATATAGTTCTGGTGTTGTGATGACGTGGTAAAAACGACCGCCAATAATTCCAGCAGGGACTACATAAATTGCAAGATCATAAATTTCACTCCCAATACCACCTGCTCGTACATACCGAACTTTTCCAATCCAAATGGCTACAGCAATTGCCAGCAAGATGCATAGTGCGTAGTAATGAATGGTGACTCCTCCCAGCCCCACCGAAGAGCTTGATGGGGTCGGGATAAAACTGTGAAACAACTCTTACTTAACGCCGGCGGCAGCAAATGCAGCTTGAAATGCAGTTGCATTCAAATATGTGTTCTGCGCAATCGGCTTACCGTTAATCAAGACTGTCGGAGTCGAATTGATATTTGCCTTTCCAGCATAATCCTCAACATTTTTAGTCCAGTTCAAATACTGCCCACTATTAATACATTCAGCATATTTCTTTGAGGATATTCCAAGGGTTGCACCCATGACAATCAGCTTTGTATTTGTCCAAACGCCGCTGTTCTCTGTCGCCTGATTTGCGAATATCGCATTACGTAGTTGCAGGAACTTGCCTTGATCAGATGCACATGCTGCTGCCGCTGCCGTCAAAACTGACTCGTTTCCGATGAATGACATTGGGTGAAAAACAGCATGAATTTTTCCATCCGTAGTTAATTTATTAATGTAACCACTGTTGACTGCTTCAAAGTCGCGGCAATGCGGGCATTGAAAATCTTCATAGAAATCAACTTTTACTGGAGCATTGGGATTAAATCCGATTCCATCACCATCAGAAGCTTCAACGGCAGATGGTTTTGATGCGTTTTTAACAGCATGGTTAGAGGCAAGAGCGGCGCCAGCGCCTGCAACAACAACCAAAAGAATCATTCCAACAACAAGATTACGTGTGGTCTTATCGCCTTTACCGCTTGAACCCTTATTGCTTGCAGCCATTATCTTTCTCCACCATTCTCATGATTTTCATTTCCAGTATCTAGGGCAAACTTACCTCCTGGGAAGTAAGTAATAAAAATTGAGAGCAAAATTAGACCTATGTCTCGAATAATCTCTGTTGCATATGTCCAGGGATGAACTTTGCCATCTGTAGTGATACCACCGTTTCCGAAGCAACCGCAGTTGATCGGTAGCTTTCTTGCCCAAGCCTGAGCGATAGCAATAACAAAAAGAAGCATCAGAGTGCCAGCTGCAACGCTTGTCCACCTGGACCAAATTCCAACAATGAGTAGGAGCGCAATTCCGATCTCAACCCACGGCAGTGTGTAACCAAAAGTATTTGCGATATTCACTGGCAAGACTTCATAAACTCGAACTGAAGCCGCAGCCTCACTCGGTTTCATAGCCTTGATCCAACCAGCAGCAAGCAGGACGCCTCCGAGAATCAAACGTGCAAGAAGTGTCAGCCACGGCTGAACAGTTGGATTGAAAAACTTCTTCATGAGCGCTTTACTCCCTCAGCAAGAGCCTTTGCGAGATTTCTCACTTTCTCAATTCCTTCTTCTTCTGATTTTGATTCCTGAATTAAACGTATGAAAGCTGAACCGACAATTACTCCATCTGCATACTGCGCTACTTCATGCGCTTGTTCTGGGGTCGAAACGCCCAAACCAACAGCAACCGGCTTGTCAGTAACCTTGCGAATTCTATCAACCAGAGTTTGAGCGCTCGTTGAGACTGATGTACGTGTTCCTGTGACTCCCATGAGAGACGCAGCATAAATAAAGCCTGTCGAGGCCTCGGCAACCTTTTTTAGTCTCTCATCACTTGTGCTTGGAGCAACTACAAATATGCGATTGGAATCAGCTTTTTTAGTCTCATCCATCCATTGGGAAGATTCTTCGATCGTTAAATCTGGCGTAATCGCTCCACTTCCGCCGTTTTCATTCATCGAAGTGAGAAACTTGGTTACACCATAACGCTCAATAGGATTCCAATATGTCATCACTACAGTTGGAGCTAATGGGGCAATTTCTTTTACTATTGCAAAAACCTCGCGTGATCCAGTTCCTTGCTTAAGCGATTGATCTGAAGCAGCTTGAATTACTGGGCCGTCCATAACCGGATCGCTGTATGGGAAGCCAATTTCAATGGCATCACAACCACCATCAACCATTGCAGTCAGTATGGAAATTGACGCAGACTGAGATGGGAAGCCAGCTGGTAGAAAACCAATAAGAGCGGCTCGATTTTCGCTTCTTGTTTTAACGAATAAGTTATCGAGTGGCGTGCTCATTTATAGCGGGATGCCAAAGTATGCAGCAGCGGTTTGAACATCTTTATCTCCGCGCCCAGAAAGATTGATCAGCAAAGCGGCATCTGGGCCAAGTTCATTTCCTATCTGCATTGCCCCTGCTAACGCGTGAGCTGTTTCAATTGCTGGAATAATTCCTTCAGCCTTAGAAAGTAAAGAAAAGGCATACATGGCTTCATCGTCGGTGATTGCTCTGTATTCGGCGCGACCAATGTCATGAAGGTATGCGTGCTCTGGTCCCACTCCTGGGTAGTCCAGGCCTGCTGAAATCGAATGTGACTCAATTGTTTGCCCATTGTCATCTTGCAAAACATATGAACGGGTCCCATGTAGTACACCTGGAGTTCCGCCTGAAATTGTTGCCGCATGCAATCCAGATTCAATTCCTCTTCCGCCAGCTTCTAATCCGATAAGGCGAACGTTCTTGTCTTCAATGAAAGGGTGGAAGATTCCAATTGCATTAGATCCTCCTCCTACACACGCAAGTACAGCATCTGGTAAACGACCAATCAGTTCTAGGCATTGTTCACGTGCCTCAACACCAATGATGCGATGAAAGTCTCTCACCATGGTCGGAAATGGATGTGGCCCTGCGACTGTGCCTAGAAGATAGTGAGTTGTTTCAACATTAGTAACCCAGTCGCGCATAGCTTCATTGATAGCATCCTTAAGAGTTTTACTTCCTTGGGTAACAGGAACAACTTCTGCGCCGAGTAGCTTCATTCGTGCAACATTAAGAGATTGCCGTTTTGTATCTTCCTCGCCCATATAAACAACACAGTCAAGGCCCATGAGCGCCGCAGCTGTTGCAGCAGCAACGCCATGTTGGCCTGCGCCAGTTTCTGCAATGATGCGTTTTTTGCCCATTCGCTTTGTTAAGAGTGCTTGTCCAAGAACGTTGTTAATCTTGTGAGAACCAGTGTGGTTCAGATCCTCACGCTTTAATAAAATTCTTGCCCCACCTGCATGTTGAGCAAAACGTTTTGCCTCTGTAATGATGCTTGGGCGCCCCGTATAAGTACGGTGCAGGTCTGCCAATTCCTTTTGAAAGTCAGGATCACTCAGAGCCATCTCATGAGCAAGTGTTAACTCATCCAATGCAGCAATGAGAGCTTCGGGAACAAACCTGCCACCATACGGCCCGAAGTGGCCAAGAATTTGTGAATCGACAGGGGTGCTCATAGGTAAAAGGTACCAGCAGCCTATTTGCCGAGGAGAGTTGAAATTGCAACCGCTGGATCTCCAGCACGAACAAGAGTCTCCCCTACCAATATTGCCTTTGCGCCACTCACTTCAGCCTGACGCACCTGTTCTCGAGTCGAAATACCAGATTCTGCGACTCGAAGAATCTCCCTTGGAATCAATGGAAGCAAATCTTCAAATGCACGCTCATTAATTTCAAGTGTTTTCAAATTTCGTGCATTTACGCCAATGATTTTCGGAGAAATCTTTAAAGCACGTTCGATTTCAGACTCGTCATGAACCTCAATCAATACATTCATACCTAAGTCAGTTGCCAAACTGTAGTAATCCTTCATCTGTGCATCGCTCAGTGCGGCAACGATCAGAAGCATGAGATCGGCTCCTAGCGCACGCGTTTCGTATACTTGGAACTCCGTAACAATGAAATCTTTCCGCAAAACTGGAATCTTTACCGATTCCCTGACTAAAACTAAATCTTCAGACTTCCCACCAAACTTTCGTTCTTCAGTAAGGACACTGATTATCGCCGCCCCTGCATTCTCATAAGTTTGAGCAAGGGCAACTGGATCTAGGATTGGAGCAAGCGCCCCTTTGCTGGGTGAAGCTCTCTTTATCTCGGCAATTATCTGTGTTCCAGATTTATTAAGCGCTGCGTAAGCATCTCTCGGCAAAGAAGCTTTCGACGCCAATTTCTTAATTTCAGCAATTGGAATCTGCCTTGCGGCTACATCTTCTAGTACACCCGCAACAATCGACTCAAGTGCTGAACTCATTTGTGATCCCTAGCCGTTGGATCTATACCCTCAGTCAGTGAGTTCCAGGGAGTAGGCGCCTTTGGTTCATACTTTTTAGATAAGCCACGCTTTATCAAGCGAAAAGTAAAATAGAAACCAAGTGCAAAAATAGTTGCCACAATAAATAATTTAGTTAAAAGCATCAGATGCTTCGCATTTCATTTGCAGAGGCAATAGCAGCTAACACCGCTGCAGCTTTATTCTGGCATTCCATATCTTCAGATGCAGCAACGGAATCGGCAACAATTCCTGCGCCCGCCTGAACATAAGCCTTGCCGCTCTTAATGACGGCTGTTCTGATTGCAATACATGCATCAATGTTTCCTCTGAAATCCAAATAGCCAATCGTTCCACCGTATATGCCCCGCCTTGTCGGTTCATTTTCTTCGATGATCTGCATCGCGCGAGGTTTAGGTGCCCCTGACAATGTTCCGGCTGGAAATACTGCAAGAAGTGCATCAACTGGTTTGTATTCAGGAGCAAGTTTTCCGGTAACTGTCGAAACAATGTGCATTACATATGAATAACGTTCAAGTTTCATAAATTCGATTACTTCCACTGAACCTGCTTTACATGTACGACCAAGATCATTGCGACCAAGATCTACCAGCATGAGGTGCTCGGCTCGCTCCTTTGGATCCGCCATCAACTCTTCACCGAGTCGAATATCAGTCTCTGCATCATCAGACCTAGGCCTTGTCCCCGCAATAGGGTGAATCATCACTTCATCACCATGAATTTTGACGAGTGCTTCTGGACTAGAACCAACAACTTCTAAACCATCATGGAATCTAAATAAATACATATAAGGGCTGGGGTTCGATGCACGCAACGCTCGGTAGACATCAAAGGCATCTGCCTGAACATCCATAACAAATCTTTGAGAAAGCACCACTTGGAATGCCTCTCCACTTCGAATTTCTTCCTTAATGCTCTCTACTCGTGATTGGAACTCCTCAGAAGTCGTTCGGCGCTCATATTCGGGTTTAACTTTCACGATCTCCCGATTTATGTCAGAATCTGTTGGGGTCTTGAGTATTTCTTCCAATTTATCAAGTCGTTTATTTGCATCGAGGTAAGCCTCATCAACTCCATCGGCGCTTCCATTCCAATTAATTGCGTTAGCAATCAAGGTAAGTGATCCATTGAAGTGATCAAAGACAGCTAAATCAGATGTGAGCATGAATGCAATTTCAGGAAGGTCTATCTCTGCACTTGCAATATTTGAGATCTTTTCAAGTCTACGAACAATGTCATAACCGGCATAGCCAACAAGTCCTCCTGTTAGTGGTGGTAGACCTAGGATATGTGGTGAACGTAAATGTGTCGCTGCAATCTTTAGCGCTTCAAGCGGATCTATTCCAACGGGTGCTCCAGATGGCACTGATCCTATCCATGCTGCCTTCCCATCGATTTCAGTGAGTGTTGATTGTGAATGGATGCCGATAAATGAATACCGTGACCATGTCCCGCCGACGTCAGCAGATTCCAAGAGAAAAGTTCCTGGACGGTTTCCAGCGAGCTTGTGATAGATCGTCAGAGGAGTCTGCGTATCTGCCAAATATTTCCTGGAAACGGGAATAACATTGTAAGAGCGTGCAAATTCACGAAATTCATCTAATGTTATTTGACTACTCAAAATGCATGTCTATCTGATTGTGAAAGCATGTTCGCTCACCTGTGTGACATGCCACTCCTACTTGATAAACCTGAAGCAAAATAGCATCAGCATCGCAATCAAATGCAATACTTACCAACTTTTGAGTGTTGCCGGAGGTGAGGCCCTTCTCCCAGAGTTCATTTCTGCTTCTGCTCCAGTAAGTAACTCTGCCCGTTTCAAGTGTTTGCGCCAGCGCCTGCTGATTCATCCAAGCCAACATCAGAACATCTTTACTCTCGGCATCTTGGGCAATCGCAGCAACAAGCTCCCCAGCAGCAAGTCTTGCAGCTATTTGAGTTGGTATTGAAGTTGGATTTGGCATAGCCGTATTCTGCCTTAAAGGCGGTTAGAGGCGGACCGAATATCCCTTTTTTGCTAGAAACTCTTTCACCTCATGAATGGTGAAAGTCCCGAAGTGGAAAACGCTCGCGGCCAGCAGTGCGTCAGCGCCAGCATCTAGGGCAAGAGCAAAATCTTCTAACTTTCCTGCTCCCCCGCTCGCAATGAGTGGCACTCTGGTTTTGCTTCGAACTTTTGTAATCATCTCAATATCAAAGCCTTCGCGCGTTCCGTCAGCATCCATTGAGTTGAGAAGAATCTCTCCGACTCCTCGCCCTGTTGCCTCATCAATCCAAGCAAGCGCATCAAGTCCCACACCTTCTCTTCCTCCGTGTGTTGTAACTTCAAATCCAGATGCTGTCGCGCCACGACGTGCATCAACAGATAGAACGAGCACTTGATCACCAAAACGGTCAGAGATTTCGCTGATGAGTTCAGGGCGAGAGATTGCAGCGGTGTTAATACTTACTTTGTCAGCGCCAGCACGAAGAAGCGCGTCAACATCGCTCACACTTCGAATACCGCCACCTACCGTTAGCGGAATGAACACCTGCTCGGCAGTCCTAGCCACCATCTCTAGCGTTGTTGAACGGTCTTCAACTGAGGCAGAGATATCTAGAAAGGTTAGCTCGTCTGCGCCCGCATCTCCGTATAGCTTTGCAAGCTCAACTGGATCTCCGGCATCCACCAAATTTTGAAAATTTACGCCCTTAACAACTCGCCCGTTGGCAACGTCTAGGCAAGGAATGATTCGCTTAGCCAGTGTCATTTGCTCGCCTCGCTGAGTGCTTGCTGAAGTGTGAAGGCGCCTGCATATAGTGCTTTGCCCACTATCGCCCCTTCCACACCAATTGATGTGAGCTCACGTATAGCTTCTAAATCTCTCAAACTTGAAACTCCACCACTTGCCACTACTGGTTTATTTGTTGCGGCGCAGACTTCACGCAACAAAGAAAGATTTGGGCCTGTGAGAGTTCCATCCTTAGCGACATCTGTCACGATATATCTTGCGCATCCATCGCGATCTAAGCGCTCTAGTGTTTCAAAAAGATTTCCACCTTCTTTTGTCCAGCCGCGCGCTGCCAGGGTATGACCTCTAACATCGAGGCCAACTGCGATGCGATCGCCGAATTCAGCAATTACTTTTGCAGTCCAATCGGGGTTTTCAAGAGCTGCGGTGCCAAGGTTTACTCGCTTACAACCAGTGGCAAGTGCGCGACGTAAAGACTCATCATCTCTAATGCCGCCGGATAACTCAACCTTGATATCAACACTTTTGATCACCTCTTCAAGGAGGACAGCATTGTTACCTAAGCCAAAGGCAGCATCTAAATCAACGAGGTGGATCCACTCGGCGCCCGCATCAGCAAATTCTTTAGCCACTTCGATGGGCAAGCCGTACTGACTAGTTGCGCTGAGTTCTCCCTGAACAAGTCGGACAGCGCGACCATCTTTAACATCAATGGCAGGTAGAAGCTCTAGTTTATTTAAAGTATTCATCAGAGAGTCTTTGCCCAATTCGAGATTAAGCGCGCACCATTTGCGCCACTCTTTTCTGGGTGAAATTGAACAGCGCATACAGAGTTCCACTCGACTGCAGACAAAAACTTCTCTCCATACTCAGTCCAACTATTCACAGCATCTGGGACACCCTTCTTTGCTGCGTATGAATGAACAAAGTAAAAGGAAGCCCCATCTAGTCCTTCAAAGAGTCTTGAACCTTTTCCTGCAGAAACCGTATTCCAACCAATGTGAGGCAAGATCTCAGATTTAAGTTCGCTTACCTCCCCGGGTAAGACACCAACTCCACTTGCTCCACCTTTTTCGGTACCCTGCTCAAAAAGTATTTGTAAGCCCACACAGATTCCAATAACAGGTTTACCAGCAGAAACTCGATTCAAGATTATTTCTTTGCCACCAGCATCTACTAACTGCTTCATGCATGCTCCGAAGGCACCAACTCCCGGAACAACTAGACCGTCGCTATCAGCGCAGGCCTTTGGATCCGATGTAATGACAGTCTTGATTCCAGTGAGTTCAAAAGCACGTTGGGCCGAACGAAGATTGCCAGAACCATAGTCAAGAATTGCAATCAAAGAGTGCCCTTAGTTGAGGGAATTCCTGTAACGCGCCCATCAATCGCCACTGCATCACGTAGTGCGCGCGCAACAGCTTTGAACTGGGCTTCAAAGACGTGGTGAGCGTTACGGCCTTCTAGAACACGAATATGTAAAGCAATACGCGCTTCAGCAACTATAGATTCCCAAATATGGCGTCCAAGTGTCGTATCAAAGGTGCCAATTAATTCAACAATCTCAGGTTGACGGTGTACTAGATAAGGTCGGCCCGATAGATCAACAGCCGCTTGAACGAGAACTTCATCAAGTGGAACCATCGCATCTCCAAAGCGGCGAATGCCTGCCTTATCGCCAAGCGCTTCTCTGAGTGCTTGACCAAATGCGAGTGAAGTGTCTTCAACCGTGTGATGGGAGTCAACATCAACATCGCCTGTTGTCTTCACTGTTAGATCAAATCCGGCGTGCTTGCCCAGCTGAGAAAGCATGTGCTCAAAAAATGGAACGCCCGTCTGAATATCGATAACACCTGTGCCATCAAGGTTGAGTTTGACCAATACTTCCGACTCTTTGGTCTTACGTTCAACTGTTGCGATACGTGGAGCACTCATTTATTTCTCTCTCATCTAGCAGTGGTGTGATAGAGCTGATTATTCCGTAATTCCTCGAAGCGCCGCTATAAATTGATCATTTTCAGCCGGTGTTCCTATAGTCACGCGCAAATATCCACGGAGTCCAATATCTCGTATTAAAATACCCCGATCCAAAAGGCGCTGCCAGACGGCATTTGCTTCATCTGTGAACCCACTGAAGAGAATGAAGTTTGCTGCGCTAGGGAGAGGTTTGTAACCCATTGAAGCAATAGCCTCCGCAACCCTTGAACGCTCAGAAATAATTGTTGCAATCTCTCCCTGCATCAATTCAGCGTGATCTAATGCAACTTCTGCCGATGCCTGTGTAATCGAGCTGAGGTGATAAGGAAGTCGCGCGATAAGCGCCGCGTTCACTACGGCTGGATGCGCAACGAGGTAACCGAGTCTAGTTCCAGCAAAAGCGAATGCTTTACTCATGGTTCTGACAACGACTACATGCTGGAAATCTGCAATCAGACCCACCGCTGAGGCTTCTTGAGAAAACTCCGCGTATGCCTCATCAACAATAAGTAGGGCTCCAACTTGTCCGGCGAGATCTGCCAACTCACGGATGTGAGTAAGGGGTGTTGAAGTGCCAGAAGGATTGTTTGGAGTTGTCACAAATATCAATGAAGGGTTCTTCTCAAGAATGAGCTTCTTGGCAACAGCCATATCGATGGCAAAATCCTGATCGCGAGTTCCGGCAAACCAAGGAGTTCTAGTGAGCTGAGCAATGAGTGGATGCACTGAATAAGAAGGAGTGAATCCAATTGCAAGGTGATCGGCTCCTCCGCAAGCAATCATGATTGTTTGGAGGATTTCATTACTCCCGTTAGCCGCCCAGATGTTCTCACTTGTGACATTTGTGTCAGTTGTCTTAGAAATATATTCCGCAAGTTTGCTGCGAAGTGCTTGTGCATCACGATCTGGATAGCGATTTAGGCTGTGCACTACTTCACTAATACGAGAGACAATCGCATCTTGAACAGTTTTAGGGAGTTCAAATGGATTCTCGTTTGTGTTGAGCGCAACCACATCAGAAATTTGAGGCGCTCCATATGGAGAGATTCCGTAGAGGTCGGCACGAATAGGCAGCCAGTATGGCCAGGCAGATGCCATTATCTTTTCCCTTCAAATCGTGCTGACATTGCTTCACCGTGTGCAGGTAAATCCTCAGCGTTTGCCAAAGTGATAACTGTCGGGGCAATCTGATTAAAGGATGCCTCATCATAAGAAATGAAATTAACGCCCTTTAAAAATGTTTGAACAGATAGCCCGCTGGAGTGACAAGCACATCCACCCGTTGGAAGAACGTGATTTGAGCCAGCTGCATAATCGCCCAGTGACACAGGGGTGAAGCGTCCAAGAAAGACAGCGCCCGCATTTCTAATAGATAGTGCAACTTTTTCTACATCTGTTACATGTAGTTCCAAGTGCTCAGTTGCTAACGCATTAACCACATCTATGCCTTGTTGAATAGACTCAACAAGAACAATCGCAGATTGAATTCCGTTTAGCGCAGTCGTAATTCTCACCGAGTGCTTTGTCGCTGGTACGCGCTTTCCAAGTTCTTCCCGAACACTTTGCGCAAGTGCTTCAGAGGTGGTCACAAGAACAGCTGCTGCAT
>DAIQAR010000020.1:0-18966 GCA_036781605.1 Candidatus Nanopelagicaceae bacterium
GTCCAAGCGCTGATAGACGACGCTTGTGGGTCATTCCTGAAAGTGGGTTTGTTTGGTCCATAAATTGTGACAATTGAGAAGTTCCGAAGAACTCCTTGATTGATGCAACTACTGGACGAATATTGATCAATGTTTGAGGCGTAATTGCTTCAACATCTTGTGTGGTCATGCGCTCACGAACTACGCGCTCCATACGAGAAAGTCCTGTACGAACTTGGTTTTGAATCAATTCACCAACGGTACGTAGGCGACGGTTTCCGAAGTGGTCGATATCGTCAGTCTCAACACGAACTTCCTTGCCATATTCCATAAGAACATCGCCCTTATGAAGTGAGACGAGATACTTAATTGTTGCAACGATATCTTCGATATTAAGAAGTCCCTTTGAAAGCTCAAGTTCTAGACCGAGCTTTTTATTAACCTTAAAGCGGCCAACCTTTGCAAGGTCATAACGCTTTGGGTTGAAGTAAAGATTCTCAATAAGGTTTTGAGCAGCTTCCTTCGTTGGTGGCTCACCTGGACGAAGCTTGCGATAGATATCAAGCAGTGCTTCATCTTGTGTTTCAACGTTATCTTTTTCAAGAGTTGCGCGGATAGATTCAAATTCTCCAAATTGCTCAAGAATCTGCTCTGATGTCCACCCAAGTGCCTTAAGGAAAATTGTTACTGACTGCTTACGCTTGCGGTCAATACGAACACCAACAAGATCCTTCTTATCAACTTCAAATTCAAGCCAAGCACCACGGCTTGGAATGATCTTTGCTGTGAGAATATCTTTGTCTGAAGCTTTTTCGATTGTGCGCTCAAAATAAACACCAGGTGAGCGAACGATCTGCGAAACAACTACACGCTCTGTTCCGTTAATTACGAAAGTTCCGCGAGGTGTCATTACAGGGAAGTCACCCATAAATACTGTCTGTGACTTAATTTCACCGGTCTCGTTGTTGGTGAATTCAGCAGTTACGAATAGCGGCTGGCTGTAAGTCATATCGCGTTCTTTGCACTCCGCGATTGTGTTCTTTGGTGGTTCAAAACGATGATCATGGAAAGACAAACTCATCTTGCCTTGGAAGTCTTCAATTGGTGAAATCTCTTCAAAGATTTCTTCTAGTCCTGATTGCTTAGGAACTTCTCCACGGCCAGACTTCTCTGCATCTTGTAAACGTGAACGCCATGCTTCATTACCAAGTAACCAATCAACGCTGTCTAGCTGCAGTGATAGGAGATTTGGTACTTCAAGTGGTTCACGGATCTTTGCGAAAGAAACTCGAGCGGGGGCAAATGATTTCGACTTCGCGGCCAATTAATCCTCCAGTAGCTTAAAACGCACGGCTATCAAAAGGTCGCGGCCGCTATATGCCTAACCTCAGAGAGTGTGAAAATTGTGAAGGTGCAGGGTATCCAAAGGGCTGTGGATCTGTCCAATTGGGGATCGAAAGGTGCTATAAGCCTAAGCGGACTCAGATTCAGGCGGGCAAGAAAAAACCCACCTTGGGGGAACCAAGGCGGGCTGTTCCTTCAGAGCAATTACTTGATTGTGACCTTTGCGCCGGCTGCCTCTAGAGCTGCCTTTGCCTTGTCGACTGTCTCCTTTGTTGCCTTTTCGATCAAAGTCGCAGGAGTTGCATCTACTAGGTCCTTCGCTTCCTTCAAGCCAAGGCTTGAATTAATTGCGCGAACTTCCTTAATAACAGCAATCTTCTGTGAACCAGCATCGTCCAAGATAAGTGTGAACTCATCTTGAGCTTCTGCAGCAGCTCCGCCACCAGCAGCAGCTCCGCCACCAGCAGCAGCAACTGGAGCTGCAGCGGTTACATCGAATTCAGCTTCAAATGCCTTGACGAACTCTGAGAGCTCAACAAGTGACATTTCCTTGAACTGTGACATTAAATCTTCTTGTGACAATTTAGCCATTTTTATTTCCTCTTCTTATTCTGTTGGTTCTGTTGCTTCAGCAACTGGGGTTTCGGTTGCTTCGGCAACTGCCTCAGGGGCAGAAACTTCGGCGGTGGCTTCTGGTGCAGCTTCTGCGACTGGCGCTTCTGCAACAACTTCAGCAGCTTCAACAACTGGTGCGGCTACTTCTGCAACAGGTGCAGCAGGTGCTCCAGCTTCTAGCTTGATGCGAAGTGCATCGAAGGTACGAGCGGCCTTAGCCATTGTGCCCTTCATTGCACCTGCAAGCTTGGCCAAGAGAACCTCACGGGACTCAAGATCAGCAAGCTTCATAATCTCTGCAGTTGTAATTGCCTTACCTTCGAAGATTCCGCCCTTGATAACAAGGAATGGATTCTCCTTCTGGAAATTCTTCAGGCTCTTAGCTGCATCGATTGGATCTCCTTTAACAAAGGCAACCGCAGAAGGACCAGCAAGAAGATCATCGGCGAGATCTACTCCAGCATTCTTTGCAGCAATCTTGGTCAAGGTGTTCTTCACAACGGAATACTTGGTGTTTGCGCCAAGTGAACGGCGAAGTTCCTTCATTGAGGCCACAGATAAACCGCGGTACTCAGTGAGCACAGTTGCGTTAGCGGTACGGAAGTCTTCCGTCAGCGCTGCTACATCTGCTTCTTTATCAGAACGAGCCATTTTCTACCTTTCTTATGTCATCTAGTTTTTGACTAGATCACCACGCCTAATGAATTCTTTATAAAATAAAAAATCCCCGGCGCATAAGTGCGCACGAGGTTTTCGTGTGTACCTATGCGGGCTGCGATTTCTCGCAATTAACTCAGAACATTTCTGCTCTAAGACCTGCAGTCTTTGGTGATAGGCAAAGGGTAGGGCCAAGGCCCTACCCCAGTCAAAATGAGCCTAAATCTGGTACTTATTGAATAGATGGACCGTTATCGCGAGAGATTGATGTATCGATCGCAATTCCAGGGCCCATTGTTGTGGAAACAACAGCCTTCTTAATGAAGCGACCCTTTGAAGAGTTTGGCTTCGCGCGCATTACTTCTTCAACGGCCGCTGCATAGTTATCAGCAAGCTGTTCAGTAGTAAATGAAACCTTGCCGATAAGGAAGTGAAGGTTTGAGTTCTTATCAACACGGAACTCAATCTTTCCACCCTTAATGTCTGACACGGCCTTAGCGACATCTGTTGTCACGGTTCCTGTCTTTGGGTTTGGCATTAAACCGCGAGGTCCAAGTACCTTTCCAAGACGACCGACCTTACCCATTAATTCTGGTGTTGAAACTACAGCGTCATAATCAAGACGACCCTTTGAAACTTCATCAATGAGTTCATCTGCTCCGACGATATCTGCTCCAGCTGCGCGAGCTTCTTCAGCACGTTCTCCGCCAGCAAATACCAAAACGCGAGCAGTCTTACCTGTTCCGTGTGGGAGATTCACTGTTGAGCGAATTGCTTGGTCAGCCTTCTTAGGATCGACGCCAAGTACCAAAGCGACTTCAACTGATGCGTCGTACTTTGTTACTGATGTTTCCTTAGCGAGTTTCATCGCTGCTGTTGGCGAGTAAAGGTTCTTGAGATCAACCTTTGCTGCTGCTTCTGTATATTTCTTACTGCGCTTCATTTCTTCTCCTTATATTAGGGAGTTGTGGTGTAACGGAGCAGCGAGCTCCTCCCACTTCTCTTTTCTTATTGAGTTAGTTGGAAACCGTGATTCCCATTGAACGTGCTGTTCCTGCGATGATCAAGCTTGCTGCCTCTAGGTCATTTGCATTGAGGTCAGCCATCTTTACCTTGGCAATCTCTTCAACTTGTGACTTAGTGATGTTTGCAACCTTGTTCTTGTGAGGAATAGCAGAACCCTTTTCAATTCCAGCAGCCTTCAAGATTAAACGTGAAGCTGGTGGAGTCTTTGTGATGAATGTGAATGAGCGGTCTTCGTAGACGCTGATCTCCACAGGAATGATCTGTCCCTTTTGGCTTTCAGTCGCTGCGTTGTATGCCTTCACGAAATCCATGATGTTGACACCATGCTGACCCAGTGCAGGACCTACTGGTGGCGCAGGTGTTGCTGCTCCAGCGTGGATCTGCAACTTAATAAGAGCAGTGATCTTTTTCTTTGGTGCCATTTCGTTTTTCTCCTTTTATTTTTCTTAAATCTTCTGAACCTGATGGAATGAAAGCTCTACTGGTGTTTCGCGGCCAAAGATAGATACAAGCACCTTGAGCTTTGCTTGCTCAGGCATGATCTCTGAAATCGATGCAGGCAAGGTTGCAAATGGTCCATCCATAACTGTGACTGATTCGCCGACTTCAAAGTCAACAACTCGAATCTCTGGCTTATCACCCTTCTTAACTGGGCGAGGAGCAAGAATATTTTCAACTTCACCAAGGCTCAGTGGTGATGGATGATGGGCATTGCCAACAAATCCTGTGACACCTGGTGTGTTACGTACACATGACCATGACTCATCTGTCAGATCCATGCGAACTAATACGTAGCCTGGAAATACGTTGCGCTTTACTTGCTTGCGCTGCCCGTTCTTAATTTCAGTAATTTCTTCTTCAGGGACTTCTATTTGGAAGATGTAATCTTCCATATTCAGTGCCTGAATACGGTTCGCAAGATTTCCTTTTACCTTCTTCTCATAACCAGCATATGAGTGAACGACGAACCATTCACCTGCAGCCGTGCGAAGAGCGCGACGGAATTCTGCATTCTCATCATCTTCTTCTAATTCTGATTCCTCAGCTGCTACCTCAGCATCAATTGCTGTGATCGCCTCGGCGCTACCTACCTCTTCATCAGCGAGCACTTCTTCAACAACCGGTTCTGGTGATGCAGCGAGCGCAGCTTCAAATGGGTCAATAGTCGCAGCAACTGGCTCAGCAGTTACTGTCTCTTCGAAGAATGGGTTCTCAATTGTCATCTGTGTATGCCTATCCAAAAATCCAGAAAACGATCTTGGTCAATGCCAAGTCCAGAATTGAAACTACGGCAATAATGAAGCCAACGAAAACTAAAACAACAGAGGTATATGTTGTGAGCTGATTGCGAGTAGGCCAGACCACCTTGCGAAGTTCTGAAAGAACTTGGCGATAGAACAGGCCGATACGACCAAAGATGCCTTTGGCTACTTCGGTATCGTGCTTCTCATCAATCACGTTGCTTACCTTTCTTATTACACGTTGTACTTCTTATTACTACTTCTCACTACGTACGTACTTGCAGGGCAGGAGGGACTTGAACCCCCAACCGCCGGTTTTGGAGACCGGAACTCTGGCCAGTTGAGCTACTGCCCTTCGAGCGTTGTTAAGACATGAGTGATCATGACCTATTGCAAGCGCCAGACCGAGGAGTCTAGAGCCCAGCATGCGTATGAGTAAAACCGGCTAAATCTCACGCTCACCTAGGCCCCATGTTTGGCATACTCCCCCTATGAGCGAAAAAAAGCCCCGCATTTCTTCTCGGATCGCAGCGATTGCTGAATCAGCAACACTTGCTGTTGATGCAAAAGCAAAAGCTCTTAAGGCTGCGGGTAAACCTGTCATTGGTTTTGGCGCGGGTGAACCAGATTTCCCAACACCCGATTACATCGTTGCAGCTGCAGTAGATGCAGCATCAAAGCCTGCTAACCATCGCTACACACCAACACCAGGATTGCCAGAACTTCGTGATGCAATTGTTGCGAAAACAAAGCGCGACTCAAATTATGTGATTACGGCAGATCAAGTACTTGTTACAAATGGCGGTAAACAATCTGTCTATGAGTCATTTGCAACAATTATCAATCCGGGAGATGAGGTAATCCTTCCTTCCCCGTATTGGACAACTTATCCAGAGTGCGTCAAGCTTGCTGGCGGAAGTACAGTTGAAGTTTTTGCTGATGAATCACAAAACTATTTAGTAAGCGTTGAACAACTTGAAGCTGCTCGTACGCCTAAAACCAAAGCGCTCTTGTTTTGCTCTCCTTCAAACCCAACGGGCTCTGTCTATTCAGTAGATCAAGTCAAAGCAATTGGTGAGTGGGCACTTGCTCACGGCATCTGGGTGGTCACAGATGAAATTTATGAACACCTTCTCTATGACGGTGCAAAAGCACCGAGTATGCCTGTACTTGTTCCTGGGCTTGCCGATCAGTGCATCATTATCAATGGCGTTGCAAAAACTTATGCAATGACGGGTTGGCGTGTGGGTTGGATGATTGGTCCAAAAGATGTCATAAAGGCAGCTACAAACCTTCAATCACACTTAACATCTAATGTTTCAAACGTTTCTCAGCGCGCTGCAATCGCTGCTCTCAAAGGTGATTTAAGCGCCGTTCATAAAATGGGTGAAGCATTTAATCGTCGTCGTACACTCATTGTGAAGATGTTGAATGAAATTCCTGGTGTTACTTGCCCAACTCCAACCGGTGCTTTTTATGTCTATCCATCTGTGAAGGGTGTTCTAGGCAAGGAGATCCGAGGAAAGCGCCCTCAAACATCTGCAGAACTTGCAACACTTATTTTGGATGAAGCAGAGGTAGCTGCAGTTCCTGGTGAAGCGTTTGGTCCTTCTGGTTATCTTAGATTTTCATACGCTTTGAGCGATGATGACATTGTTGAAGGTATTACTCGAGTACAAAAATTATTAGCTGAAGCTAAGTAGCTTAAAGGCTAAGACCAACAAACTGAACTTCGGGTTCTAAAGTAATTCCAAATTTATCCTTCACTTTGGCTCGCGCCGCTCTTGCTAGCCCAGCAATGTCATCTGCTGTAGCGCTACCCGCATTCATTAAAGCTAGGACGTGCTTATCTGAAATCTTCGCTCCTGAAAGTGCTTCACCTTTGTGAACACCCGCATGCTCCATAAGCCATGCAGCAGAAGTCTTCACAGTTCCATCTGGTTGCGGCCAACGCGGTGCATCCGCAGGAAGTTTTGAGGCGCTTTCTTGGGAAATAATTGGATTAGTAAAGAATGAACCTGCGCTCCAATTTTGGTCGGAGTAAAGCATGCCTTTCTTAGCTCTCAAAGCAAGAACAGCGGCGCGAACTTCTGAGATTGCCACTCGCGCTCCCACCTCTACATTGAGTGCGCCAGCTAACTCTTCATATTGAATTGGAAGTGAAGTCTCACCACGACGCAATTGAAAAGTAACATCTAAAATTACATAGCGCTCAGGCTCTTTTTTGAAGATAGAGGAGCGATACGAGAAGTCACAATCACTTGCCATAAAGGTATGAATCTTTTTGCTTTTTCTGTCATACGTACGAATACGCGCAATGACCTCTGCAACTTCATGACCATAAGCACCAATATTTTGAATGGGAGCTCCACCGACAGTTCCTGGAATTCCACTTAAACATTCGAGATTGGCAAGGTCTTTAGAGATTGTGAATTCAACAAATTTGTCCCAGTTCTCCCCTGCGGCTACTTGCAAGGTTCCACCACTACAGGCGTCAATCTCATATGAATTGCCTTGTGTTTCAACAATGATCACTGTTCCATCAAATCCAAGATCGCCCACTAATACATTCGAACCGCCACCGAGTATTAATAGTGGCTCATGTAATTCATCACATTGTTGAACCGTTGCAATGAGTTCTTCTTCCGTGTGTACATGCACAACGCGCTTAGCCGGCCCTCCTACATGCAGGGTTGTTAAGTCGGAGAGATTCTCAGCCATGGGATAAGGCTATCTTCGCTCAACTAAAATCTGATTTTTTCCGCGGAATCGATCCAAAATTCGATCGTAATTCTTCTTAGACTGGGTCTCGCGAAAACTCTCTTCGGTGTCGTAGTAGCCATGGTGACGCCCTTGGAAGAGTGGAAGTTCCATCTGCAATAAACGCCCTTGAGATTGACGAAGGCGAAGTGAAAATTCCATATCGGCGTTTCGATAATAAATGGCACGAATATTAAATGCACCGCATGTCACCGCAGCATTACGGTTGAGTGCCATGAAGTAACTGAAAAGAACATCCACTTCTCCGGGTCCACGGTCATCAACACTTCGCCATTCGTCTTCGACATTTACTAAACCACCGTGCCATCCAACTGCAGCCCATTCGCCACTTGTCAGAGCTGTTAGCGCTGGGGTTATTGCATCACCAGTAAACTGTGTTGAAGGGTCCATAATCACAACATATTCGCTGGGTGCTAGCTTCAATAGCGCGTTGGCAGCCTCACCCCACCCAACGCCGCCAGATATTTGTGTAATAAAAGTTCGCTCATCAAGGCTCTCTTCAAGTCCCTTAATATCGGGAGTCCCGCTGACAATCGCAAGAATTGCGCAATCTTTGGGTGCAAATTGTTTAATGCTGTTGATGCTGACAATTGCATCCTCACAGAAACCATCAATAATCATTGCCACCGAGATAGGAAACGTGTTCTTGGTAAAATTACGCAGATCACCAATGCGGGGGTAGCTTCTTATCTGGGCCATAATGTAATTAAGGTTATAGGGCGATGAGCGCCTTCGCCATTCCTAATACTTTAACCTCATTACATACGGCGCTAATTTCAAGGCGAATAGAATCTGGATTTACTTCCGTTACGGTTGCGCTCACAATTAATTCAACATCAGTATCAGCGGGAACTACCACCGGCTTTGTAAACCTGGCAGAAAACTCTTTCACATGAGCACTGCCTGCAAGTGCGCTGACATATTGACCTGCTAAGCCCATCGTATACATGCCATGAGCGATCACATTTTCAAGGCCGACGGACTTTGCAATGTCTTCACTTAAGTGGATTGGATTGCGATCCCCACTTGCATCTGCGTAAGTGACCAGCTTTTTGCGGTTGATGATGAATGTATGTGGCGCCAATGCTTGGCCAACTGTGTATGTACTCATCCCCGAAACACCAAAGTAGCCCAGGTCGATGCAATGAGCTTTGAATCAGATAGAAGATCTGCTTTAACATTTACGATTTCATTTCCGGCAACTACGCGAGCGCTCTCAATGGTGCAGTCACAGGTGAGGCTCATTCCAGCAACTATTGGAGTATGAATTTCAAAGCGCTGGTCTCCATGCACCACACGTGTCCAGTCCAAGCCAGAATCTTGCAAAAGAGATTGTGATTGGGCCAGCGTGACCGTAATTCCAAATGTGGGAGGGGCAACTAAAATGTTTTCTTCACCAAGAGCATGGGCAAAAGTAGTAATGGATTCTTGAGAAATTGTTGTACTAGTCGCACCAGTGAAAGTGCGCCCGACTAGGTCGGGGTTAAGCATGTGTTATCGGGTTTCGCGGTGAACTGTTGAAAGTTTGCAACGAGGGCAGAACTTCTTTAGTTCCATGCGATCTGGATCGTTACGACGATTCTTTTTTGTAATGTAGTTACGTTCTTTGCACTCTACGCAGGCCATAGTGATCTTTGGGCGGACATCCGCACTCTTGCTTGCCATTGTCGTGCTCCTTTAAATCGAACGTGTAGAAAACTAAGAGCCAAAGGTTACTTCAAACCTCTGCAATCGTCTAAATCACGCGTAGTTGGGCGTGATTTAGAGGTGGATTGGTAGCGGAGGCCGGACTTGAACCGGCGACACTGCGATTATGAGCCGCATGCTCTACCAAGCTGAGCTACCCCGCCAAGAGTAAGAACGTATGTAATTTTATTCTAAGTTAATTCTAAACATGAAACATTTTCGAGCCCCCCAACGGAATCGAACCGTTGACCTCTTCCTTACCATGGAAACGCTCTACCGACTGAGCTAGGGGGGCACACACTCTTTCAGAGAATGAGCGTACAGGTAGAATAGATTCCTAATGAAATTTTCTTTTTTCTCGCGCAAGATTGTGCTCATTTCTACCGTCAGCCTCATCGCGGTCGTGGCTGGAGTGCTGGGTGCCTTCTACTACGGTGAAAAGAAAGTAGCCGAAGAGAAATTTCCAGCTCTTGCCACGCATGCCGATCTGCCATCTCGTCCAATGATGACATTCGCCGAATCACAAAGTATTTCTTTGCCAGATGATCAGTCTTCGCTTACAGATTCAACTTGCCCAACACTTTCTTCGACATGGGTGCACGATGAAAATCAAAAGCCTGGCGTGAATATGACAGCTGCTACGTGGAGAAATTTAGAACTATCTGCCGCACACGGGAGCGCTCTTTGGCTTGATCAATCCTCGGTTTCATGTGGGCAACGTATAAAAATTCATGCAGGCCTATATGAATCGAATAATAATGAAATAATTGCGGGTCCTCGGTACTTCGCTGCCTGGCGAATTGGGTACTACAACGGCGCTGGGGCGCGTGAAGTCTGGCGCTCGAGTGGCGTCAAATTAAAACTGAGAAAATCAACAACAGTTCACGATGCAACACGATATACAGAAGCCAGATGGCCAGTCTCAACAACTCTGACTGTAGGCAATGATTGGACTCCAGGTTTCTACCTGATGGTTTCAATTTCACCTTTTGGCCAAGTCGAAAGCGCTGCCCCATTCGTGGTTCGAAGCCCAGTTGGCTCATCAAAAATAGTTATGATGCAATCTTTCCTAACGTGGAATGCATATAACAGCTTTGGTGGACGTTCCACCTATGAAGGACCCAATAAAGATGGAAATACCAGCCGTGATCAACGTAGTCGTATAGCTTCGTTTGACCGGCCGCTTTTAGGAAGTGGTGCATTCTCAGTTCAGCGTGACGCTATTCCGTTTGTTCAATTCACCGAAGAACAAGGAATAAATATTGATCAAGTCAGTGATTTGGATGTTAATAAATGGCCATCGCTGATAACTAATTACAATGCGGTAGTAATTGGTGGGCACGCAGAATATTTCACTCATAGAATGCTGAGCACATTTATAGCCGCTAGAAACTATGGGATTAATATCGCTGTGTTTGGAGCAAATACAGCATATTGGCAAACACGCTTAGAACCATCACTGACAGGATCCGAGCGTCGCCTAGTCATGTATCGAAGTGCTACACAAGATCCAAACACAAATGTTGATCAAGTCACTGTCCAATTTGCTGACCCTCGAATCAATACTCCTTCGAATTTAATTACAGGTGAACAAACTGGAGGAGTTCATGTTTACGGAACACTCAAGCCTGTATCAATTCCTCAATGGCTAAAAGTTCCAAAAAATCAAGCAATTGGTGGTTTATCAAGTGATACTGAAGTCGATAAAACTGTCATCAACGACGCGCAACCCCCTAACGTGCACATTCTCTATAGCGGCACGATGACTAGACGCGACGCGGCACCCACGGCCTTTACGGCTACGCCCACTGCGCAGACCGATTGGATTGCATTTCCCTCAGGGAGCGCAGAATTTAATGCTGGAATGACTACGTGGAGTTGTCAGTTGAGTAATTCATGCGTGGATCTTCCATATGACGTTTCTTCACAAAAACTCATTCGTTCTATCACCTTACAAGTACTGACATTGTGGCAACAAAAATCAGTTGGTAAGTTACTGAAATGAAGTTTCTTCCTCATCATTCTGGGAAAATGCCCCATTGGCATAAGCCACACATTGGTGAACACCGCTGGCCTGTTTCATTTGTCGTTGGTGTTGTAATTGTTCTGCAATACCTGCTTCCCGCTTCCTTATCTCTCAAACTTCAACCCGAGATATGCGCAGTTGAAGCAAGCTTGATGGCAATTATGTTTGCTATAAAGCCTGGGCGGATCAATCAGCATCATAAGTTCAGCTGGTGGCTTGGAATTATTCTGGCAAGTGTGATGACAATAAGTAACATTGCTTCTGCAATCGACTTGGTAGATGGAATTATCCATTCAACTGTAAAGAGCCCTACCAATCTTCTCGCATTCGGGGGGTCCATCTGGCTTACAAATATCGTCGTTTTTAGTCTCTGGTATTGGGAATTTGATCGGGGTGGTCCAGGAGCAAGAGCCGAAGCACTCATCCCATACCCAGATTTCTTGTTTCCACAAATGACGTCATCGGAATACGCGCCAGAAAACTGGAAGCCTGGCTACTTTGACTACATGTACACCTCTTATACAAATGCGAGCGCATTTAGTCCAACGGATGTGTTGCCGCTGAGCAGATGGGCGAAATTTCTCATGATGATTCAAAGTGCAACATCTCTCGTAATCGTCGGTCTAGTTATTGCCCGTGCCGTTAATATCCTGCATTAATCATCCAAAGTAGAGAGAAAAGCTATGTCAAACCCAATTAACCCTGAAGCTGAGAACTTTAAAATAAAAATTGATGAAAAAAAGCTTCAAGAGACCCTTGATCCGCTCTCCTACGATGTACTACGCAATGGAGCAACAGAGCGCCCGTTTACTGGTGAATACACCGACTCCGAAACTGTGGGTAGCTACCGCTGCAAAGCCTGTGGAAATGAATTGTTTAAAAGTGAGACAAAATTCCACTCAGGGTGCGGGTGGCCATCGTTTTATGCACCGTCTAAAGATGATGCAGTGGTGCTTATTGAAGACCGATCACTCGCCCCACGGGTGCGCACAGAAGTCCGCTGCGCTAATTGCGGCTCTCATTTAGGCCATGTATTTGAGGGTGAAGGCTACGGTGTTCCAACAGATCAGCGTTGGTGTATTAACTCAGTTGCCTTGGTACTTGAACCCAAGTAACTACTTTATAAAACGTTCGTAATCCACCTTTAGACAACGGTCTTGAATAACTTTTAAACCAGCCTGAACCCCGCGGCTAGCTGTCACATCATCCAAAAGGCCAAGTTGCATCCACATGGTTTTAGCTTTCACTGCAATTGACTCATCAAGGACGACTGGTATATCAGCAACATTTCTAAAGACATCGACGATATCTATCCACTCTGGGACTTCGGCAAGTGAGCGGTAAACAGGGAAACCAAAGAGAGTAGTTAGCCTGGGATTAATAAAGAAAAGATTGAAGTGCGAGTGGTCAAGGAGCCACTCACTGACCCCATAGACAGGTCGGTGAGGATCATCAGATGCGCCGACTATCGCCACATTTTTTGAGCTCTGAAGGATTGAAGTGATCTCTTCATCTGTGGGAGCAATCCATCCAATGGGCATGGGATGGAGTCTAGATTGCCCGCTAGACCCCCGCCTGAAATGTCCGATTTTCAGGGGCCGTCCCTGAGAAAATAGTGGGTAAATCTCGTGTTCAGTGTTGCCAAGCATTCGCAAGTATCGGATTATTTACCTATTCACGGCGACGTGTGTCACTTTCCCCTCGTGACCTCAGCGCTCTGGAACTAGCCCCCAACCGGAGGCTAGCTAACTAGCCCTCACGGAGGCCCATTTAGATGCTACAACTATCAAATAACCAATGGAGCTCGCTTTATAACATTTTCTCCTTTGGCCTAATTTCAATGATTGCCTGCACAGTGTTCACATTGGTGTCGCAATCACGCGTTGCTGCTAAGTACCGCAATGCATTAGTTATGTCTTCAATGGTGACATTCATCGCTGGATATCACTATTTCCGTATTTTCAATTCTTTCAATGATTCATCAATGAAGGGTGCTGTAACAATCGGCACACAGCAAGGCGCATTCAACGAGGCTTACCGCTATGTTGACTGGATCCTTACTGTTCCACTACTTCTTGTTGAAGTAATTGCAGTACTTGCGCTTGCAAAGGAAGCTTCAAAGTCACTCATCACTCGCTTGGTGCCAGCGGCAGCAGCGATGATCATCTTGGGTTACCCAGGTGAAATTTCAAGCAATAATGGAACAAAGGTGCTCTGGGGCGTCCTTTCAACCATTCCTTTCATTTACATCCTCTACGTACTATTCGTAGAACTTGGAAAGTCACTAGAGCGTCAACCAGCAGGCGTAGCAGCGACCGTGGGCCGCTTGCGTCTTCTTTTGATCGCTACATGGGGCGTTTATCCAATCTCTTACCTCATTCCTGTGTTGGTAAAGAACCCTTCAATGGCTCAAGTTGCAAACTTGTTCACTGATCGTCAGATCGGTTACACAGTTGCAGACGTACTTGCAAAGTGCGTATTTGGTCTAACCATTTACAAGATCGCTCGCATGAAGTCGATCGCAGAAGGCATGAAGGACGATCACTAATTACTAGTAATTAGTAGTGAAAAGGCGCCAGGAAACTGGCGCCTTTTTCATTCACTTAATCGATAATCGTTAGGATAGGAATATGACAAATCTTCGCTACGGCGGCTACCTTCTTGTAGCACTTGGACTTATCAATTTGCGCTATCAAACTGGCCACCATAATGTCCTGATTCATAGCTTGACGATTGTCATCCCCGGATTAATTTTGCTTGCGGCAACATTTACAAAAGCGACTCAAAAATATCTTGCAAATCGTACAACTCAAATTATGGTGGGAATTATTGCTGCGCTATTAGTTATTTATTCTTTTACAAATAAATAGTTACTTACGGATTCCTCGCCTGCCTAAGTAGACCCACAAAGACATAACTGTCAGGACTAACGAGAAACCAAAGAGAATATCTTCCAACGGTGCCCCTGCTAATCTACGACCAATTATTACCTGTGGGTTATACATAACAATATTGCGAGATGTTAGCCACCAGTTTGTGATGAGCTGCATGGGGAAAATAATCGCGTAGGAAGTCCAAAAGACAGATTTAGTTAGTAGTTGTGTTCTAATCACGTAGAGATCAAAGAGCACTGCAAAAAGTAGAGAGCCAATCGCTATATCGCTATAGATCATCACCATCTCCTACCGGCCAATGCTTCTTTACCTTTCTCACTCCTTCTAGAGTCATGATTGCTGCAATTGGAATGATGATAAAAAAGAGATACTCCTCAAGGGGTATATGGAAGGGGCCAATAATTCCGAGCATCTGTTTCTCATCAAAGTGCCAGTGATGTTTTGCAATCGCATATGCATCCCAACAGAGAAAAACAAAGGCACTTGGAGCAATACTCAACAAAAGTCGCCTAAATCTTTTGAGTACCCCAACTTTCAAAACGATTTCAAGCCAGAAAGAACCCACGACTGTGAAGCCGAGCATGGCTACATAACTCCATCTGATCACGTGCCTATTCTGCTCCAAACTAGATAGTTGTCTAGAATTGCCCAATGAACCAGGTGGCAAGTCGGCTTTTTAATCAAGTCAGACTCTTCTCAAACCTTGCCGTCATCTTCGCAATACTTGTGAGTTTCCTCTTTCAGGGGGTAATAAATTCAGGTGATCTTTCATGGCAAGTGATTCTCTCAGTGCTTGCACTGGCTATTGGAATTCCTCACGGGGCTGTTGACCACCTCATCACAATTCCAAGGAGCTCAAAGACCAGATTCATACTATTTATAGTGGGATATGTAGCGATCGCTATTGTTGCCGTTATCGCAATCCTTAAATGGAATGTCATTGGATTTGAGGTTGTCGTATGGATGAGCTCTCTACACTTTGGGTTTGGGGATGCATCCTTTATCGCAGAAAGTGATCGCTTAGCAGGCAAAGCCATGATGCCTAAATACCTTGAAGTTCTTTACGCTCTTTCTGCAGGATGCTTTCCAGTGATCGTTCCACTTGTACAAGAGAAGAGTTCGAGCGCCTTAGGAAAAGTAAATTCTTCTCTGGTGAACTGGGCGGGAAATTACACCTCAACTTTGAGGCACTCAGTTCTCACTATTACCTTGTTAACACTTGTAATACTTGCGGCTCATAAGCGATATCGTGAAATTATTGATCTAACTACGCTTGCGACTCTCGCTCTCGTTGCTCCTCCACTTGTTGCTTTTGCTTTTTACTTTGGATGTTGGCATGCCACAAGACACACTGCCCGACTAACTCTCCTACTTCCTAGCTCTACCAAAGCAACCCAAGCTGGTGATGGAAGAAAGTCCTTGATCAAAGCGATTGTTCCTGGTTTGCCAGCCTTGGTGGGAACGGTACTTGTTGGGATATCACTTGCAGTGTTTAACAAGAATGGATTGAGTTCATCATTACTTTGGTCACTTCTTGTTGTCGTTTGGGCGCTTACAGTCCCACACATGATGGCGACAGCCAAGCTAGATCTAAAGGCGCTTTCCTTTAATTAGAAAGTCGATCAAGAGCGCAGAGAATATGCTCATATTTTTGTCCAGTTGCTCTGCTCATTCCAATCTCACATGTGAGATTCGTAGATAGGTAAGCATCAAATTTCTTTTTATTAATTTCTTCTGCTTGGGCAAGTGTGGCGCTTGCTGTGAGTTCTGGATGAAGCATGCCTCGATCTCCAGCAAAAGCGCAACATCCCCACGACCCTGGGATCTCCACGGTAGAAGAAATCGCCTCAGCAAGCACTTTCAGGTTGTCATGAGAGTTGAGAGCAGTACTTGAACAAGTTGGGTGCAGTACAGCTGAATCTATTTTGCTCTTTACGCTTAACCGAGGAAGCAATTTCTGCGCGGCGAAATCAACAGAATCAATAATTGTTAATTTCGAGTCTTTTATATCCCGAAGGACACTAAGAAGCCCTTCACTGCATGATGAATTTTCACAAACAATTGGCAACTTTCCATAAGAACTTGCCACTAAGAGGGCTTGATATGTCCTCTCTGCCATAAGTTCATACCCACCAGAGATACCTTTAGATTTCCATGGTGTGGAACAGCAAAGATCACTTATTCCGTCCGGAACAAGGAAGTTAACTCCAGCTTTTTTGGCAAGTGAACGTAGTGAGATAGCCGTTTGTGATGAAAACATCGAATCTAAACAAGATGTGAAGAACACAAATTCAGGATTAGGTTGGGAAACAGACTCTCGCCTTTTGCCACCACGGGGCAAGTCCTTTGACCAGAGTGGCAGTGAATCAGAGCCAATCAGTACTCGCAATAACTTATTGACAGCCAGAACTGCTGGCGCAGGAATTACATGGGCGATAGTCATTAATGTGCTTACTTGTCTCAAGCTCTTACCCCAAGATTTTGCAGCGCTACTCCAGTAGAACTTTCCTAAACCAGTAGTCATTTCTGCGCGCAGATCTTGAACTAGTTCACCAGTGTTGATTCCTAATGGGCATGTGGTCGCGCACAAACCATCTACGGCGCAAGTCTCCTGTACTTCGTAAGTAGATTGCGCAAGCAATTCTTTATACAGTTTTTGATCATTCGCAGCATATGAGGTAGCAATTGCCCTAGTTATCACAATTCTTTGTCGAGGTGTCACTGTGAGGTCTTTGCTTGGACAAATTGGTTCACAATATCCGCACTCAACACAGTTATCTGCTACTTCATTGATAGGTGGATTGAATTTAATGTTTCTCATGTGGGCATTTACATCTGAACTAATAAGTACACCTGGATTTAACACACCAGCTGGATCAAATGCGCCTTTAATCGCCTTCATAACTTGATAAAGCTCGCTGCCAAATTGTCGTTCAACAAAGGGTGCCATCATTCGGCCTGTTCCATGCTCGGCTTTGAGCGATCCCTTTTGGGATAGAACTAAAGAGATCATTTCCTCAGTAAATTTATGGTAGCGCTCAGCTTTTAATGCATCAGAGAAGTCTTCATTAATAAGAAAGTGAATATTTCCATCTTTTGCGTGACCAAAAATGACTGCATCATCGTAACCATGTCGCCTGAAGAGGTCTTGAAGACCACTACATGTTTGGGCTAAACGGGAGACTGGTACTGCAATATCTTCAAGTAATGCGGTAGTCCCAGAACGTCTTGCGCCTGCGACTGTTGCATATAATCCTTTTCGGATATGCCAGAGTGAATCACGGACTTTCTTATCTGTTGTAAGTTTGAGTCCCGACAGCCCTTTGATCTTTTCTGCGAGAGCGGACTGGTTTTCTGCTTGATACTCAATGAGAAATGCTGCTTGTGTGGTGATCTCTTCGCCACCGATATCCACCTTGCTTGCTCGAAGTGAGGCAGCATCCATAAGTTCAATAGTTGCTGGACCTGTCTCAATAAGCGCAGCTAAAGCTTGAGTTGCATCAAGAAAAGTTGGATAAACCTTAAGAGCAGTTGCTGCGGCGCTAAATAGGGGAACCGTGTGAAAGGTTGCCTCTGCAATGAAACCGAGAGTTCCTTCGCTTCCCACCATGAGATGGAGTAAAACATCACTGACTGATGTGTAGTCAATAAGTGAATTAAGGCCATATCCCATAGTATTTTTGATTAGGTACTGAGATTTAATTTGCCCGACTAAATCGGGCCTACTCGTTACTGAAGTGATAATTGCTATGAGCTTACTAAAAAGCTCCGGGCAAGCGTTCTGCAAATCTTCATCCGCACGACTCGAAGCAGTATCAATGATTGCCCCGTTAGCCAGAACAATAATTGCACTCTCCAAAGTTTTATATGTGTTTTGTGTAATTCCACAAGCCATTCCACTTGAATTATTTGCGATCACTCCACCGATCGTGCATGCGATTTCACTAGCTGGATCTGGACCTAACTTTCTGCCAAAACGTGCAAGCCGAGCATTAACTGCGCGAACTGTTATACCTGGTTGAACTTTTACTCGTAATCCAGCATCTAGGACTTCAATCTTTCGAAAGTTTCTACGTGTATCGACAAGAATTCCATTGGTGACTGATTGTCCTGAAAGACTTGTACCACCACTTCGAAAAGTAATACTTGTTTGATTTTTCGACGCATAGGAGAATAGCTCGGCTATCTCTTCTGCATTACCTGGGGTAGCTACAGCATCAGGAATGAGTAAATAATGTGATGCATCCGATGAGGTGCGAAAGCGATCTATGGCTTTCGTAGATAGTTGCACGGGTAAATCTTCGCACAACCTCGGGAATTAGTCTCTAATTCTTAGTTGCCCGCACAAGGCTATTTGATACCAAAAGTGCTGTTGCTATAGGCAACAGATACCAGCTCTGACCAGTGCTTCCTTTAAGCCACTCTGTTCCAAAAAAGGCGATCACAATTCCAACTGCAATAGTCCAGTCATCACCAATAATGAAGTCATACCAAAATTCCCCAAATGCTTTGAGGCTGTTAATAATTCCCCCTGTTTGAGGTTCCAGAATTACTTCCTCTGCAAATTCGCTTATCTCTTCAAGGACTTCCACTTGTTGGCGTGAGTACTTACGCTTGAGAAAGTTAACTAAGGCGAATGAAAGCGCCGTGACAAATCCGATTAGTCCTAGAACTGCCCAGTTATCTCCTGGCCACTTTGCCCCCGATCCTTCTGCTC
>DAIQAR010000021.1:0-17645 GCA_036781605.1 Candidatus Nanopelagicaceae bacterium
AGCCATTACAATACCACTTATTCTAAAACATTTTTTATGTTTAGAAAAAAAACTAGATCTAATATTCGAATAGTCCACTTCATGGGCCCGAGAAAACCATGGAAAAGATCGCTGGTCACACCTCTTAATGCCCACCTAATAAGGACATACAAGCGCCGCCAAAACGAAATATTCAAGGTTCTAAATTCATAAGAATGAGACTGTAGATTAATTAAGCCATGCTTTCTTGTGATTCCAGGTAAAATCTTCGCCGTCAGCAGCGGTAGTTCATGCATATAAGGGCTCATCAGATTCTCTAAAAATTTCTTATCCCAATTGCACAGAAAGTTCTTCAATCAATCGGGCAGAGAGACAGGCGAGGGTCCCTGAGATGATTATTGAGAATTTTTTATTGTAAAAATCATCTCTGCGTTCGATCAATAGTCCGTAAATTTTTGATTCTGTCGCGCAATTCAAAAAGCTTCTCACTTGATTCCATCTTTGAATTGATCAATAAGAGCCATAAATATAGCTTGGGATGTGACTGCTAGGATTAGAGTATGCATATGAGGAGAATTAGGACTTTAATAGTCAAGACACTTGCACGTCGAATAGAACCACTTAATTTTTTTCCAAATTCACGAAGAATATATGAAATGAGTTACTACGGAGTGTATTTGCGTTCGCGTGGAAATGATTTAACCTTCAAATACGCTTTACAGGGACAATACGGCGAATTTATCTCTTCCATACTGAAAGAGGTGAACGTTGAGACAGTATTTCTTGACGTGGGAGCCAATATAGGCCTCTACTCGCTTCTTGCGGACCAGAACCCTTTTATCAAAGTGGTTCATGCGTTTGAACCAGATCCAATTACTTTCCTATATTTACGGGACAATGTGAATTATAATTTGGCTAAGAAAGTACATCTCCACAATGCGGCGATTGGTCCAAATGATGATGACACAAAGCTATTCCAAAGCTATGGTCATTCCGGAGGCGCGACATTTTTACCTTTCAGAGGTCGTTTCAATAGCGTTACAAAGCAGGTTAAAATGATTAACGAAATTCGCTTAAATGAGTTGCATCAGAAGAATAACAGTACGCTGCTTGTAAAGATTGATGTAGAAGGTTTCGAGTTAGAGGTTGTTCGAGCATTGCTGAGAACTGAATTTTTCCCGGACATTAGTCAATTCATTATTGAATTCGATGTTAATTATGGCACTGTTGATGAACTTACAAATTTATTAGAACTTTACTCCTTTCGGGAAATTAGGAGATCTAGTCAAGGCGATCACTGGGATGCATATTGGCTTAAAAGTTAATGTCAGATTGACTCATGAATGATTTTGTAAGCTCGCATTACAGGAATGATAAAATTTGGGAAATAAAAATTTCATTTCTGATTTACTCTTGAATTTGATAGAACTAACTGGATTAATAAAATTAATTGAAATATGACCCAGATTTGGCTCAAAGTATCTGGGTGTATTCAAATTACTCAACATCGCCACCATTAGTAGCGATCTCTTTAAGTTTTTGAAGATTATGCTGGAAAATCGCAATAGTTATGCCATACTTCTTTTTTAGCCCTAAGTGCTTTGTAGCTGGATTCCTTATGCCCAAGAGAATCACCGACAAAATTTTAATGGTATAGAAGAGCCGTCTAACCCGAGAGAATTTAAAGCTTTGCAATTCAATCATTATATTTATTAGGAAATTTTTGAGATTTCTCTCAGTTTGCCACTCGAGGGTATAGCGCTCACTCGGTGTTTTTTCATATAGGATCGCACTTGGAATCCACCTAGTCATAATTCCAGTACGGGCGAGACTTCTAACTAGATTGGTGTCTTCACCCCCAAAATTGTAGAACGGGTCATAACTTATTTTTCGATCCCGTAAGACTGCGGATGGGATAAAAAAATTTCCGCCTGAACCAAAATTGATTACATTCCCATGCTCCATTTCTGGAATTTGTTTCCAATCCGGTAGCTTTTTTCTTCCATCCATGTCCACTGGAAGATAAGGACCTACAAAGATGCTGTCTGGAAATTCGATAGCAGCAGTCAGATAAATGTCTAAGATATCAATCCCCATGTGAAAGCTATCGCTCAATTGTAGATTTAACAGTTCATCGTCGTCGATAAACATCATAGACTCATCAATTCTCCTCTGGGCTAAAGCTAGATTCCTAGCATTTGAATATCCTCGCTCGGGGATACGGTGAACTTCTACTTCAGGAGGGATTAAAATTCCCACCTCTATATTTGAGTTCCATACAATTATGATTCTGACCTGGTGCGGGGATCCACTCTTCAGTCGAATTAGCTGAGAGAGTAAATCTGATAGATTAGGGTTTTCACCTAAAGTACAGATGGCGATAAGAATTAATTCCTGAGTAGAAAGAGTCATTTTTGAGAGCAATCCTGACTTTCTGTTCCGACTAGATACTGAGGATAGTTTACCTGCGAAATAGAACTGCCTGTGGGCCAACTCGAATGCAAAATGACGCTTATCCCATTCGATTAGAGCTTTTTAGTGTCTTCCTTGGAAATCAAGCCACTTCCAGATCCAGATTAACTAAAATGTGGACTCAAAAACCATTTTGCGGGAGACCGACAACTCATCCTTCAAGGAAAGGAAACCTTCGGAATTTACTCCAGAATACTGCTCAAAGCTTTGTCGCATTCCTTTTCGCACTTTTAAGCACACAAAAACGCTGCTCCGACCCATTACCCTTTACTGTCATGTTTCCGGAGAACTATCGGGCTCCGGTTGGGTTGTGAGGGACTCGCATTACATCCCATACTGGGCATTAATATGAATCTATAAGATCCTTAACCACGCTGAAAGGAGTATAGCTTGTGAAGGATGAACGTCTTAGTTCGGTTCGCAATTCCTTTAACGTTCTACGCCTCCTACTAGCGACAATGGTACTAATCAAGCATGCAGAGGATCTCACCGGATTGCCTGGAATAGGAGGACCTGGAAAGATCGATATAGGAACGTTAGCAGTTCTCTTTTTCTTTTCGATTTCGGGCTATTTAGTGACGCCTGGGTTGGTCAAAGACGGAATTTGGCAATTCCTATTAAGAAGATTTGCAAGAATTTATCCTGCCTACATATTGATAATTCTATCACTGACCTTCATTTTTGCTCCTTTATGGTCATATCTTGAAACCGGAAAGGTTCAATTTCCTGTCAAATATATTTTTTTAAATATTGTTCCCTTTCCTCAAAGTCCAGTTTCTCCTAAATCTATGATGAATCAACTGAATGGCCTTCCGCATTATTCCTCTCGCCCTGGAATTCCAGATGCGCCACTTTGGTCACTTGCTCTTGAAATCACTTGTTATTTGGCACTGGCAATGTTGGCTGTAATGAGTAATCGGTCAAATAGATTTACATTTTTACAAATAATTGCAACGGTAGTTTTTCTTTTTTGGGTAATATCTTTGACTACTTCTTGGGCAATCAAAGATTTTTTGACTAAAAATGCGTCGCTATCTTTTCAGCTATTAAGTAAATGGCCATATATTCTATGCTTCCTAATTGGTATCTTGCTCGCTAGAATTCCAATAAATAAGTGGAAATCGCTCTACCTATTACCAATTGCTTTATTTGCAACTTGGTATAGTGGAGACTCTACCTTTAAATTTGCACTATTTGGTGCACTATCGGTAAGCGTTGCCGCCGTAATGGTTGGCGAATCTTCTATCCTCGCGAGAGTTCCTTTGCGACTGGACATATCCTATGGAATTTATCTTTTTCATTTTCCAGTGGCGCAATCCCTTATTCACTTTAGTACGTTTGAGAAGAATCTAGTTTTGTTAATTTTTATGACTTTTGTAATTTCCGTTATTTTTGCTTACCTTAGTTCGAAACTGGTAGAAGCGCCCGCAAAAAGAATGATAAGAGAATGGGGTAGCCGTTATCTTTAGGTATCACATGTTTACCAAGGAAGTCTTTTTAAACCTTTATAGATTCGAACATTATGTTTTGGAGAAAGATAATCTAATCTAGTTCCATTCTTGGATTTTATTGCGTCAAGATTGAATTCACTCAGCTCGAAAAGGCATGCTGCAGCCAGTTCAGACGCAACATTTGCATTAACTTCGTTCTGTGCAACACTTTTATTAGGCATTCAGATCTAGTTTTAACGTGGTTTCTGTGAATTCGTGAGATCTTAAACACTGGTATAGAATCGCTAGTCATGAGCGAAGTAAGCAAAAACACAAGATTCTATCTTCTTGATGCCGCAAGAGGTGTTGCTGCGATAGCAATCATGTCATTCCATCTTTATCTATATAGCTTGGGGAGATTTTGGTCGGGAATTAACACATTTGTTGATTTTTTCTTTGTGTTGTCAGGCTTTGTTTTAGCCCCTCAGATTATTCTCTTGGGAGCGAGAGAATTTCTTTTGAAGAGAATTTTGCGCTTGTATCCAATCTTGATACCCGTTTTTGTTGTAATACTCTTTTCAGAAAGAATATCCGGAAACTCAACAATACTTGGACAAGTCCCACCGACGGGTGTTCAGTATCTAGGCGCTTTTCTGTTACTTCAAGTATTATGGGGCTCGGTCATTTTTATTAACATTCCGTTGTGGAGTCTTTCGGCGGAGTGGTTCATCAATATTTTTTCGATTTTTTTTAAGTTTAAAGTAAGATTAATGTTTGTAATTGCTGCTGGTTTATTGATTGAATTTTGGGGCTGTTTTTAATTACAGGTGCCAGCTTGAGTGGGGAGTGATTAAATATCTTATTTCGATTGGTCGGGTGATTGTTGGATTCTATTTGGGAATTAGGTTACGGATAAGTTCGAAAGAAGTAGCTCGAAAAACAAGTATTACAAAATTTTTTGTTGTATTTTTTTTAGTGGCCTGCGAGTTCATTTTATTCGATATTTCGTCATACTTCATTCTTCTCTCGGGCCCCGTTTGCTATTTTCTAATTCGTGAAGTAGCCACTTTGGTTGACGTTCGTCTTCCAAGATATGTGCGAAGATGTTGTTCTTATCTTGGTAGAGTCTCCTATGGCATTTACGTGTGGCACGTTCCAATAGGTCGGCTTAGCCCTTCAGATTTTTTCTTTGATAACCTGGGATGGAACATGTCTGGACTTGTACGAACTGTATTCAAAGTGCTTTGTACATTTGCACTTATTGTGCTTGCAACTGAAGGTTCAATACGGTTCGTCGAGGTGCCGATTAAGAAATTTGTTCTCTCTCGACTTTACGCCAGAGCCTAAATTCGATTTTTAGGCTTTTTAGCCTTTAGAGAGAGATGTGCATCGAGCTGCTCTATGATTTTCTTTTATCCAGAGTGATGCTTTGTTTTGAGGACTTCGATATGAAGACAATGGTGCCTTGTGAGGGACTCGCATTACATCCCATGCTGGGCTTCAATATGAATCTATAGATCCTTAACCACATCCTATTTTAATACCAAAAGGGTTGAAATCAAGTTGCCTGAAAGGGCACAGAACGAACGACCATCACAACATCACCCTCTACGTTGCGATTTCTAACGAAGCCCTCTCAGGAGTAATTGAGCGTCCTAGACTCATCATTGAATCAGAATAGCCGGATTGGTCCCAAATTTGAGATTTTTTATCTAAGGTAAAGTGGAAACCTTGCCGTGATTTATTCGATCATGAGATAGTTCTGGGGTGAAGGCCATTCGAGAGTCAATTTTTTTAAGAGTTGATGATAAGAGCAGCACCAAAGGGCCGATAAATAGACTTCTCAACTCTCTTCACTCAATGAATTTTTTTTTGAGTCTAATAAGTAAATTCCTACTAATGCCTTTTTGGCTCATTCTCAGATTCGAGGTACCTACGATTTACCTGGAAGACGTGAGTAAGGATATTACGAAACTGACCCGCTCGCCTAATTCAAACCCTTTTTGCCTGAGGATTAGGTATAGATACTTCGGATATTCGCTTTCCAGAGTCATTGTTTTGAATGAGCACCGAGTTGAGAAGAAGGGTAGAGCATATTCTGCAATTCGTAACGAACTAAATTCTTTATCTAAAAATGGTTTTAAATCAAAGACCCTAAGAAATGAAGATGCAGCGGACTCACTTGATGCTTTTTTTGCAGTGTCAGGTAAACGAAATTGGAGAAATATCTCTCTAGTGCCTTCCAGCTATGAAGATTGTCAGCTTCTTGCGACAATTGTGGAAAATGAGGTCGGAGTACCTGTCGCCGCAAGCGCTGCATTTGTTTCAGGATGTCTCGCAAATAATTTCTACTATTTTGGCGTAGTATCTAACTCGGTGCGGTGGTTAGCTTGTGAAAAGCTTGTTGAGGAAGCCTATTCGGCAGGAGTAAAATATTTTCGGACAGACAACCTTTTAGATGTTTCTCATGGATCCTATGAATTCCAAAAAAAATTAGAGTATGTTACTTGCAATTTAAAGTGGGCGTGAGACTGTCGCTCCATATTTTAAGCACTTTCCCGTGCAATTTTTAAATCTCCTTCAGTATTATGCGCGTCCTAGCCAAGTCTAAGTTAATTCAACGAGTGCGTTGTGAGGGACTCGAACCCCCGACCCGGTGATTAAGAGTCACCTGCTCTACCAACTGAGCTAACAACGCGAGTTTGTTGTGCGTGGGACACCCTATCAGCGCAAGTGTGCTAACGCGAGAAACCCTGAAACACGCTCGAATCACTGACTCAATTTATGCATGCTCCTTAAAGCGACCATAGGAATCTTTAATTTCTTGCTCTGCGGCATTGTGGCCTACCCAGTCTCCACCATGAACTTGTTTGCCGGGCTCTAAAGTTTTATAGACTTCAAAGAAGTGCTTAATTTCTTCTAATTCATATTCCGGCACATCCTTCAGGTCGCGAAGTGCGCTCTTTCGAATGTCACCTGCGGCTACGCAAAGAAGTTTGTCGTCCCCACCTTTTTCATCAACCATCCGAAACATTCCAACAACACGGCAACTCACAACACAGCCTGGGAAAGTTGGTTCATCAAGAAGCACAAGGGCATCGAGTGGATCACCATCAAGTGAAAGCGTGTTCTTCACAAACCCGTAGTCATGGGGGAAACGAGTCGCTGTAAAGAGCATTCGATCCAGGCGAATTTCTCCAGTCTTGTGGTCGATCTCGTACTTGTTACGACTACCTGCGGGGATTTCGATGACGACATCGAAAATCATTTCCTTCACGTCAGGCTCCTTGATGTAGTCGTTCATTAGGTTAGTGAAAATTGGGGTGATCGACGGGGCTCGAACCCGCGACATCTCGGACCACAACCGAGTGCTCTACCAGCTGAGCTACGACCACCACGCTCCATAAAGTGTACCTTTAGTTTACATAAAATTCCAATATGAGGAAAAAAGGCCTAGGAGGCCAAAGGTGTTGCTTGGGCTTTTCTGTAGTTTAATTCCTTAGCATTTTTTAAAGTAATAAGAGGAGAACATGTGGAAAGTGAAGTCACGTTTATTATAATCGCCTTTAACGAGGTTACTAATGTTACTCAATGTATAGAATCAATTTTTAATCAAGAATCTGATTCTAATTTTTTAATCACATTAGTTGACGATGGTTCGACCGATGGCACAGCAGACTTAGTGGAGAGAGAATTTCCAGAAAGAGTCAAAGTTATTCGCCAAAGAAATTCAGGGCGTGGTCTTGCTAGACTCACGGGGATCTTGTCTACTAATAGTACATATATTGCGATGGTAGATTCTGATATTTGCTTACCCAAAAATTGGCTTTCGAGGTGCCTGTCGGAAATCTCAAACTACCAAGGGGTGGGTGGGATTGCTGTTCCGGACGGAGATTCTTCAACTATATCTCGATTATTTGATTTGAAGACAAGAGCAACTCCCGGATCGATAAATCTCACGGGAAACAATTCACTGTTCAAGACTGAAGTGCTAAAAGAAATTGGCACACAGTGGGTAACGCGCTTGGGTGAGGACTTCAGGCTTCAGCGTTTACTAGAGCAACATGGACACAAGACCTCAAGAATTGAGAATTTATTTGTCGAGCACATGGAACATAAGAGTTTTATCGATACATTTTCGTGGTTCTTTGATTCAGGTAAAGATGCGACAAAACTTTGGTTTACCTTTAAAATTACTAGAATGCCTGACATTGCTTTTTTTGGGTTCTTATCATTACTACTCGCAGCTCCTGTTTTGTTTTTAACTTTTGGACCTAAAGCCATGGCCATCGTGCCAATATTTTTACTTTTAATTGGTCTTGCCCAACTTTGTTTGAAATTTAAGGTAGAAGAAAAACCCTTTAATGCGCTAGTAGCTTGGATTCCCAACTCAATATTGATGTGCTCATATCTTTTAGGAAGAACATATGGGTTGTTCCTCCTTAGCACTAGTTGGGGATAAAAATTGTTTTTCTGTAGTACTCCAGCTCCAAAATCGAGTCCTGGATATCGCCTAGCGCCCTGTGATTGCCAGTTTTCTTGGGGGCGGCGAAGTAGACCTTGGGATACCAGCGGCGGGCCAACTCTTTGATGGAGGAGACGTCAACCGTTCGGTAGTGGAGGTACTCGTTGAAAGCGGGGAGATCGCGCGCGATGAATGTGCGGTCTACTGAGACTGAATTTCCAGCAAGAGGAGATTTACCCGTACCAGGTGCATATTTATTTACATATTCTAAAATCAGAGCCTCTGCTTCAGACTTACTTACACCATTGGGGATCTCTTCGATCAGTCCAGAATCTGTGTGCATCTGGCGCACGAAGTCATTCATTCCTGCAAGTTCTTCGGGGGTGGCTTTAACAACAAGATCGACACCTTCACCCAAAATATTGAGTTGACTGTCGGTTACTAATACTGCGATTTCAACCAAGGCATCTTTTTCTAAATCCAGCCCAGTCATCTCGCAATCGACCCAGATCAGATTTGGTGCGTCACTTCCCATGGCTCAACCCTAAGGCACAAGAGCATGGGGTGATTATGGAGATTTGCATATGCGCGCCTGGCAGGAATCGAACCTGCGACAACTCGCTTAGAAGGCGAGTGCTCTATCCGACTGAGCTACAGGCGCATATGTGGGTGAGATTTTCACGTGTTAGAACAACATAATTCTAACCGATAAGGTTCACCGCATGGCTGAGTTCATTTATACGATGAAGAAGGCGCGTAAAGCGCATGGGGAAAAGGTCATTCTTGATGATGTGACCCTTGCCTTCTATCCGGGTGCCAAAATTGGCGTCGTCGGACCAAACGGCGCTGGTAAATCGACCGTTCTTCAAATCATGGCTGGACTACAAACAGCTTCAAATGGCGAGGCCTTTTTGAGTCCGGGATACACAGTGGGAATTTTGCTTCAAGAACCACCACTGAATGAAGAGAAGAATGTTTTAGAAAATGTGCAAGAGGGCGTCAGTGAGACGATTGGAATGCTCAATCGCTTCAATGCTATTAGTGATGAGATGGCTAATCCTAATGCTGACTATGACAAGTTACTCGCCGAAATGGGAACTCTCCAAGAGCAGCTCGATCATCGCAATGCGTGGGATTTAGATTCGCAATTAGAGCAAGCTATGGATGCACTTCGCTGTCCACCAGGTGATGCTGACGTGAAAGTACTCTCAGGTGGTGAGCGCCGCCGCGTTGCACTCTGCAAACTCTTGCTTCAAGCACCAGACCTTTTGCTTCTAGATGAGCCAACAAACCACTTGGACGCAGAATCAGTTTTATGGCTCGAGCAGCACCTTTCAAAATATCCAGGAACTGTTGTGGCAATTACCCACGATCGCTATTTCCTGGACAATGTTGCGGAGTGGATTTTGGAACTCGACCGAGGTCGTGCATATCCGTATGAAGGAAATTACTCAACTTACCTTGAAACTAAATCTACTCGTCTGAAAATTGAAGGTCAGAAAGATGCAAAGCGTGCGAAGCGTTTGACTGAGGAACTTGAATGGGTTCGCATGAACGCAAAGGGTCGCCAGACCAAGTCGAAGGCTCGGCTTGCTCGATATGAGGAGATGGCGGCAGAGGCGGATAAGACTCGCAAACTTGATTTTGAAGAAATTCAAATCCCCATGGGGCCTCGCCTTGGAAATGTTGTTGTTGAAGTTGAAAACCTCAAGAAGGGTTTTGGAGATCGCCTTCTTATCGATGACCTCTCATTTACATTGCCTCGCAACGGAATTGTTGGAGTAATCGGCCCCAACGGCGCGGGAAAGACAACTTTATTTAAAACAATTCTTGGACTCGAGCAACCTGATTCAGGAACCGTAAAGATTGGCGAGACAGTGAAGATCTCATACGTTGATCAGTCACGTGGGGGGATTGATCCAAAGAAATCATTGTGGGAAGTTGTTTCAGATGGCCTGGATTTCATGAAGGTTGGAAACGTTGAAATGCCATCTCGAGCTTATGTATCAGCTTTTGGTTTCAAAGGTCCTGATCAACAGAAGCCCGCTGGTGTGCTTTCAGGTGGCGAGAGAAACCGCTTAAATCTTGCTCTCACTTTAAAAATGGGTGGAAACCTTCTGCTCCTAGATGAACCAACAAACGATCTTGACGTTGAAACTCTAGGCTCACTTGAAAACGCTCTCCTTGAATTTCCTGGATGCGCGGTAGTGATTTCCCACGATCGCTGGTTCCTAGATCGCATTGCAACTCACATTCTTGCCTACGAAGGTGACTCTCAGTGGTTCTGGTTTGAAGGTAACTTTGAATCCTATGAGGAGAATAAAATTAAACGTCTAGGTGTGGATGCTGCCCGACCTCATCGCGTTACATATCGCAAACTCACTCGCTAACCTTTTTCATGATGAGCTCGAGTCAACCCTCCGCGAATTTCTATGAAGCCATCGGAGGCCATCAAACTTTTGAGAATCTCGTTTCACATTTTTATGCTCTTGTAGCAATCGATCCAGTTCTAAGACCGATGTATCCAGAATCAGATTTACATGAAGCAGCTAACAGATTGCTTATGTTCCTTGAACAGTACTGGGGCGGACCAAAAACTTATTCAGAGCAAAGGGGTCACCCGAGGCTTCGAATGAGACATGCCGGTTTTCACATCTCACAGGTCGAGCACGACGCATGGCTTCGGTGCATGAAATCAGCCGTAGATGAGATCGAATGCTCTCCAGAACTTAAAAGTGAGCTCTGGGGTTATATGGAATTTGCCGCAGCCTCCCTCATAAATGCTGTTGATTAACCAACTGTTTGGGTAAATATGAGTGCATTTAGGCCAGCCATAGGGCAGTATTTCCTCTGACAGCGCGAGCCACGCGCTGCTCATACAAGGGAGCAGTTTGGTGCATCAGACATTAGTTCTGAACGCCACCTATGAGCCACTAGGTGTCGTTACAGATAGGCGGGCGTTGTTGCTCGTCTTAAACCAGCGCGCCACTGCAATTGAAGACTCTGACACCGTGCTGCATTACTCCGGTGGATCACTAACTCTTCCAGCGGTAATCCGCTTACATAAATTTGTCCGTATTCCTTATCGTCATGCAGTCCCACTTTCACGCCGTGCAATATTTGCTCGTGATGGCGGTCGCTGTGTGTATTGCGCAGCCCCTGCAACTTCTATCGATCACGTTATTCCACGCAGTAGAGGTGGAATGCATTCTTGGGAGAATGTTGTCTCCGCATGCCACAAGTGCAATCACCAGAAAGCAGATCGCACACTCAAGGAGATTGGTTGGAGACTTCGTTCAGTTCCACGCGAACCAGTTGGCGCAGCATGGAGAATTCTTGGTACAGGCCGTCCCGATGTGCGATGGATTACATATTTAAAGCCATATGGCGTTGAGCAGATGCTCGCTGCGGCAGCAACTGCGTAATTTCTCCAATAGAATCCAATAGAATAAGAATATGATTTCAAGTTTTCATCACGCGCTCACATCTTGGGCATCAATCGCGCAAGAACCAGGAGCTGAGCCTGCAGCAGGACTTAAGTTATGGCAGACGGTGACAATATTTCTTCTAGCGCCACTTGGCCTCTTTGGAGTCATTACAGTTTTTGTGACGTACTTTTCTCGCACAAAAACAAATAAGTAATTAGATATCTTTTTGCTGCACGCGTAGCGCACGAGCAAGGGAATCTCTACCTTCTGAGACAAGCCTTCGCAATGTATCTGGAGCACCTTTACCAACGCCACCTAGCCATGCATCAGTCTTGTCGAGAACCTCTTGGGTAATGATGTAGCGGGGATAGAGCATCTCCACATTTGAACTGGAAACCTCATATGAACTTGAATTCCACATATCTAGAAGTGAATCAAAATATGGTTCGACATAATCCTTGAGTAGCTCTTCCTGGCCAATGCGCATGAATCCTCGGTGCAGAGCTAAACGCTTATAACTTGAGAGTTCATCGTTCATGAGAGATTTCCACGCAGCAGCCTTTGCTTCCTTAGTGGGAAATGATGCAACCGCTTGGGCATAACTTGTCTCACCTGTCAGAGTTTTATCTTCTGCAAGGACAGCATCTAGTTCCTGTTGGGTGAAGGCATCTCTATCAACGAGGATATTTACAAAGTACCAGCGAAGGTCGCGATCCACTTTTAGTCCTGTGAGTCCGCCATCGAGCATTGTTCTAATAAATTGAATGTGTTCTGGCGTACGGGCAAGGGCAGCAAAAATACGAGCAAGTTGCAATTGAATATCACTTTCAGGTTTTGCACCCTGGACGATTCCTAGGAGCCCAGTTGCTATCTCCTCGCGCAAAGTTGCGCGAATCTTAGGGTTGGAATTATGTTCAACTGCGCTAATAACGTCGTTTCCAAGACCTGAAACTATTGTGATGAGTTCTTCAGATTTAAGACCCTCAAGAACCATTTTAGAGAAATTAGTAGTTGTAATTTCCCCATCGCGCCACATATCCCAAATAGCGACCCAGCAGATCACTCTGGCTACATGATCTGTAATCTTTCCAAGGTTTGTTTGCAAAGTACCTAATGAACGCTCATCAAAGCGAATCTTTGAGTATGCGTAGTCGCGATCATTGATGAGCAATAAATCTGCTACTGGTTCCCCGGCAAGTTCTGCAACGTCCGTGTTTGCGCCGGCAATATCAAATTCGACGCTTTTTCGAAGAGCTAACTTGCCAGATTGAAGATCAAAGAGGCCAATCGATGTGTAGTGGGGACGAATTTCCTGTGACCCAGCTGGAACATCAGGTACTTCTTGTTTGATTGATACTTTCGTATAAACGCCATCTTCAATCTCTAAAACTGGGTGCAGCGTATTAATTCCTGAAGTGCGAAGCCATGTTTTGCTCCAGGCATCCAAATCCCGACCGCTAGTGCTCTGCAGTTCTGTGAGTAAATCTGAAAGCTCCGTGTTCTTCCACGCATACTTCTTAAAGTACTTCTGGAGTCCTTCAATAAAGTTCTCCCGGCCAACATATGCACATAATTGGTGCATTACCGAAGAGCCCTTTGCGTAAGAGATTCCATCAAAGTTTGCATTGACAGATTCAATATCTGGCATGTCCACAGCAATAGGGTGCGTTGTGACTAATTGGTCTTGTGTGTATGCCCAGCTTTTACCCTCAGAAATAAACGATGCCCATCCTTGCTTAAATCGAGTCCCCTCAACCAATGCAAGATATGAAGTCCACTCGGCAAATGATTCATTAAGCCACAAGTCATCCCACCAACCCATGGTGACCATATTTCCAAACCACATGTGCGCCATTTCGTGCAAGATCACATGGGCGCGTGCTTGCCGGTTTCTATCCGTTACGCGGCTTCTAAATACAAGAATTTCTTCACGGAAGGTCACAACACCTGAATTCTCCATAGCGCCCCAGTTAAAGTCGACAACGGCAACTTGGTCATATTTTTCAAATGGATAGGCAAGGCCAAAAGTCTTTTCAAAATAAGCAAAGCCCTCTTTAGTGTGCTGAAATATCTCTGCCGGATCTAAATCATCGGCCAAGGATTTGCGGCAATATATTCCAAGTGGGACAACCTTTTCTCCCACATATTCATCGTGCACGTGGTGGTAAGGGCCCGCTACAAATGCTGTGATGTATGTCGAGATGCGTGGCGTTGGAAGAAACTTTGTGCGCTTGAACTCACCTTCATCTATCTCTTCTTTGACTGGACTATTTGATAGCGCTTGCCAATGCTTGGGGGTTAACACCGAAAGATTAAAGATGGCCTTCAGATCTGGCTGATCAAAGCATGGATACATTTTGCGAATATGCGCAGTCTCACCTTGTGAGTAAAGATAAATCTCTCCATCTGCCGGATCAACTGATTTTTGTAATCCTTCACCCGTCTTTGAATAGGCGACCTCAGCTTCAATCACGAGCACGTTATCTTCTGCTAAATTTTTCAGAAATACACTTTCGCCATCAAATGATGATGTGTCGATGACTTGCCCATTGAGAGTTGCGGTAATGATCCGAGTGGCGACCGCGTCAATAAAGGTGTCATAGCCAGGGAGATTGCAGGTGAATGCGACGGATGACTTAGCGATGAAGGTATCGGTATCTTGGCTTACATCTAGAAAGACGTCATAGCTATCAACCGCGATGTGGCGTGAGCGCTCTTGCGCTTCACTTCGTGAAATATTGATCCCAGGCATGCTTGTCTCCTTTAGGCTTCCTGGATGGAGGTTACTTGATGATCATCCGGCCGGATAATCGAAGTTACAAACTTCGAGGGGCAAGGGCAACCCTTGCTCAATCCACTGCATTTGAAAAACTCTGGCCAAAGTTTGGCATTCCAATGGAGGGGACTATTGATCCCAGTTCCTTATTTCCAGGTTTCACACAGTTCATTATGGAAATTGGAACAGGAATGGGCGAGAGCACTGCGCTCATCGCGCAAAGTTTTCCAGATACAGCATTCATCGGAGTTGAAGTTCATCAACCAGGGATTGGCTCATTGCTTTGGAGAATTGAATCTGCTGGTTTAAAGAACCTCAAAATTATGGAAGAAGATGTACATATTATTTTGCGCGATCATTTTAAAGACCAATCTTTCGATGCTTTTCATCTCTATTTTCCAGATCCGTGGCCTAAGACTAGGCATCGGAAAAGGCGGATAATTCAGCCAGAATTTTTAGAACTTATTCACCGAAAGCTAAAGCGAGGTGGATATATTCACATTGCAACTGATTGGGTGGAATATGCAGAGTGGATCGAAAATATATTTAGCCTGAGTCAGAAATTTAGTGGTGGCCCAATCGCGCGCCCAGAGTGGAGGCCTCTGACTAAATTTGAAGGGAAAGGCGTCAAGAAGGGCCATGTTGTTACTGACTTAAAATATTTTAAAAAGGATTAGCGATTTGATTCGAAGTCGCTGATTAACTTGATGCGACGAATATGTCGAGCGTCATGTGTAAATGGGGTCTTAAGGAACAGATCAACGAGAGCGATAGCTTCACTCTCTTTATGCATACGACCACCTATTGCCATCACATTTGCATCATTATGTTCACGGGCTGCAATAGCGGTGGCTTCATTCCAGACAAGTGCTGCGCGAATTCCCTTAACTTTGTTGGCAGCAATTTGTTCACCGTTTCCTGAACCGCCAAGAACAATTCCAAGTGAGCCAGGTTCACTTGCTACTGCCTGCGCCGCTGGAATACAGAAAACTGGATAGTCATCTTGCGGATCCAATGTGTGAGGTCCATGGTCAACGACATCATGTCCCTGACTTTCAAGATGAGAAATGATCCGGCTCTTAAAGTCCAGCCCTGCGTGGTCGCTACCAATGTGAATTCTCATGTAGCAATCCTCTCAAAAAAAGAGAAGACCTCCACCATATTTGGTGGAGATCTTCAGGATCTTTTTATTAGTTATTGCCCGGCGCAGGTGTTACCGGCGCTAGAGGAGCCCCATGGTTGCGCATCCCTGCGAAACCCTTTCCAGGAACTGCATTAACTTCAGCTGTCACACGAGTGGGCAGACCTGAAATCATCTGAGTGGCTTGTGCTTGAGTGATTCTGCCAGCAGTGACTTGTGCATTGATTTGAGTTGTCTCTGCAGTCACTAAGGCATTTATCAGTGCTTGGGTATTTGCACCAGCAATGGTTGCAAGAGATTGGCCTGCAGCACGATCTGCTTGAAGTGTCGCAGCGGTGATCCCAAGTGTGCTGAGAATTACTGATTGATCTTGTCCAAATGCCCCACCACGTGGACCACCAAATCCATGACCACCGTTAACAGACGGTGCTCCTTGTGGCGAAGAAGGTGCAGCTTGCGCTGTGCGAGCAGCATTAAGCGCAGCAATGATTGCATCTGACTGAGCTTGCGTAATTGTTCCCTTAGTTACTAAACCAGCAAGTGTGGCTGTAATTGGGTTCATACCATTTACATAGCTTGTATTGGTGGTAGTAACTTTCTTGATAGTTGTTCTATGGGTAACGGTAGCTGCATTAGCAATTCCCGCAGTTCCGAAAGCAGTTGCTGCGACAAGTGCAGCTACTGCTGTAGTGGACTTTTTCATATTTCTCCTTTGTAGGTTTCGGGTGCCCTCACACCCGAATAACTGCAGAGTGCTCTCTCGACCTGAAAAAGAAGCCCAGTTTTACTGAGAGCGCTCTGTGAGTACTGGCACTCTTGGTTGGCTTTATGCGGGGGAGTAAGTGCTGGCTCGGGTCAAGTAGTCCTCCACCTTCATACGCTGGCAATACTCACTCCACTTCGGAGCATTCGGTTTAGCTGGGAAATTTCATGATTTCAAAAAATGTTTCTCGCTCTTTCGTTTTTGTGTTAAGTACAACTTTGTGTTTATCAACAACATCAATTGCTGGTGCTTCCGTCAAGTCCCCAGCAAAAGCCGGGCGCACCATAACTGATCCGCTTAATACGCTGAGAAATGGGAAAGGTGCACCAAGTTCATCGTTAGGAATTAATGGTGATTTTTATATCGATCTTTCAACCTTCAATATCTATGGACCGAAAACAAATGACACATGGAGCGCTCCAACTTCTATGCGCGGACCAAAAGGATTACCCGGTATTGCTGGTAGTAAATCAGCAACTGGCTCAGCAGGAATACAAGGTATTCAAGGCGAAAAAGGTGCAACGGGTGAGAAGGGAGCAACGGGCGCAACTGGAGCACAAGGAGCTATGAGTATTTCTGGGGGCGGTGGAGGTGGTTCACCCGGAGCAACGGGTGCAACTGGAGCAGCAGGTGCTGCGGGATCACAAGGTATACAAGGCATACAAGGCGTTCCAGGTGCTACCGGGAATACTGGAGCAGCGGGAAGTGGTGGGGGATCAGTTTCTGTTGGAAGTGTAATTTTTGTTTCAGAAATTCTGGGAGGAACTCAATCTTCAACTACTTCCTCACTGTTCGGGACATTTGCCCCTGGAAAGATTTATCTTGTAGATCTGCTTCTATATGCAAAGAGTGCTGCTAATGATCCAGGATCTTTGGAATTAGCTATTGCTGCCTCCGGTGGATCTCCAGTGATTTCGACTGCTTACTTAGTCACTCACCAGATGCAATCAAACAGAGGCGGCACACTAGGAACCGAGAGTTCGATACACGCAAAAATTCTTATTGACGGATCGAGCGTTTTAACGAATTTTCAGTTGATCGCAACCGTGACTAAACAACAATTTTCAGATATTGGTGATGGGGTGGTACTACAAGGAACCTACTTTGAAGAACTAATTGGCACACTCATGTAGAAAGTTGGAGCGGGTGACCGGGATCGAACCGGCATGGCCAGCTTGGAAGGCTGGGGCT
>DAIQAR010000022.1:0-17113 GCA_036781605.1 Candidatus Nanopelagicaceae bacterium
TGTTCCAAATCCTCATCGCTGAGGCCAGTTGGATCGTCGTTAATCAGGACGGATAAAAAGTGTCCGCAAATCTTGTGTTCGGTGTAGTCGAATTTCATAATGTTTCTCCTAAATTTTCCCAAAAGAATGCAGAGTAAAAAGCAATTGCGAGCCCCAGTAAGACCGCGAACAATGAATTGACGGCAAAGCCAAGGGAGCAGAGCAAAGCCCCGCAAACCGCGCTAAAAAAGTAAAGTGAGAATAAAAACAATTTCATGATTTCCCCAGTAAGTTGCATAAGACCCGATCGCTCGGGTTTCGGCTAATCAAGCCTCTTCAGTCATGCTTTGTTTTGCAAAACGGATAAATAAGTTTCTGAAGGCCTCTATCAGTCGCGCTTTGTTGTCAGAGTCTGCGAAAAAGTAAGCGTCCGCGATACTGGAGGCAAAGTGTCCGCCAGTCTCACGCATATTGACCGCGCCCCAGTAAAACGGATCATTTTTATCAAACCAGTTCAGCAGGGCATCAAAGCATGAATCGTTAACACTCACACCCGTAACATCACAAAGCCACATGATTGGCTCAGAGGTAGAGTGAAACTCGATGAGGTTATCAATGGTCTTAAATTCGTCGTACATAGTTACTCCAGTAGTTGCAGAAAATAAGGGCTAACATTTTCAACCCTTACATATATATAGCAGACAAGAATCGTGCCAACGCATGTAAGTTGTTGATTTATAAGGGGTAGTTTTTGATTTTGAGGGGTTTTGTGGCGCTCGAGTGTTGCAGATGTGCGGTGTCTGCGTTTATACTCATGGAAACGTTACCATTATGAGGACGCATGATGTCACTTGAAACAGAAAAGCCCGCAAAGAGGAAAGCTCCTCCTCGACTCTCGAAAGCACAAATAAGAGAAACGCTAGACAAGACACCGATCGAGCAAATACTGGGGACAAAGCAACCGCTCACACATAAGCAGAGAGAATACGCTAGAAAGCTCGCAGAGGGAGCAGTAAGTAAGAGGCAAGCGTACAGGGATGTTTACAACGCTAAGAGTGAGCACACGTTGAATAGAGCGCCTTACATACTGGCGCGGGATGAAAGAGTGTCAAAAGAGGTAGAGGCCTACAAGTTGGCTATTGAGGCGGAGAAACAGCGAACTCCCAGAGAATTGAAGGCCCTCCTAATCCATCAGCTAGTCAAGCACTCCATCGACGAGGATTTCCCTCCTGCTCAGCGCATGAAGGCCCTTGAGCTTATCGGCAAGCTCTACGATGTGGGCGCGTTCATGGAGCGCAAGGAGACAACAGTCATCCACCAAAAGAGCGGAGACATCAAAGCGCAGTTACTTGAGCGCATCAAGCAAGTGATCGACGTCGAGGCCAAACCCAAACGATCAGGCGGTGCGTCTCTGCTTGAAGAGATAGAGAGCGGGAAAGCGCAGAGCGCAGACCCCACCGCACCCCCACCCCCCGACGATGCGAGCGAGAGGGCAGGGGATCCTACGCATACTATTCCCCTCACTCAACCATCCCCAAAAAGTGTTGATCTCCCAGAAACCCCCCCGTCACCTTCCGAAACGCAATGAGGTGGGGGGTATATATATTTAAAAATCGAATAACCCTACTACCAGTAGGGGTGGTAATATTACCAGAGCGCTTGTAAGTTGTTGATTTTATTCAGGAAAAAAATGGGTTTTTGAAGTGAAGATAAAATATACGCCTACGAAGAGGGAGTTGGAGTGGATGAGAAAGCCTGGGCGGTTGACTGAGGCTCAATGTAAGGAGAAAGATATGACGGTTAAAGAGAGAAATGTATTTGATGCGATAGATATGTGGTGGAAAGAGTTTGGGTACGGGCCTTCTTATGATGATATTATGAGGATCACGGGCGATAAGAGTCGGGGTAATGTTCACAGGGTTATAGATAACTTGGTGAAGTTGGGTGTGTGTAAGAAAATAAAAGGCAAGGACAGGAGTGTTCGGCCTGTGTATATTAAGTTTAGCGAGTTGGCATGAACGTAGAGCAGATGGAAGCGGCGATCCAGAACATGCCTCCCGAGATGGCGGAGGAGATGTGGGATATGTTTGAGGTCTATAAACAGAGCTTGAGCGTTGAGAAAGCCGCCGATGACTTTATGCTGTTCGTGAATGAGATGTGGCCTGGGTTTATACACGGAAGACATCATGAGCTGATGGCTGAGAAGTTTGAGGAGATCGCAAGCGGCAAACTGAAGCGGCTCATCATCAACATGCCTCCCCGTCATACGAAATCTGAATTTGCTTCGTTTATGTTACCCGCTTGGTTCTTGGGAAAGTATCCCGGTAAAAAGATCATCCAGACATCTAATACAGCTGAGCTAGCGGTAGGCTTTGGTCGTAAAGTCAGGAACCTTGTCGCATCTGAGACATACCACAAAATATTCCCATTCGTAAATCTAAGATCAGACAGTAAAGCTGCTGGACGTTGGTCTACAAATAAAGACGGAGAATACTTTGCAATTGGTGTCGGCGGTACGGTAACGGGTAAAGGTGCGGACCTACTCATCATTGACGATCCCCATTCAGAACAAGAAGCAGCCCTTGCAGCCGGAGATCCATCCGTATTCGATAAAGTCTATGAGTGGTACACATCCGGACCCCGGCAACGTTTACAGCCTGGTGGTGCCATCGTCGTGGTTATGACCCGTTGGGCTAAACGGGATCTGACCGGCAGAATCGTTCAGTCCATGATCGACAGGGATGGAGAGAAGTGGGAGGTGATACAGTTACCGGCCATCATGCCGAGCGGTAAACCTTTGTGGCCAGAGTTTTGGAGGATAGAGGAACTCGAAGCCCTGAAATCTGAACTCCCTGCTGCAAAATGGAATGCGCAGTACATGCAATCCCCAACATCGGAAGAGGGTGCGATTGTGAAGCGAGAGTGGTGGAGGGTATGGGACCAAGATCCTCCCGCATGCGAATATATTATTCAGTCTTGGGATACGGCATTTACGAAGTCTGAACGGGCTGACTATTCTGCTTGTACGACCTGGGGTGTGTTTTACATGAACGAGAACCCCCAAGACCCAAACGTGATCCTTCTTGATGCGTTTAAGGCGAGGATGGAGTTTCCTGAGTTGAAACAGGTAGCGTTAGAGGAATATAGGAATTGGCAGCCAGATGCGTTTATTGTTGAGGCGAAGGCGAGCGGAGCTCCATTGATTTTTGAATTGAGGGCGATGGGAATTCCGGTGCAGGATTTTACTCCCAGCAGAGGAAATGATAAGATGGTGAGAATCAATTCAGTAGCAGATCTTTTTGCGAGTGGTAAAGTATGGGCACCGCCTACGAGATGGGCAGATGAGTTGATAGAAGAGATGGCTGCTTTCCCTAATTCAGATCACGATGACCTTGTGGACTCAACAACGCAGGCATTGCGCAGATTCAGACAGGGCGGGTTCCTCTCTTTGAATACCGACGAGAAAGATGAGCCGATCAATTTCCGTCGAAAAGCTGCATATTATTAAAGGAACATCATGATTGACAAGTCTCTCCATCAAGCACCAGCCGGACTCGAAAGTCTAGCCAACGAACCAATCGAAATTGAGATTGTCGATCCTGAGGCAGTCCACATCAAGGCAGGCGACCTTGAGATTGATATGGAGCAGGGCGAAGATGGCGACTTTAATGCAAATCTAGCCGATGAGATGAGTGAAGGAGCTCTGTCAACGTTGGCAGGAGATCTCGAAAAAGACATTAGTATGGATAAAAACTCCCGCAAAGAGTGGGAGAAAGCATACACAGAAGGCCTGAAATTATTGGGTCTTCATATGGAAGAAAGAACAGAACCCTGGGACGGAGCTTGCGGTGTATTCCACCCTATGATCACAGAAGCGGTGGTTAGATTCCAGTCTGAGATGATCACCGAGACTTTCCCAGCTCAAGGACCAGTCAGGACTAAGTTACTCGGAAAAGAAACTCCCCAACTCAAAGAGATCGCAACCAATGTCGAAGACGACATGAACAATGAGTTGACGGAAGTGATGAGAGAGTTCAGACCAGAACACGAGAGAATGTTGTGGTCTTTGCCTGCAACGGGTTCCGCGTTCAAGAAAGTTTACTTCGACCCCAATCTGGGAAGACAAGTATCTATCTTTATACCTGCTGAAGATATTATCCTGCCTTACGGCGCGACGGATATGGACACATGCTACCGAGTAACGCATGTGATGAGAAAGACCAAGAACGAGATTTTGAAATTACAAAACTCTGGTTTTTATCGTGATATTGAATTACCTGAGCCTTCCCGCGCAAAGGAAGATATTCAAAGTGCGAAAGATAAAGAGACTGGGTTTAACGACCTGAGTGACGATAGATATACTTTATACGAGTGCCATGTAGATTTGGACCTCGATGGATTTCAAGATGTTGACGAAGATGGAAATGAGACGGGGATTATGTTCCCTTATGTCGTGACCATCATTAAAGGTACGAATGACATTTTATCCATCAGGAGGAATTGGAATGAAGGTGATACGCTCAGACTCAAGCGCCAGCATTTTGTCCACTACCAATACATACCCGGCTTTGGCGCTTACGGGTTCGGCCTCTTCCACCTCATTGGCGGGTTTGCTAAATCTGCCACCAGCATCATGCGACAACTCGTTGATGCAGGAACTCTTTCAAATCTGCCTGGGGGACTCAAGTCCAGGGGCCTGCGCATTAAGGGCGATGATACCCCAATTGCTCCGGGCGAATTCAGGGATGTAGATGTAGCGTCAGGAAATATCCGCGACTCTATTCTTCCCCTTCCCTATAAAGAGCCCAGCCAAGTTCTTTACAGCTTACTCAATAACATCGTTGAAGAAGGCAGACGTTTTGCTGCTACTGCCGATATGTCTATATCAGATATGTCAGGCCAGGCTCCTGTAGGAACAACACTTGCGTTACTCGAGAGACAGTTAAAAGTATTGTCCGCTGTTCAAGCGCGTACACACTTTGCACTGAAGCAGGAGCTCAAGCTTCTCAAGAACATCATCCGCGACTATACCGATCCAGACTATAAATATGATCCTGAGTATGGCGGCAGAAAGTCCAAGAAAGATGACTACGATAAAGTAGACATTATTCCTGTATCAGATCCTAATGCAGCTACAATGTCCCAGCGCGTTGTGCAGTATCAGGCTGTGATTCAAATGGCTCAGATGGCGCCACAGATCTATGATCTGCCTCAACTGCACAGATCCATGTTAGATGTTTTGGGGATTAAAAATGCAGAAAAACTGGTTCCATTACCCGATGATCAAAAGCCTACGGATCCAGTATCTGAAAATCAAGCGGCGCTTAAAGGCAAGCCACTGAAAGCGTTTTTGTTCCAGAACCACCAAGCTCACATTGCGGTCCATCAGTCTATGATGCAAGACCCAATGATCATGGCCATCATTGGACAAAATCCCCAGGCCAACCAAATCATGGCGGCTCTTCAGGCTCACATGGCCGAGCACGCTGGATTCTTGTATCGTCAGAATATCGAGGAACAGCTCGGAATGGCATTGCCTCCCGAAGACGAAAAGATGTCTCCTCAACTCGAGACTGCATTGTCAGGCATGATGGCCCAAGCCGCTCAGCAGGCAGCTCAACAACATCAGGCATTGGCCGCTCAACAGCAGGCCCAACAGCAAGCACAAGATCCTGTATTGCAAATGCAACAGCAGGAATTGCAAATCGCTCAGCAAGAAGTCCAGATCAAAGCGCAAAAATTGCAGCTTGATGCACAACTTGCGGCGCAGAAACAGCAACTTGCAAAAGCTAAAGCTGCATCTGAATCAGCTGTTGCGATGGCAAAAGTACAACTTGAGCAAGAGAAGGTTGGTGGAAATCTAAAGCTCGAATCCATGAAGGTTGGAGCCGGGATTAGACGTGACCAACACAGAGTAGCAAGTCAAGAACAGCAAGCCGGATTGAAGGCTGGTATTGATATTGCAAAAAGCAAAGCTCAAATGAATCATGAAGCCCAACAAAACTCCATGCAGGTTTTGAAGGAAATCCATGAAAACGCGGAAAACCGCGCCAACTCGTTGAGGCAAGCTGCCCTCAATCGCAATCAACCAAAGGCTAAAGAATGATAGATCAATTCGCTAACGTATTGCGCGAGAAAATACGAACTGACATGAACAACTATGCCGACGATATGGCTGGTGGTGCGTGTCGCTCTTTTGAAGAGTACCAAAAACTTTGCGGTGTTATTTCGGGTCTAGCCATCGCAGAGCGTTATTTACTTGACCTGCTTAAAGAAAGTGAAGAAGATGAGTAATTTGATACTCCCCCCAGGCGTTTCTATGCCTGAAACCATCCAACCCGTGGAGGCTCCACAAGAGGATGCAACGCCTGAAGAAAAGGCAACTGTTCTGCCAGAGCCAGCAGGTTACAAGATTCTTTGCGGAGTGCCAGACATTTCCGACAAGATTGACGGTACCGACTTGGATTTGGTTAGACCCTCCCAATTTGCAGCGCAAGAACAACACGCCACAACCGTATTGTTTGTGTTGAAAGTTGGCCCAGAGGCGTATACAGATAAGACCCGTTATCCATCAGGTCCTTGGTGCAAGCCAGGCGACTTTATCTTAACTCGTACTTATTCTGGTACGCGATTCAAAATCTTCGGCAAAGAGTTTCGTCTAATCAACGAAGATCAAGTCGATGCTGTTGTACAAGACCCACGCGGAATCAGCCGCGCATAAAGGAAAATCATGAACGACCAATTCAAGTTTCCCGATGAAATCGAAAATGAAACTCCAACTCCAGAAGTTGAAGAAGAAATTGAGATTGAAATCGTAGACGACACGCCCGAAAGGGACAAAGGCAAACAGCCCTTAAACAAGGAAGTTGCCGACCCCACAGATGACGAGATTGCAAACTATTCACAGAATGTTCAAGCTCGCATTAAAGAATTAACTCACGCCAGACATGACGAGAGACGTAAGGCTGAAGCGGCTTTGCGTGAGAAGCAAGAGCTCGAAAGACTGACCCAACAGCTTCTTGAAGAGAACAAGAGTCTTAAAAAGAACGTTAATACAGGTCGCGAGATCATTGTTTCTTCCGCACGAGAGAAGGCTGAAGCTGACCTTGTAATGGCAAGAAAAATGTATAAGGAAGCTCAAGAGGCTTACGATACAGATGCCATTATTGCGGCTCAAGAAGCTCTGGCAGAGGCCAAATGGAAGATCGAGAATCTAAAAAATTATCGAGCTACCCCTTTACAGGAAGACCAAACTCCTGTACAAAGTCAACCTAGACAGACTCAAACTGTACAACCGGACGAAAAATCCCTGCGCTGGCAGGCAAAAAACCAGTGGTTCGGATCGAATGGGTTTGAAGAAGTTACCAGCTACGCATTAGGGCTGCATCAAAAACTAGTCAATACGGGTGTAGACCCGCGTTCCGATGAATACTATGAACAGATAGATTCACGCGTCCGTTCAAAGTTCCCAGAAGTATTTGGTGAACCAGAACAAAAATCGGCACCTGCCGCAAAGCGTCCTTCAACGGTTGTTGCTCCTGCGTCAAGATCGACTGGCGTGAAAAAGGTTCAACTTACTCCGACGCAAGCTGCGTTAGTGAAGAAGTTTAATCTTGATCCCAAGAAATATTACCTTGAACAACAGAAATTGGAGGCACAAAATGGTTGATGTTAAAAAAACTCGTGATCTAGAAACCCGTGACAAGGAAGTTCGTAAGGACTATAAACCTGCGAGCACCCTGCCGGATCCTATACCGGAGCCTGGATATGTGTATCGTTACATAATGACGCACTTATTAGGCAAGCCCGACACCACTCGTTTGTCTCGCATGAGACGCGATGGCTGGGAACCAGTAAAGGCATCGGACCATCCCGAGCTGATGATTGAAGGAAATAACGAAGGCAACGTTGAAATCCAAGGATTGATTCTGTGCAAGAACACCACGGAGAACATGGAAGCCTACAATCGTTATTACGCCAAACAAGCAGCAGATCAGATGGAGTCAGTGGACAATAGTTTCATGAAAGACAATGATCCAAGGATGCGCAAGTTTTCGGAGCGAACCTCCACAACAAGCCGTTCTGGATTTTGATAGTTCTTAATTCAAAGGAAACTTAAATGGCTTACCCAATCGTCTCAGCCCCTTACGGGTTTAAAGCGGTCAGTGAGTTTGGTGGTTTACCCTATGCTGGTTCTACTCGCATGTATCCCATCGCTACTGGCTACTCTACCAACTTGTTCAATGGCGACATTGTTCAGTTGTCTGGTGGTACTATTGTTACCACTACCATGTCTGCCGCATCCTCACCCGGTACAGCAGTTGCAGGTACTTTAGGTATCTTCGTTGGCGCAGAGTACACAAACTCTTCAAGCCAAATCGTTCGCGGTCAATACTGGCCAGCAAGCACATCATCTAACTACGCAGTTGGATATGTGATTGATGATCCAAGAACCGTGTTCAAAGCTGCTGTTGTTGCTCAAGGTACTTCCTTGTCTAACACTGCTTCTACAATCGGCTATATCAACCCAACATTCATTGGCACCAATGTATACGCTATCACTGGCGGTACAGGTAGCACCATTACTGGTGATTCCGCAATGGCCATCTCTGGTGGTGTTGTTAGCTCTGGTACTTCTGGTAACACTCGCGTTACATCAGGATTGCCTTTCCGCGTTGTTGGCGTTGTACAAGACACAGCCGTTACCGTTTCAGCTACTGCTTCTACTTCTGGTTCAAGCACAACTGTGACATTGACTGCTGCTAATACAGCTATTCAACCTGGTATGCAACTGATCGCTCCAAGCGGCACAGGCTCTGCACAAGGTAACTACATTTATGTGGTTACAGTGTCTGGAACTACTGTGACTGTTAACAGCGCAGTAACGTTGGCTACTGGTTCTTCAGTGGCTTTTGTAGGTTATCCCGAAGCATTAGTCGTATGGAACCAAGGTTTCCAGGGTATGACTAATGGCACTGGCGTTTAATTAAGGAGCACATAAATGGCTATTTCACGCGCACAACTATTGAAAGAGCTGCTCCCAGGCTTGAACGCTTTGTTCGGTTTAGAGTATGCACGTTATGGCGAAGAGCACAAAGAGATCTACGAAACAGAGACCTCTGAGCGTTCATTCGAGGAAGAAACAAAACTGTCTGGCTTCTCAGCAGCACCAGTCAAAAACGAGGGTACAGCCATCGCTTATGACAATGCTCAAGAGGCATGGACAACTCGCTATAACCACGAAACCATTGCTTTGGGTTTCTCAATCACTGAAGAGGCGATTGAAGATAACTTGTACGACAGCTTGTCTGCTCGCTACACCAAAGGCTTGGCCCGCGCTATGGCTTATACCAAGCAAGTTAAGGCAGCTGCCGTATTGAACAATGGATTCAACCCCACCGTCGTTGGCGGTGATGGCGTGTCTTTGTTCTCTACAGCTCACCCCTTGGTTTCTGGTGGCACCAATGCCAATACGCCCACAACTCCTGCTGACTTGAATGAGACTTCTCTTGAGAATGCCGTTATTCAAATCGCAGCATGGACAGACGAGCGTGGCCTTTTGATCGCTGCACGTCCCAAGAAATTGATCGTTCCTCCAGCATTGATGTTCGTTGCTACTCGCCTCTTAGAGACTGAGTTGCGCGTTGGTACAAACAACAACGACATTAACGCATTGAAGAACAACGGTTCCATTCCTGAAGGCTACACTGTCAACCACTTCTTGACAGCGCCCAATGCATGGTTCTTGATCACTGACGTGCCTAACGGCCTCAAGCACTTTGAGCGTACACCTCTCCAGAATTCAATGGACGGGGACTTCGACACCGGCAACGTGCGTTACAAAGCCCGTGAGCGTTATAGCTTTGGCTATTCCGATCCACTCGGCGCATACGCTTCTTACTAATCAAATTAGGCATAAATGCTTGTTTGGAGGGCTCTCAAAAGGAGCCTTTTTTCTTGTGCTATAATTACCCGTGTCGTAATCAAGGAGTACATATGGAATATCCAAACACAAGAGAAGAAGCAAAGAAAACCGGCAGTAAGTACTATTTCACTGGACAACCTTGCAAACACGGACACATAGCTTTGCGAAAAACAAAAGGCGCATGTGTTGAGTGTTTAAAAGTTGAGTGGACCAAAGGCATTGAGACGCGGGCAGAATACTTTAAACAATACAACCAATCTGAAGCCGGACAAAAAGCCAAGCGTGATTATTATGAGCGCAACAGAGAACAAGTTATTGCTAGAGCAGCTGCGCGTCCCGCGGAGCAACGTCGTTTACATAGAGAAAAATATAAAGCGCAGAATCCAGAGTTATATAAAGCACTAACGAGTGTTCGTAAACGGCGCCATAAAAACGCCACCCCAAAGTGGATTACAGCCGAGCAAAAGTTGGCGATGCGCGAGATGTATTTGCAAGCTCAAAAGATAACTAAGATAACAGGCGAGCGATATGTTGTTGACCATATCATCCCATTGATTTCTCCTGAAGTTTGCGGCCTTCATGTGCCCTGGAATCTACGCGTAATTACTCAAGATGAGAACCTCAAAAAATCGAACAAACTTCTTGACACTCAACAGGAATAGTGTATATTGAGGGCTGTCTGGGACTTTTTCTCTTGTTGCCACTGGCCCAGCAGACGATGCAACGATTAACAAGAGACTTTTGCATAAGGACACTTATCATGGCACGCAGTACCTTTGAAGGCCCAATTCTATCGGGCGACAACCGTTTTGGACCCCAACGTGATGTTGGAACAGTTCTCTTGACCCAAAACGCGTTTTTGGATTTCTCAGTTTCAACTCCCGGCACGCTTAACTACGGTGGCGCATCTGGTCAGTTTGTTTCTTCTAATGGCATCCCCAATAACATCGGAACCATTTGGACACCCCAGTCTGGCGTGTTCAGCAATAGCGGTCCTACAGTAGCTTCAGCTCCTACAGCTGATGCAACAGGTACCAACTATCGCGGTGCTGTGTTCTTGATTCCCGCTAACTCTAATTTGATTGACGTGATCATCGACCAAGGTACAACACCTACCGATGGAACAAATGCCGTTACATCAACACAGCCTTACATTTCCAACAACTTTGCAACGTCTGCTGGCGTGTATGCTACTTCTGCCGCTATCACAGCCGCAGGCCGTACAAACGCTACTTACACAGCGACTCAGTTGGACAATGCCAACGGCACATTGCAAGATGTTCAGAACATTCAGCCCGGCCAACAACCCACATGGTTCTCTCAAATCGTTGTGACTTTGAAGATGACAGTGGCAAGTTTGACTTCTGTTAACGCTGGTCAATTCAACATTACCATCCGTTATACACAAGCTGATCCCAACATCGGCAACGCTACAACTTACCCCTACGGTAACTTTGACTGATCTTCTGGGGGCTTCGGCCCCCGTCTTTAATTAAGGAGATTATTCATGGCAGCACAAAGCTCAAGTGGAATTCCTGGTACAAATAACCAATGGACTTCCATCACTCGCGAATCAAGAACAGAGCCCTTTGACCTGCAAGTTGCACGCGGTCAAATTGGTGGTCATTCTATTGTCAGTATTTTTGGTTACCAAGCAGCAGTTGGTACGACGGCAATTCCCGTTTGGGAAAATGCATCCACTTACACATACCCAACAAGCGCATCCACTTTGACAGTGGTGAGTTCATCTACATCTGATGTTTCTCCTGCGGCGGTGTTTGTTAATGGTTTGGATGCCAACTTTAATCCTATTTCTGAAGTTGTTGTACTAAACGGAACAACTGGCGTAACGACTGCAAAATCGTATTTCCGAATCAACGGTATAAATATGGTTGGCGTTGCTTCTGGTCAGACTTCCAATGTTGGAACTATTACCATTAAGCAGTCTACAAACACGCTTGCTCAGATTAACGCAGGTATTGGCAAGTCACAAAGCACCATTTACACGGTGCCCGCCAACAATACTTTCTATTTGGACATTGCTGAAGTTAACTCATCAAACAGTTATACAAGCAGCACAATCCTTACCTACAAAGTACAAGCAATCAACAATGTAACTGGTGTAGCGTTAACGGTATTACAACAACCGTTTGTTTCCATTTACACAATCAACAGATCGACTGTGCCTTTTACTTATACTGAAAAGACTGACATTCAATGGCAGTTGGCCACAAGTACAAGTACGGTTGCAGCTGGCGTTGTTATTGCCGGTAAACTAATTGCGAATGCATAATCATGAGCACTCCAGCATGGCAACGCAAAGAAGGGAAGAACAAGAACGGTGGCTTAAACGCCAAGGGTCGGGCATCCGCAAAGAAGGAGGGGATGAATTTAAAAGCTCCCCAACCAGAGGGCGGATCAAGGAAGAAATCCTTCTGTGCCAGGATGGAAGGCATGAAAAAGAAATTGACATCAGCAAAAACAGCCAACGACCCCAACAGCAGAATCAATAAGAGTTTGCGTGTTTGGAAATGTGCCGATGGCTGCGCTGTAAGAGGACACACTAAAGGCAGGATGGTTTAACATGGCTACAAAAAATGCTGGAGCTGGTAGAGGTTTTGTAAACCCACAACGTACCGACGAGCCCGATGAAACGTATGTAACGCCTTCACAGCGTTATGAGATGGAAAAAGAACGTCAAGAGCAAAAAGAGCAAGCTCAAAACGAGGCGGCCTACAATGAAGCCAGTCAAAGTATGGGCAAGAAAAAAGGCGGAAAAATTAAACATTATCCAAGCGCAGTAGCTGCTTTAAAGGCTGCTGAAAAACGTGGGGATAAAGAGTTTAAAGTTAAATTTTTAAACAAAAAAGAATCCAAAACAATGGCCTCTAAGCGTGGCGATGGAATTGCTATGCGTGGACACACCAAAGGCAGATACCTATAATGGACTCGACGATATGGAATGCGGTTCTCTCCTTACTTGTCGCTTTGTTAGGCTGGGTGTTGAGAGAGAAATCAGCAGAATTGCAACGCGTAACTATTTTGCTAAACAAGACTCGGGAAGAGATTGGCAAAGAGTATGTGAGCAGAGCAGAAGTCCATGCCGATATAAACAGAGTTCTGGACCGGTTGGATCGTCTGGAAAGCAAGATTGATAGATTGATGGAGAGCGCACATGCCGTCAGTTAGCAAAAAGCAGCACAATTTCATGGAAGCGGTGGCTCACAGTCCAGCGTTCTCCAAGAAAGTAGGGGTCCCTCAAAATGTGGGGCAGGAGTTCAGTAAAGCGGACAAAGGCCGCACATTTAAACAAGGTGGAGATATGGAAAAGAAACACGAAATGCATCATCATCATATGAAGATGGCTCATCATCACTTGAAAGAAGCGATGAAACATGGTGGTACAGCACATCACAAAGCTTACGCCAAAGGCGGTGAAGTTACTGGTATGCACGGTACTGAAGAAAAGCGCGGCATGACTACAGCCAAAATGGGCAAAGTTACAGCTGGCGGCATTAAAAAGCACGGCGAGCACTCAGTTCAAGAGCGCGGTCATACAAAGGCCATGATGCCTAAGATGGCTGGTTCTACAACTGGTATGAAGCGCGGCGGAGCTGCTAAACATCATCACAAAAAGTGAGGCATACCATGAAACATCACGAGCACCACAAGCACGTTCACCCAGCTGGCCATGAGCACCCCCATGAGCACAAGCACCATGTTCATCATATGAAAGAGCATGAAGAAGGTGGTCACGTTCATCACCATCATCACTACAAAGAGCATGCTGCTGGCCACAAGCTGCACCATGAAGTTGTAGAGCACATGCACAAGCACCAAAAACACGCCGGTTAAGGAGTTAATCATGCCCATGATGCCAAGAATGCGTAATGCGATGGCTGCACCTACTGTTGCAGCTCCTATGGCTGGACGTATGCCTGTTAATCCAATGTTGGCTGCGCGTCGTCCTGGTGGTATGAAAAAAGGTGGTGCTACTCACCGTGCGCATGAGCGTGCTGATGGTTGCTGCGAACGCGGCCACACCAAAGGTACTATCGTAGCCTGCAAAGGTGGGATGTACAAATGATGGCCAGTAGGGGTATGGGTGACATTAGCCCGTCAAAAATGCCTGGTAAAAAGGTAATACATCGTAAGGATAAACCGAACGATGTAGATGTGTATGCTAAAGGGGGCGCGGTGTGGGATACACCAAACCCCAAGAAAAAACACAAAAAGCTGAGCCCTGCAAAGAAAGCTGCCGCGAAAGCATCGGCCAAAAAGGCAGGGCGTCCATACCCCAACTTAATTGACAATATGAAAGCCGCAAAATGAAAAATGAAATCGTTAGTTTTTTAAGCGAAGCCGGACATTCTATTTCTGGTTACGAGCACAAACTCTTAGAAAAGTTTGCTGCTTTTATGAGCAAAGCCAATGAACCTGTCGTTGAGACTCCTGCACCTGTTGTCGCTGTTGATCCTGCTCCTGCTGCTGTTGAAGCACCTGCGGAAGTAACTGCTGGCATTAATGCCACTGAAGACAAGTAAATGGCAACAACATCCGGCGTTGCAGCGTTCAATCTACAGCTTCCCGAGTTAGTCGAGGAGGCTTTTGAGCGTTGTGGTGGCGAATCCCGTTCGGGATATGATGTTAGGACGGCCCGTCGGTCATTGAATTTACTCTTTGCCGATTGGGCCAACCGTGGCATCAACATGTGGACGTTTGAGCAAGACGCCATTACATTGGTTCCCGGACAGCCCACATACGCATTGCCTGACGATACAGTTGATTTGCTTGAGCACGTCATCAGAACTCAGCAAAACGTGGCCAATAATCAGGCCGATTTGACAATTACACGCATCAGTGTTTCTACTTATGCGACCATCCCCAACAAACTTATTCAAGGTCGCCCCATCCAAGTATGGATTCAGCGCCTTTCAGCCAATGATCAAGTCACTGCTGCGACTGTATATTCCGCAGTCGGCACAACGGACACCTCGATTGCCGTTAGTACCCTCAATGGACTACCAAATGCTGGTTTTATTAAGCTCGATTCCGAGCTGATTGGGTACAACGAACTCCAGCCAGCTGCGAATGGCAACCCTGCTTACCTCTTGAACTGCACTCGCGGTCAAGGAAATACCACGGCTGCTACGCACAACGCTGGTATTGCGGTCATTTTGTCGCAAAAGAACAGTATTACCGTATGGCCAACCCCTGATTCATCGCAGGTTTACCAGTTTGTGTACTGGAGAATGCGCCGAGTACAGGATATGGGTGGCGGTACTAATATTGCTGACGTGCCATTTAGATTTGTTCCATGCTTAGTGGCTGGATTGTCCTATTACATGGCGTTAAAAGTACCAAATGCGCTGGAAAGATTACCAATTTTGAAGTCTCAATACGATGAGGCTTGGGAATTGGCAGCTGGTGAAGATCATGAAAAGGCAGCGGTGCGTTTTGTGCCACGCAGGATGTACATAGGCGGGAGTTACTGATCATGGGCAACAGGTTTGCCTCTGGTAAGAATGCGATTGCGGAATGTGATCGTTGTGGGTTCCAATATAAGTTGACGGTTTTAAGAAAAGAGATCATTAAAACCAAGAATTACAACATATTGGTATGCCCCTCTTGCTGGGACCCAGATCAGCCTCAGTTGCAATTGGGCATGTACCCTGTAGATGACCCACAAGGACTGCGAGATCCGCGCCCTGACACCACCTATTACGCTTCTGGCGTGACTGCTGATGGAAGTATTGGCGGCGGTAGTAGAGTTTTTCAGTGGGGTTGGAATCCAGTTGGCGGAGCCAGTAGTTTTGATGCAGTTTTGACGCAAAACTATTTGATTCCAAACGTACAAGTGGGTACAGTTACAATAGTTACAACGTAGGAGCTAAAAATGGCTAAACATGACGATATTCAAGAAGACAAGAAGCTGATCAAGAAGGCTTTTGGTATGCACGATAAACAAGAGCATCCCGGCAAGCACACCGACTTGAGCAAACTCAAGAAGGGTGGCAAAATCCACAAGATGGCCAAGGGTGGCGTCACTGGTAAAGCCATGAGAGCTGTTGGCCGCAATTTGGCTCGCGCTCACAACCAAAAACCTGGGAGCAAATGATGGCTACTCAAATCAAACCTACAAAAAAGAATAGCCCAGCTATTCATCAAGGTAAAAACTCTGATAACGGCCCAGCAGAACAGTATGCCGGTCGTTATAAAGAAGCCGCACTTGATTTAGACGCTAGGGCAAACCGCAGTAAAGCTGACACACTAGATATGTCTATTGGCGGAATCAGTAAGTCTGCTGGCAATGAGCCCGCTAAGACTGACGGCATCAAGATTCGTGGTACCGGAGCTGCTGAACGTGGCGTGATGGCTAGAGGACCAATGGCGTGAATTACACTCAGCTTAAACAACTGATACAGGATTACACACAAAACTACGAGACTACTTTCGTAGCGGATATTCCTACGTTTGTTGAGCAAGCTGAGCAACGCATTTACAACTCGGTACAGTTCCCGTCTTTGCGCAAAAACGTGACGGGTAACATCACGCAGTACAGCCAGTATTTATCTGCTCCTACGGACTTTTTGGCGCCTTACTCGCTGGCTATTTATCAAAACACAACGACCACCGCTACAGGCACGTCTGGTACTTATACCATCACGATTGGCTCAAACACCAACGTAGCGCTTGGACAGATTGTATCTGGTACAAATATTCCAAACGGTGCAACAGTTACCAACATCAATGGGCTTGTAATCACTTTGAATTTACCATTATCAGGCGCTGTGTCTGGCAGTGTGAATTTTCAGGGCAATTTCCTGTACTTACTTAATAAAGATGTTAACTTCATTCGTGAAGTGTATGGAAATCCAATTGCTTACGGAACACCTCAGTATTACGCTTTGTTTGGCCCAACTGTTAACGGTAGCGGAGTGACAAATGAGCTCTCTTTCATCATGGGCCCTACTCCTGATGCTGCTTATACTGCCGAGCTGCATTATTACTATTATCCTGTTTCTATCGCGGATACAACCAATAACCCGTCTGGCACTTCTTGGCTTGGCGACAACTTTGATACCGTACTTCTTTACGGCTCTCTCGTTGAGGCTTACACTTTCATGAAGGGCGAGACCGACATGATGACGCTCTACAACCAGAAGTATGTTGAAGCGCTTGCTCTTGCTAAACGTCTTGGCGATGGTA
>DAIQAR010000023.1:0-16996 GCA_036781605.1 Candidatus Nanopelagicaceae bacterium
CAGGAAAAGTCACAGTAGTCGGAGCAGGTTTCTACGGTTCTACGACTGCGCTGCGTTTAGCCGAATATGACATCTTTAATACCGTCGTCCTCACTGACATTCTCGAAGGTAAATCTGAAGGCCTAGCTCTTGATATGAATCAATCTCGGGCTATTGAAGGTTTTGAAACAAAAATTATTGGGGCGACAACAACACCAAATGGCGCTGGATATGAAGCAACTGCCAATTCGGATGTGGTCGTCATTACCGCAGGCCTTCCACGTAAACCAGGCATGTCACGCATGGACCTCATTGGAGTCAACGCTGGAATTGTTCGTGGGGTTGCTGAGAATATTGCCAAGCACTCACCTAAAGCAGTCATCATCGTGGTTTCTAATCCGCTCGATGAAATGACTGCCCTGACTCAAATTGCAACTAAATTCCCCTATAACCAAGTAATGGGCCAAGCAGGGATGCTAGATACAGCTCGCTTCACTAACTTTGTCGCTGAAAAGCTTGCAGTGCCAGTTGCCTCGGTTAAGACACTCACATTGGGTTCACATGGAGAAACAATGGTTCCAGTCCCAAGTCGCTGCTCTGTTGGCGGTAAGCCGCTGACTTCACTTCTATCTGAAGCAGAAATTGCAGACCTTGTTGATCGCACACGTAATGGTGGCGCTGAAGTAGTTGCGCTTCTAAAAACTGGTTCTGCTTACTACGCACCATCTGCAGCAGCAGCTCGTATGGCAAAGGCTGTTATTGAAGATTCAGGAGAGATCATGCCTGTATGTGCATGGGTCGATGGTCAATATGGAATTAAGGGTGTTTACCTTGGTGTTGAAGCCAAGATTGGACGCTCAGGGGTACAAGAAGTTGTAGAAACAAAGCTGACAGACAGTGAAGTCGATGCTTTGAAGGTTGCCGCAGAAGCAGTTCGCGCTAAGCAAAGTGATGTGAAGGAACTCTAATGAGCAAAATTAAAGTTACTGGCACGGTTGTTGAACTAGATGGCGATGAGATGACCCGAATTATCTGGCAGTTCATCAAAGATAAGTTGATCTTGCCTTATCTAGATGTAAACCTTGAATATTATGATTTGGGTATAGAAAATCGTGATGCAACCGATGATCAGGTAACTATTGATTCAGCTCATGCTATTCAAAAGCATGGAGTTGGAATTAAGTGCGCGACTATTACTCCAGATGAAGCACGCGTTGAAGAATTCGGACTTAAAAAAATGTGGAAGTCGCCTAACGGCACAATCCGCAACATCTTGGGTGGAGTGATCTTCCGTGAGCCGATTATCATCTCTAACGTTCCACGTTTAGTCCCTCACTGGAGTAAGCCAATTGTTATTGGTCGCCATGCATTTGGTGATCAGTACAGGGCCACAGATTTTAGAGTTCCTGGCAAAGGCAAGCTGACAATGACCTTTGTTCCTGAAGATGGAACTGCTCCAATTGAACATACAGTCTTTGATTTCCCTGGTTCCGGTGTTGCAATGGCAATGTACAACCTCGATGACTCTATTCGTGACTTTGCTCGTGCCTCTTTAAACTATGGCCTTAGTCGCAAATTCCCGGTTTACCTCTCAACCAAAAACACAATCCTGAAGGCGTATGACGGTCGTTTCAAAGATATCTTTCAAGAGATCTTCGATGCTGAATTCAAGACAAAATTTGATGCGGCTGGGATTTGGTATGAACACCGCCTCATTGATGACATGGTTGCTATGTCACTTCGCATGGAAGGTGGCTATGTCTGGGCATGTAAGAACTACGACGGAGATGTGCAGTCAGATACCGTCGCACAAGGTTATGGCTCACTCGGCTTAATGACATCAGTTCTCACAACTCCAGATGGAAAGATCGTTGAATCAGAAGCTGCGCATGGAACTGTCACACGTCACTATCGTGATCATCAGGTAGGTAAGCAGACTTCAACTAACCCAATTGCATCGATCTTTGCTTGGACGCAGGGTTTAGCACACAGAGCAAAGTTGGATAACAATGCCGAGCTTGCTCAATTTGTCCAGACTCTCGAGTCTGTATGTGTTCAAACCGTTGAGTCGGGCAAGATGACAAAGGACTTAGCACTCTTGATTTCAAAAGATTCTCCATGGCTAAATACCCAAGATTTCTTAGCTGCCATTGATGAGAATCTTCAAAAAGCACTTGCATAGATAGAGCATTAAAAAACCCCGAGCGTTGACGCTTGGGGTTTTTTTACATTAACTACTATTTGTTAATTCGAACTCCTGTTGCAGCGTCAAAGAAGTGAATCGCTGAAGGATTAGCTTCAACAGTTACTGTCGCGCCAGCCTTTGGCGGATTCTTTGGATCCCAGCGAACAATGATTTGAGCGCCTTCATCTGTGACATTTGCAAACTTCACTGATGGATCTACTGGCTTTCCATACACAAAAGCATCAGAACCGAGTTCCTCAACTACTTCAACTAGAACATCAAAGCCAGATGAAGAAGGCGTGAAACCTTCTGGACGAACACCAACAGTTACTTGTGAACCAGAACTTGCTGGCACTGCAACCTTTAGATTACCAAGGAGTGCTTGTCCGCCTGAAACTGGAACAGTCAAGAGGTTCATCGCAGGTGAGCCAATGAAGCCAGCAACGAATGCATTGACTGGATTGTCATAAAGATTACGAGGTGTATCAACTTGTTGCAGCACACCATCTTTGAGAACCGCAACACGGTCTCCCATAGTCATTGCCTCAACTTGATCGTGGGTGACGTAGACAGTTGTAATTCCCAGACGACGTTGAAGCGCAGCAATTTGTGTGCGAGTAGCCACACGAAGCTTTGCATCAAGGTTTGATAGTGGTTCATCCATCAAGAACACTTGCGGTTCACGAACGATTGCTCGTCCCATAGCAACACGTTGGCGTTGTCCACCAGAAAGTGCCTTTGGCTTGCGATCTAAATAATCTTCAAGATCAAGGAGCTTTGCGGCTTCTAGTACTCGGCGATCGCGTTCGGCTTTATCGATGCCAGCGATTTTCAGAGCAAAGCCCATGTTTTCTGCAACTGACATATGCGGATAAAGAGCGTATGACTGGAAGACCATCGCGATATCGCGATCTTTTGGGGCGACATGGGTAACGTCGCGGTCACCAATACGGATAGCTCCGCCATCTACTTCTTCAAGACCTGCAAGCATGCGTAATGACGTTGATTTTCCACAGCCAGATGGGCCAACAAGTACGAGGAACTCCCCGTCATTTACTGTGAGATTTAATTTGTCTACAGCCGGCTTGGTTGTGCCCGGGTAGATCCGTGATGCGTTTTCAAATACGACTGATGCCATGAGTTATTCACTCCTTCTCCGGGCGGTACGTGCCCGACGATCCGTTGGATGAAGGTAAAGCACCTCAGACGGAAGTCTTAAGGTAGGTAAAGATTAGCCGATACCCTTGTGAGTGTGAATACGCACATAGCCAGCCTGGGGGTCCTGTTTCTAGATATCGGGCTTGTGCTGCTCTTTATCGTGGTGGCAGGTCTATTTGTGGCCGCTGAGATTGCCCTGATATCTCTCAGAGAGTCACAGCTGCGTCAGATGCAGGCAAGTGGGGTTCGAGTAAGTCGGACAGCGCGTCTTGCAAAGTTAACAAAGAATCCCAATCGTTTTTTAGCAGCAGCGCAAGTCGGAGTGACATTTTGTGGATTTCTCTCGGCAGCACTTGGCTCTGAAAGATTAGGTTCATCTTTTGTTATTCCACAACTTGAAGAATGGGGACTTTCTCACACCCTTAGCACAGCTCTTTCTTTAGTTGGACTCACTCTGATAATTGCTTATGTTTCATTAGTCTTTGGAGAGTTAGTCCCAAAGCGATTAGCGCTGTATCGCACCGAGAAGATTGCGCTCGCATCAGCTCCAATTATTGATCGAATTGCTGAAATATTTAGACCTGCAATCTGGCTACTTTCTAAATCAACCGATGTAATTGTTCGACTCTTTGGCGTGAAATCACACGAAGTTCGAAGTGAAATTAGCGAAGCCGAACTCGTTGATATGGTCACGGGCCATGCTGCGCTTTCAGATGAAGAACGAGATATCGTTGAAGACGTTTTTGAAACCGGCGATCTATCACTTCATGAAATTATGGTTCCAAGAATCGAAGTTGATTTTCTTGATGCTGCGCTAACTATTAAAGAAGCAATGATAGAAGCAAAAACTACTGCCCACTCTCGATACCCAATCACACGCGGAAGTAGCGACGAAGTGGTTGGCTTCATCCATGTACGAGACCTCTTGAACCTTCAAGATTCTGAATTATCCAAGTCGATTTTTGAAATCATGCGCCCTGTCATCTTTCTTCCGGGCACCAAAGGAGTGTTGCCGGCACTTACCGAGATGCGAGCACGTAGAGCCCACCTTGCAATAGTTTTAGACGAATACGGCGGAACAGATGGCATCATCACGCTCGAAGACATCGTCGAATGTTTTATTGGTGATATCCATGATGAGTACGACACCTTGTCCACTGAAGTTACAGCTCAGGCACGGTCTGGAGATTTCGAGGTAGACGCACTTATTTCACTAGAAGACCTCAAGGAACAGACTGGCATTGAAATACCTGATGGGCCCTATGAAACGGTTGGTGGGTACGTTATGCACTCACTTGGCAGGCTTGCACAGGTCAACGATGTGATTTCACTTGCAACTGCTCGGATTAAAGTTTTATCTATTGAAGGAAAGCGGGCAGGTCAGTTACTCATCTCACGCATGGAATGGGAAGATAAGCCCCGTGAGTAAAGATCGAGTCCTTTCAGGTATTCAGCCAACCAATGGCTCATTCCACCTGGGCAATTATCTAGGCGCGGTAAAGCAATGGGTTGAACTACAAAACACCCATGACGCTTTTTACTGCGTCGTAGATTTACACGCGCTGACATCATCTCCTGATCCAAAAGAATTACAGCAAAATACTTTGACTTCGGTAGCCCAACTTATAGCCCTGGGACTTAATCCAGATCACTGCACACTTTTTGTTCAATCACATGTTCCTGCTCATAATCAATTAGCTTGGGTAATGGAATGCTTGACTGGATTTGGTGAAGCAAGCCGAATGACTCAGTTCAAAGATAAATCCCAAAAAGTTGGCAATGAGCGTATAGGCGTTGGAGTTTTCACATATCCAATGTTGATGGCGGCAGATATTTTACTTTACCAAGCAAACCAAGTTCCAGTTGGTGAAGATCAGCGCCAACATATTGAACTGAGTCGTGATCTTGCGCAGAGGTTTAACTCCACATATGGACAAACTTTCACAATCCCTGAGGGCTATATTCTCAAAGCCGGTGCAAAGATTTATGATCTTCAAGATCCCACATCAAAGATGAGTAAATCTGCTGACTCCCTGTCTGGTCTTATTGAAATTTTGGAAACACCGGAAGTAAATACAAAGAAGATCAAAAGTGCGGTAACTGATACAGGGCGAGAAATTAAATTTGATGAGAAAGAAAAGCCAGGAATCTCAAATCTACTCACAATTTACTCAGCACTCTCCGGAAGCAAGATTTCTGATGTTGAGAAAGAATTTGAAGGAAAAGGCTATGGTGATTTCAAGGGAGCTGTTGCTGAAGTAGTGACAAACTACTTAGCACCTATTCGCAAGCAGACTCTTGAGTTACTTGATGATAGATCTCATTTGGAACAGATTCTAAAAGCAGGGGCACAAAAGGCAGAAGCTGTTGCCGATAAGACTCTTGCTGATGTTTATAACAAGGTGGGTTTAATCCCTAGGGGGTAATTCATTGTTGCCCCTTATCAAATCTGTATATCCATGAGTATTATCTAGGTATGACAAAAGAGATACTTCACCAGTTTGAGGCAGCAACTAAAGAATTCTGCAGCTATGCACGAGCCATTTCGCCAGATAAAGTGAATACTTCTCCAAAAGAAGGAGAGTGGTCACACGCATACGTGATTCACCATATGGCAGATTCGGATGCGCATTTTGCAGTGCGCTTGCTTAACGTACTTAGTGTTGATAGCCCAGCAATAGTTCCGTTTGATGAAGAAATTTTTCCAACAGCGCTGCACTATCCAGGACGTAGTGTGGATCTTTCGATTGCGGCCATCGAAGCCTCATGTGCCCACATGGTCGACATACTCAAGCAGGTTGCTCCACAAGATTGGAATCGGACTGGCATTCATGCTGAACGAGGAAAACTCACATTGAGTGAAATTTTAGAACTCACGACCAATCACCGCGTTGGTCACTTGGATCAGCTAAAGCAGTAAACGAGTTCCAGAGGTGAGAGAGTTACTCATCGTCAATTACGCAGAGAGTTTCACCACTGGAAACAGTTTGGCCGACACCAATTTGTAATTTAGCAACAGTTCCTGCTTTATGAGCAATAAGCGGTTGTTCCATTTTCATGGCCTCGAGAACAACTATGAGATCGCCGGCCTCAACACGATCACCGTTGGCCTTAACAATTTTCACTACAGTTCCCTGCATCGGACTATTCAGGGTATTTCCTGTCGATTTACCTAGGACATTGCTCTTAATCTTGTGACGCTTATCGCCCTTCTCTTCTGAGTGGACAACTACTTCAAAGCGGTGCCCATTGACTTCGGCAACAACTTTTTGAGATGCAGCATGGGATTCTGCAACTCCCTGCTTATAGGAGAACGGCTCAATTTCGTTTTTGAATTCATTTTCTATATAGCTTGTATAGACCTTAAAATCCTTGGTGAAATTAGGGTCATTCACAATTGCCCGATGGAAAGGAAGAGCAGTTGCAAGGCCACCAATATCAAACTCACGAAGCGCTCTACGAGCTCTTTCAATTGCCTCTTCTCGAGTTGCCGCAGTCACGATTAACTTTGCGAGTAATGAATCAAAATGTGAACCAATAGTGTGGCCATGATCGAATCCCGCATCGATTCGTACGCCAGGTCCTGAAGGAACTTCCCACTTTGTAATTGTTCCAAGTGAAGGCAAGAAGCCATTTCCTGGATCTTCACCATTAATTCTAAATTCAATACTGTGGCCACGAATAACTGGATCAATAGGGCTTATCTTGTCACCTGAAGCAATCTTGAGTTGTTCACGAACTAGATCTAAACCGGTTACTTCTTCACTGACCGGGTGTTCAACTTGCAGGCGGGTATTTACCTCAAGAAATGAGATCGTCCCATCTTTTCCTACCAAGAATTCACATGTACCAGCGCCAACATAACCAACCTCACGCATGATCGCTTTACTGGAGTCATATAACTGTTTGACCTGTGCATCGCTGAGAAATGGAGCCGGGGCTTCTTCCACAAGTTTTTGATGACGACGTTGAAGTGAGCAATCGCGTGTGCTGACAACAACGGCATTGCCATGTGAATCAACTAGGCACTGTGTCTCAACGTGGCGAGGTTTATCGAGATAACGCTCAACAAAGCACTCGCCTCGACCAAATCCTGCAATTGCTTCACGGACAGCAGAGGCAAAAAGTTCTGGAATTTCTTCCAATGTGAAGGCAACTTTAAGACCGCGGCCTCCACCTCCATGTGCTGCTTTAATTGCAACAGGCAGACCATGTTTTTTAGCGAATTCAATTACTTCATCAGGTGAATCAACTGGATCTGCAGTACCAGCGACAAGCGGTGCCCCAACTTTTGCTGCGATCTTGCGAGCAGAAACTTTGTCACCCAGCGCACGAATTGCAGCGGGAGGAGGACCAATCCATACAAGACCTGCTTGAATAACACGCTCTGCAAACTCGGCATTTTCAGACAAGAAGCCATAACCAGGGTGAATTGCGTCAGCTCCTGCGTCTTTGGCAATCTTTAAAATTTTAGCTTGGTCAAGATAGCTTTCAGCAGCAGATAATCCATTAAGTGCGTAGGCCTCATCAGCTGTAGCGACATGGAGAGAGTTGCGGTCTTCATCTGAATAAATTGCTATTGATTTCACACCGTGATCCCGGCATGCACGAGCGACTCGAACAGCAATTTCTCCACGGTTTGCTATGAGTACTGCGGATATCTTCTTACTCATCGTGTTGCCTTCACCGGAGACACATCAGACCATTTGAGCCCTAGGTTAATAGTAATTTTTCGGAGGGTTGGAAGTGAAAGTCCAATGATTCCACTGGGGTCACCCTCAATGTGTGTAATAAACGGGGCACTTAGGCCATCTAAAGTAAATCCTCCTGCAACTTCTAATGGCTCTTTACTATCAACATAATCCTGAATTTCTTCTTCGCTCATCTTTGCGAAGGTTACCTTCGAGGTGGAGATATCTGAAACTTCAATTCCTTGATCAGTATCAATAACACTGTGACCAGTATGCAAGTAGCCACTTTTACCACTGAGCATTCGGCAGCGCTCAATAGCATTCTCAGCACTCCCAGGCTTTCCTAGAGATTGGCCATTAAATTCAAATGTGGAATCGCATCCAATAATGAGGGCGCTACTTACTCCCTTATTTTTCTGATGGACTGTATGGGCCTTTAATATTGCCAGGGCAATAACTAATTCTGCTGGTGGCAAAGTAAGAAGCTCGGGAGTCTCTTCATCAACCCCGCTTACAATAATTTCAGGTGTGATTCCAACAGACTCAAGTAAGCGCTTACGAGAGGGTGAGGCTGAAGCAAGAATTATTCGTTTACTCATGAGGCAGTAGTTCCCCAACGTTTTGGAAGTGAATTGGCAATCTTTAACCGTGCCCAAGAGCTTCTGTATTTCTTTCCTGGATTTTGATTCATCTTTATTTGATCAATGGCGCGTGAAAGTGCTAATAGTTCATTAGGGGTAGGAGTACCACTATGGATTGTGAAGCCGAGTTTTTTAAACTCGCGGGGGAATCCGTCATTGTGTGCCATTAGAGAGGAATGTTTCCATGCTTACGGGTAGGAAGATCAACGCGCTTATTAGCAAGAGCAACGAGTGCCTTGGTGATTTGTGATCTCGTGGTGTGCGGCTCAATAACTGCATCGATGAATCCACGATCTGCAGCAATGTAAGGGTTGAGCAACTCTTCCTCATACTCGGCTACTAGTTCAGTAGCCTTCGCTGGCTTTTCTGCGATCTCTTTACGGTGAAGAATGTTTACGGCGCCTTGCGCTCCCATAACGGCGATTTGCGCAGAAGGCCACGCAAGGTTGATATCTGCGCCTAAATGTTTTGAACCCATAACGATGTAAGCACCGCCATATGCTTTTCGTGTAATAACGGTGATAAGTGGAACAGATGCTTCACCGTAGGCATAAATAAGCTTTGCTCCCCGGCGGATGATTCCGTTCCATTCTTGCTCTGTACCAGGCAAGAAACCAGGTACATCTACAAGAGTTACAACTGGGATTCCAAAAGCATCACAGGTGCGAACAAAACGAGCTGCTTTTTCGCTGGCATCTATGTCTAGCGTTCCCGCGAAGTGCTGGGGCTGGTTGGCAATGATTCCAACGGACTTTCCTTCGATTCTTCCAAACCCAACCAAGATATTGGGAGCGAAGAGTGCATGTACTTCAAGGAAATCTGCTTCATCGAGTATTGCTTCAACCAAAATTCGCATGTCATATGGCTTATTTGGATTATCTGGAATCAAAGAGTCAAGTGCCCTATCTGAAGGGGAGACATCTTGTGATTCAGTAGGACGAAGAACGGGTGCATCATCTAGATTATTGCTTGGCAAAAATGAGAGCAAAGCCTTTACATACTCAAGTGCTGCATCTTCATTTTCTGCTAAATAATGGGAGTTACCTGTCTTGGCGTTATGTGTATTTGCTCCACCAAGTTCTTCCATGCCAACTTCTTCGCCTGTAACGGCTTTAATGACATCTGGGCCTGTAATAAACATATGAGATGTTTGATCCACCATGATGGTGAAATCTGTAATAGCCGGAGAGTAAACAGCTCCACCAGCACATGGTCCAAGAATTACCGAGATCTGTGGAATGACACCAGATGAGCGAACATTTCTCTTGAAAATTTCTCCATACTGACTTAGCGATGCAACGCCTTCTTGAATGCGTGCACCACCAGAGTCATTTAGGCTGATCAGTGGAATTCCACTCTTGAGGGCAAAGTCCATGACTTTCACAATCTTCTTACCCATGGTCTCACCAAGTGATCCACCAAAAATCATAAAATCTTGCGATGATAAAGCAACTGTTCTTCCGTCGATCGTTGCATAACCGGTCACAACGCCATCCCCGTATGGATGAGACTTATCCATGCCAAATTTGTCTGAGTGATGTGTGGCAAATGCATCGAATTCAACAAACGAATCTGGGTCAACAAGTTTTTCGATACGTTCGCGCGCTGTCATCTTGCCAGCGTCATGGCGCTTTTGAATTGCAGCGTCATTTCCACTTGTGTGCGCCTTTTCAAGGCGTGCCTTTAAGTCTTTGATCTTGCCGGCGGTAGTATTTGTTGAGTCAGTCACGTGAGTACTTTACTAGCGAAGTGGGTGTGAGTGATACGGGCATCACTTGATGAAGAAAAAATTACGCGTGCACTTGGTTCTAATTACTGGCGAGTACGCGTACTTTCAGAGACTTCATCAACTCAAGATGAGTTAAAAACCGAACTCGTCAGTAACGGCGACTGCGTAGTGACTGAGTTTCAGAGCGCAGGCAGAGGTCGACTGGATCGTTCATTTGAATCAGATCCACATGTAGCTCTTCTCTTTTCCTTTTACATCAAACCCGAGAGAAAAGATTCATGGGGATGGATTCCTCTTCTGTCTGGATTAAGTGTTGCTCAAACTATTAATGAAGTTACCTCAACTCGCGACTATCAAACTAAATGGCCCAACGATCTAATTTCTGCTTCAGGAAAAATTGCAGGGATTTTATGTGAAAGACATAAAGATGGAATCATTGTTGGAATAGGGATCAATGTCAGTACGCAAGTTGATGAGTTACCAGTTGATACTGCATCCTCTATTTTTATTACCTCTGGCCTTGAGATAGACCGTAATAATTTACTTGCAGCGATTTTGCGAAGGTTTCAAGACAACTTTGAGAATTGGCTACTTGGCTCAGAATTTAAAGCCCCTTATCGAGCGCTATCAGCAACCATCGGCCATGATGTTAAAGCACTCTTGCCAAGCGGCGATGAGATATTTGGCAAGGCAAAGGGCATTGGGGAAGATGGAGAGTTACTCCTGGAATCAGGAGATGTAATCACGGTAGGAGACATTGTCCATCTTTCGATAAACTCTGGCCAGTGAGCTTCCCTAAAGTTGGTGTAATTGGCGCAGGACAACTTGCCCGAATGATGGTTCCAGCTGCAGTTGATCTTGGAATTGAACTTTCGCTCCTGGCTAATTCATCTTCAGATAGCGCAGCACAAGTTGCGCCCTATGTAGTCATTGACCTAAATGATGAAGCAGCAGTCCTTGCCTGGGCTAAGAAGTGTGATGTTGTTACTTTTGAGCATGAACAGGTACCTGCCAAAACAATTGCAGCGATGGAAAAGGCCGGAGTAAAAGTATTTCCAAGTTCTACTTCATTTATATATAGCCAGAATAAGTTACTCATGCGGCAGAAGATGAGCGAGCTAAAACTTCCAAATCCAGAGTGGTCAAGTTATGACGGTGGGACAACTCCACTCAAATTTCCGCTCATTGCAAAGACACCTACCGGAGGTTATGACGGACGAGGTGTTTTTGTTATTGCAGATCAATCGGCGTTAGAGAAGTTACATAGCGAGGCAAGCCAAACACTATTACTTGAAGAGAAGCTTAACTTTGATTACGAGATTGCGGTTATGGTAGCTAGATCTACTCATGGACAGGCAGCAACATGGGCACCAACCCTCACTGTACAAACAAATGGAATTTGTACTCAAACAATCACTCCTATTCCAGATATCAATGAAGATCTTGCTATTCAGGCAGAAAATATTGCTTTAGCGATCGCTCAAGGTATCGATCTTGTCGGAGTAATGGCTGTAGAACTTTTTGTTGTTAACGGCGAACTCATTGTTAATGAACTTGCACTCAGGCCTCATAACTCTGGACACTGGAGTATTGAAGGGTCAGTCACGAGTCAATTTGAACAGCATTTGCGTGCAGTCCTAGATCTGCCGCTTGGCGATACATCACTTGTAGCGAATTGGGCAGTTATGGGCAATGTCATTGGGATACAGACTGATAAAAGCAAAGATTTATATCCGCCATATTTACACCTCATGGCTCGGAGCCCAAAACTCAAAATCCATCAGTACATGAAGGAAATGCGCCCAGGGCGCAAAGTTGGTCACGTAACCATGATCGGTGATGATCTCGTACAATTAAGGTCTGAAGTTTCCCACGCGGTTGACTACATGACAGGAGCGATCGATGAGTAATAAAGAAGTCGCAATTGTTATGGGTTCAGATTCTGACTGGCCGGTTATGCAAGAGGCAGCAATCGTTCTTGAAGAGTGTGGAATTAGCTTTAATGTCGATGTTATTAGCGCCCACCGCACACCGGATGAAATGTTGGAATTTGCTCACGGCGCGGCAAAAGCTGGATACAAAGTAATTATTGCTGGCGCCGGAGGCGCTGCTCATTTACCTGGAATGGTCGCTGCGGCAACAACTCTTCCAGTCATCGGTGTGCCAGTTCCACTCAAAGTTTTAGATGGTATGGACTCACTACTTTCAATTGTTCAAATGCCAGCAGGCATTCCTGTTGCAACGGTAGGTGTCGGCAATGCAAAGAACGCTGGTTTACTTGCAGCAAGAATTTTGGGAATCAATGATTCAAAGGTCTCGTCAAAAGTAGCTGAATTAATGGAGAGCGCCCGTAAAGGATCTCTTGAAAAAGGCAAAACCCTAAATGCAAAGAGAAATACACGTACTGGTTTTTAAATTGCGGAGTCTGAGCGACCTAGCGCTCTGACATGCCATCCAGCTTTTCGCCATTCGCTTCGATCGAGTGCATTTCGCCCATCAATCAGAATTGGATTCTTTACGAGCTTAATAAGCGCCGCTGGATCGATTTCCCGGTAAATCTTCCACTCTGTTAAATGTAAAACCAACTCAGCGCCTGTAACACATTTTTCTATGGAGTCAGCAAATTTAAGCACAGGGAATTTCTTCTGCGCATTTGGTATTGCTTTAGGATCATGGATGGTTACATCAGCGCCTGCGGCTTGAATTTGCACTGCGATATCAAGCGCTGGGGAGTCGCGCACATCATCACTATCTGGTTTAAAGGCGGCACCCAACACAGCAATTTTCTTGCCGCGCAAGTCATCACTTAAGTCTTTACGGACTAATTCAATAACACGTGCTCGAGCACGCATATTGATCGAATCAATTTCCCTGAGGAATTCAACTGCTTGCTCTGCTCCGAGCTCTTGCGCACGTGCCATAAATGCTCGTATATCTTTTGGTAGACATCCTCCACCAAATCCAATTCCTGCTTGCAGGAATTTATTTCCAATACGTGGGTCGTATCCGATGGCTTTTGCAAGAACCGTGACATCTCCACCTGCAGCCTCACAGATTTCAGCCATCGCATTAATAAAGGAGATCTTTGTGGCCAGGAATGAATTTGCAGCAACTTTTACAAGTTCAGAAGTAGGAAGGTCTGCAACCACCCAGGGTGTTTGCTCAGATAAGCTTTTTGCATATACCTGCCTTAAAGTTTCCTCTGCTTTACTATTTGTGACACCTACGACAAGGCGGTTTGGTTTAAGTGTGTCTTCTACTGCAAAACCTTCACGCAAGAATTCTGGATTCCAGGCTAAATCTAGCTTTGGATTAATTTTTAGAAGTCGCTCACGAAGTGCTGCTGCAGTGCCGACTGGCACAGTTGATTTACCGACAACGAGCGAGCCATCTTTAATAATTTTTGCTATCGAATCAAGGGCTCCATTGACATAGGTGAGATCTGCAGCGAGCCCATCTTTCACCTGGGGGGTTCCTACGCAGATAAAGTGAACATCACAGTCTTTGATGGCACCAAAATCTGAAGAGAAAGTTAGACGACCACTTTTTACTTCTTGCGCAAGAAGTTCTTCTAGACCAGGTTCATAAAATGGGATAGTTCCTGCATTCAAAGATGCGATCTTGGAGGCATCAACATCCACGCCAACAACCTCAAATCCGAGGCTGGACATGCATGTAGCATGGGTAGCACCGAGGTATCCGGTGCCAATCACAGAGATTTTTAGTGCCATTGCCCCGATAGTAGTCGGGAGAAACAGTAATGTGTGCAATGTATGAGCATAAATTCTGGCAAACCCATCACAGAAGCCGCTACCGGCGTCTCGGTAGTGTTGCCAATCCTTAATGAAGAGCGCTTTCTTGTGGACTCCGTAAGTGCGATTTTGGCTCAGAAATACTTAGGTCCACTGGAAGTAATTTTGGCTTTGGGGCCATCAACAGATAACACGAATGAAATAGCTCGGACTCTTGCATCTAAGGACCCAAGGATTGTTCTCGTTGAAAATCCAACAGGGCGAACTGCTACAGGACTTAACCGCGCAATCGCTCATGCAAAATATTCAATCATCTGCAGAATTGATGGACATGCAGAAATTTCTCCCACATACATATCTCATGCAGTTGCTGTGATGGGTCAAACCAAGGCGGTAAATGTCGGAGGGGTCATGAACGCCATTGGCCAGAATATCTTTGAGAATGCTGTTGCGACAGCAATGCGCTCACCACTTGGTGTCGGTGCTTCTCGCTTTCATACCGGTGGGAAAGCTGGTCCTACCGATACTGTTTATTTAGGTGTATTTGAGAAATCTAAGCTTGAAAAAGTTGGTGGATACGATGAAAGATTTACGCGTGCCCAAGATTGGGAATTAAATTTCAGGTTGCGCCAGGATGGCGGAGTTATTTGGTTTGATCCAGATTTAGTTGTGACTTACAGACCACGTCCAAATTTACGTGCTCTTGCCAAGCAATATTTTGAATATGGGCGCTGGCGCCGTGCTGTCACACGAAACCATAAAGGAACAGTGAATTTTCGATATTTAGCGCCTCCCGTAACTTTAATTGCCTGCCTCATTTCCCTAATTGCAGGAAGCTTCTTTGGGTCTCTCTATTTCTTGCCACTTGCAGGGTATTTGCTTGGAAATCTTCTAGGATCCATCGTGATTGGTAAAACCCCTATGGAGAAATTGATGTTGCCAGCAGTATTAGCCACTATGCATTTCTCGTGGGGAGCGGGCTTTCTTACATCACCTAAGAATTTGGTAAGGCAGTGAAGCGAGTACTACTTGCGCTCATTTTGATCTTAACTCCAAACGCAGCACACGCTGATTCTCTTCCAGATCACTTTATTCTGACCGGCTCAGGTTTTGGTCATGGCGTTGGCCTTAGCCAGGTTGGCGCGCAGGGACAGGCAATGGAAGGAAAAAGCGCCAACCAAATTCTTAATTACTACTTTCCTGGCACGCAAGTTCTTCCCGTTCCAGACAACGCAAATATTCGTGTAAATATTGCTCATAAAGTTAGTTCTGCCCTTTTTGTTGTAGATAAAGCGGCAGCGATTCCAACCACTTCATGGAGTGTCAATTCAGGGGATGGCGGAATCGCGCAAGTTCCGTTTGCCTCCTCACTTCGCTTTATAGCAGGCGCACAAGGAATTTCACTCGCAGTAATTGCACCAAAAGCAGCGCCACAAAACCTCCCCGCTAGTTCACTATGGACAATAAATTTCAGTGGTGTTCTTACCGTCAATACAACGCAAGGGATTATGAACTTGCGATACGGAAGCATTCAATTAAGGCTTGTGGGAGCAAAGATTGAAGTGACCAACACAATGAACCTTCACAACGAGTACTTATATGGAATAAGTGAGATTCCTTCCAGATACCTGCAAGCAGCTTTGCAGGCACAAGCCATTGCATCACGGACTTACGCCTTGAGTAAAGTTGGAACTATACGAAAAGAATGTGACTGCAATATCTACAGTGGAATTTATGATCAAAACTATATTGGATATGCAAAAGAGTCAGAGAAAACTGTTGGCGCCTATTGGAAGGCTGCGGTTGATACAACAAGTGTTGATGGAGGTACTGGTTTGGCGATTTACTACCAGGGTAAACCAATCTCTGTTTACTTCTTTGCTTCCAGTGCTGGGACAACCCAAAAAAGCGCCGATGTATGGGGTAGCAGCCAGCCCTATTTAGTGAGTGTTCCAGACCCATGGAGTTTAGATATTTTTCTTAATCCTTATTACTCACATTGGCAACGTGTACTTATTCAAAAAGATGTCGCTGCGGCTTTTAATTTGCCTGATGTCTTTTCACTTAAAATCGTTGGGCGCACTTCAACTAATAGCGCGATTAACGTTGATGCAATATCAAGCACCGGTAAAACCTCAGAGCTTGCAATTGGAGACTTTAAAGTAAAGTTAAAAATTCCGTCTTCGTGGTTTGAGATAGCTAACTCTAATTAGCGTGCAAGACAGAATTTAATCCGTCCCAACCACCAACCTTTGGAACTACTTCAAGGTTTCCAGATTGAGAGTTACGTCTAAAGATCAGGTTGTTCGCGCCAGAAAGCTCGCGGGCCTTTACCACTTTCCCATCAGGCAAAGTGATTTTTGAACCTGCAGTGATGTAAGTGCCTGATTCGATAACGCAGTCATTACCAAGTGAAATTCCAAGTCCAGAGTTTGCGCCAAGCAAGCAACGTTCACCTATAGAAATAACTTCTTTTCCGCCGCCGCTGAGTGTTCCCATAATTGACGCGCCGCCCCCAACATCACTGCCATCTCCGACAACAACACCCGCACTGATACGGCCCTCAACCATTGATTTACCAAGTGTTCCGGCGTTGAAGTTCACAAAGCCTTCATGCATGATCGTTGTTCCAGAAGCGAGATATGCACCAAGGCGTACGCGATCGGCATCTGCAATTCGCACACCATCTGGAATTACATAGTCAACCATTCGCGGAAACTTATCCACGCTATAGACCGTGACATTGCCATGCGCTGCACGTAATTTTGTACGGGTCTTTTCAAAATCAATAAGCGAGCAAGGCCCCGCTGATGTCCATGCAACATTCGTGAGTAAACCAAATACGCCATCAAGATTTATAC
>DAIQAR010000024.1:0-16727 GCA_036781605.1 Candidatus Nanopelagicaceae bacterium
GAGATGTTCATGACATCGGAAAAAACTTGGTCGACATCATTCTTTCTAATAACGGATACACAACAGTTAATATCGGCATTAAGCAGACGATCAATCAAATTATTGATGCAGCGGCAGAGAACGATGTAGATGTAGTGGGACTAAGTGGCCTTCTTGTGAAATCAACGGTCATCATGAAGGAGAATCTCGAAGAGCTAACCACGAGGGGACTTTCAGATCGCTGGCCAGTTATTCTTGGTGGGGCTGCACTTACTCGTTCATTTGTAGAAGAAGACCTTGCAAAAATGTTTCCAGGAACCGTTCGCTACGCAAGGGATGCTTTCGAAGGCTTAAAGCTCATGGATTCCATGATGGGGATAAAGCGTGGAGTGCCGGGGGCTGAACTACCAGCGCTACGTGAGCGCAAAACTTTTCGCACCCGCGGTGTAATTGGTGAGGGCGATCTCATTATCGATACAGCACGTTCGGATGTTGCAACAAACAACTCACTTCCAAATCCACCCTTTTATGGTTCAAGAATCGTCAAAGGAATCGCCCTTGCCGATTATTTAGGAATGCTTGATGAGCGCGCTCTATTTATGGGTCAATGGGGCCTGAAAGGAGCTCGAGGAGAGTACGAAAAGATGGTCGAAACTGAAGGTCGCCCACGTCTTCGTAGTCTTCTTAATGAAGTTCAATCTCATGGTTGGCTAAATGCCGCAGTCGTTTACGGATATTTCCCGTGTTACAGCGAAGGAAATGATCTTGTGATCTTGCATCATGAAGGCCCAGATAAGGGCAAAGAAAGAGTACGTTTCAGTTTTCCTCGCCAAAGGCGTGATCGCAGACTTTGCCTGAGTGATTTTTACCGCAGTAAAGAGTCAGGCGAGATCGATACCGTCGCCTTCCATATTGTGACTATGGGGCAATCCGTGAGCGAGGCAACTTCTAAGCTGTTTGCAGCGAACAACTACCGCGAATATTTAGAACTTCATGGGCTATCTGTTCAATTAACCGAAGCACTTGCAGAACATTGGCACGCTCGAATTCGTCAAGAGTTGAATTTTGGATCCGAAGATTCACCAGACATCAATGAAATTTTGGATCAAGGATATAGAGGGTCACGGTACTCATTTGGATATCCAGCATGCCCAGATCTAGAGCAACAAGTTCAGCTCTGCGAGTTACTTGATCCTGCACGCATAGGTGTTGAGCTTTCTGAGGAATTTCAATTACACCCTGAGCAGTCAACTAGCGCAATTATCGTGCACCATCCAGAGGCGAAGTACTTCAATGCAGTTTGAGGATGAAAAATGACCCCCGAGTTCGCCTATGGTGATCGAGTTCAACTAACCGATGCAAAAGGCAAAATGCACACCATCACTCTTAAAGAGGGAGGGGAGTGGCATACCCATAAAGGTTGGCTCGTCCACGATGAGGTAGTCGGCTTACCTCAAGGTTCAGTTGTTGAAACAACAGCGGGCTTAAAGTTTCTGGCTTTCAAACCATTGCTCGGTGATTTTGTTCTGTCAATGCCTCGAGGCGCAACAATTGTTTATCCTAAAGACGCTGCGCTTATTGTTGGTTTTGCAGATATTGCCCCCGGAACTCATGTTCTTGAAGCCGGAGTTGGATCAGGCGCTCTTACAATTTCACTCCTTCGGGCCGTTGGCCATGAAGGATCTGTGGATTCATTTGAACGACGCGATGAATTTGCTGAAATCGCCACAAGGAATGTACAGGAATATTTTAGAGGTTTGCCTTCAAACTGGTCGCTAACTGTTGGCTCAGTGCAGGATGCTGACCGCAGCAAGAAATATGATCGAATTGTTTTGGACATGCTTTCGCCATGGGAATGCGTTGAGTTAGCCGATGAAGTTCTGCATCCAGGGGGTGTATTCCTGGCGTATGTAGCCACCACAACGCAACTGTCAGTGACAGCAGAAGCAATTAAGAGTTCTGGAAGATTTACTGAACCAGAGAGCAGCGAATCACTTGTGAGAGGTTGGCATCATGAAGGACTCGCAGTGCGTCCAGATCATCGAATGATTGCTCACACTGGTTTTCTCATTCAAGCACGAAGGTTAGCTCCGGGTGTAAGTGCGCCACTTCGACGCAGACGCCCATCAAAGGGCGCCTATGGTTTACCGGAAGATGAATCTTCTATTTAACTGCGACCAAATCCACAACAAAGATAAGTGTTTCATTCGGTCCTATTGGACCAGCTCCATTTGCTCCGTAACCTAGAGCTGGAGGAACAATCAACAATCTGCGTCCGCCAACTTTCATTCCGGGAATTCCTTGCTGCCAACCCGGTATGACACCTGAGAGTGGGAATGTGGCAGGTCCTTGATCCCATGACGACTGAATTACTTTTCCATCTTTCCATGACTCCAGAAAGTAATGCGCGGTTACGGTTGATGAAGCTGTCGCAGCCGCTCCAGTGCCTTCGAAAATGTCTTTTATAACCAATGTTGTTGGGGCGGCCCCAGTTGGCGCTGTTACGGTTGGTGCGACTCCAGGTTTATCTGAAACAGTTGGTATGACGGTATTGCTCATGGCTGCCTTCCCACATGCGCTAAGCCCAAAGACAGAGAGAAGGCATATGCCTAAAACTGCAGTGGAACGATGAATTTTTGAAGAAAATTTCATGTGAAGCCTTTCCTTGGCGATGGGTAGATACTAGCAAAGCCCTAGAGTTGAACTATGGCGGACCCAAAGGCTGAACGATTAATCAATCTCGTGATGGCGCTTTTGGCTACGAGACGATATCTGTCGAAGTCTGAAATTTTTGAATCAATTCCTGGGTATTCAGGTTCACCTGAGACTATGGAGCGAATGTTTGAACGTGATAAGGATGATCTTCGAGAACTTGGCATAGTTATCGAGGTTGGGAGCTATGACCCACTATTTGAAGATGAAGTTGGATATCGGATCAGTCCACAGGAATACGAGCTTGATCTCGGTGAATTGAGTCCTCCTCAAATTGCCTATCTTTCACTCTCGGCAAATTTGTGGACTAACAAACTCTTCTCTCAAGAAGGTTCAAAGGCACTTAGAAAGATTCAGGCGCTCACTGGTGAAAGCGACATCTCTCACTTGGCCTCCAATCTACTCAATTTTGAGAATGAAACGCCACACATTGAACTAATTTGGCGTGGGATTACTGAAGCCAAGTTGCTCACTTTCACGTATGAGTCAACGAAGGTTAGCAAGCGCACTCTTGCCCCTTATGGACTATCGCTGTGGCATGGCACTTGGTATCTGGTAGGGCAAGACATGGAAAAGGCCGAGATTAGAGTTTTTCGTGTCTCAAGAATTTCAAGTGATTTGGCTCTCAGCGGCAAAGGCAAAACGTTTATCGTGCCAAAGAATTTTTCCATGCGGGAGTACTTAGTGATGCTCAATCACTATGAAAACATTTCGATAACCATCAGGGCGCGGAGTAACAAAGCTCATAGATATCGCGCGATGGGCGCAGTAGAGAATATAGATGCAGAGTGGGATCAAATTACTTTCCGTACTGAAAACTCACCCACACTTGTCTCGGATCTTCTATGGCATGGAGCAGATCTTATTGTTGAGCAACCAGCAGAGCTGCGCGCGCAAGTTTTGGGCAGAATATTGGAGAAAGGAAATGCCTGAATCTGCCCTTGATCGCGTTGCTCGAGCCTTGGATCTGATTCCTTTCTTGGTCGCAAATCCGGGTCTTTCGATTAGTGAGATCGCCCAACAGTTCTCTTCAAGTGAAGCACAAATTTCAAGCGATCTTTCACTCTTGCATATGTGCGGTTTGCCCGGGTATTCACATCTTGAGTTACTAGATATTAGTTACGAAGATCCAGAGTTTATCGAGGTAGTTGATCCTCAAGTTCTGGATAAGCCAAGATCTCTAACAAGTATAGAAGCGATGAGTCTTGTTCTTGGACTCCAAGTTTTAAAGCAAATGGCATCAAACGAGGATCAGGCAAAAGCGATTAGTGAACTATCAGAGAGAATTAGTTCCAAATTAGATTCTGAGATTCTTAATAAGGTTCTTGTTAATGAAGCGGTAGTTGCAGGTGAAACAGCCTCGGTGATAAATACAGCGCTGCGTAACACAAAATCGGTAATATTTTCCTATTACTCTGCGATTTCGGATTCAACTCAAGTGCGTGAAGTATGGCCACAAGAGCTTTCTTTCCGAAACGGTATTGGCTATCTCAAGGCAATAACACCAGGTAAAACAGAGAATCGAACATTCAGGTTAGATCGCATCAGCGAGGTGAGGCTGGGGGAGCCGTTCTCACTCCCAGCTCATCAGATCGCGTTAGAGAACTCTTCTACTCCTGTTATCAAAATTGGGGCGTACGGCTTCTTCTTCTGTGAGTTGCATCGAGATGTTATTTCTGAAGTCACTCGTGAGGGAGAGAACTACCTGATTAGATTTGATGGAGTTAACTCAGATTGGCTGCTCAGGACTCTTTTTGGGATCCCGGGAAAGGTCGAGGTTCTAGACCCGCCAGAACTGGCTGTGTCTTTCACCTCACGTCTTGCGGAGATGAAGAGTCTTTATGGGTATGCTCAGGGAATAGGGAGATAGGATAAAGACATGTTTTTACGGGAACCTAGCCATATTTTGATTCTGGTAATAGTGCTAGTTGTCCTTTTTGGGGCAAAGAAACTTCCTGATTCAGCGAAATCGATTGCTAAATCTCTCAAGGTATTTCGTGATGAAATGAAAAATACTGGGGATGAGAAATCCGATGGCGAAAATGGAACAACCCCAAAGTCAAAGAATTAGTCCGGCTTTTCTCGGATAGATCTGTAAAAGGGAATATTTATGGCCGCTACTAATGGTGGTCGTATGCCACTTCTAGAACACCTGCGTGAACTACGGAAGCGAATTGTTCGTTCAAGTCTTGCAATTTTGCTTCTATCTATTCTTGGATGGTTTTTATATAACCCAATTATTGATTCCCTAGCGAAACCTGTCTGTGATCTTAAGAGCGCAAGGCAATCGGGGGCAGCGCATTGTGGGACTTTGTATATCAATGGCGTTCTAGGGCCTCTAAATTTACATATTACAGTGGCTTTGGCAACTGGAATCATTCTGTCCGCTCCTGTTTGGATCTACCAACTTTGGGCTTTTGTTGCGCCAGCGTTGCATCGCAAGGAGCGGAGATATTCCCTCCTCTTCATGTTTATAGCGACGCCGTTCTTTGTCGCAGGCGCCTATCTTGGCTACTACATCTTGCCAACGGCAGTTCATGTATTGCTCGGCTTTACGCCATCAAGCTTGACCAACCTTGTCCGCTTCGATGACTATTTGAATTTTGTCTTACGGCTGATTCTTATCTTCGGAATCGCCTTTGAACTTCCTGTTTTTCTTGTGGGATTGAATTTCGTCGGAGTCGTTTCTGGCGCCTCTATTCTCAAACCTTGGCGTTTGGCAGTCTTTGGAATTACGCTCTTTACTGCCGCCTTCACGCCCACGGCAGATCCTTTTACAATGTTGTTGCTCGCAGTTCCAATGGTTATTTTCTACTTCACTGCGGGCGGCATCGCGGTTCTTCATGATAAGCGCAAAGCAATGACAGGCTCATCGTGAGTTACCTGTTGGTCGTTAACCCCACATCAGGTGGAGGTAAAGGCGCGAGAAAGGGACGAGAACTAACAAACTATTTAGAGAAGAAAAATCTCCCATTTCATAAAATTCAAGGCGCATCTTTAGAAGATTGCCTGAAGCAGGTTGAGACATCCATTAGTTCAGGTGGTTTTTCAACAATAGTTTGCGTCGGGGGAGATGGGTTAGTTCATGCTCTTCTTGAGAAAATTGCTTGTAACAGTTTGACCTTACTTGTGATCTCAGCTGGAACAGGAAATGACTTCGCAAAGAGTGTCGGGCTACACCGCAAGTCAATTGATCGAATCTTCAAGACTATCGATCAGAAGGCTCCGAAAGTTTTGGATCTTGGGCTAGCCAAGGGTCCTGGATACGAAAAGTACTTTGTTCAGATTCTTAGCAGCGGATTTGATGCCCACGTAAACAAGCGTGCAAATCAATTTAGCAGAATCAAAGGCAAGATTAAGTACGTTGTGGCTGTACTGCTTGAACTCACGACATTTAAGTCACTTGATTACTGCCTCAGATGGAACGACCAGGTCTTAACTCAGAAGGCGATGTTGGCACTTGTTGCAAATGGTTCCAATTATGGTGGGGGCATGAGGGTCTGCCCTCACGCCGATCAGAGTGATCAAATGTTGGATCTGATGTACGTGAAAAATGTATCTCGGTTGCGATTACTGGCGGTTTTCCCACGCGTGTTTATAGGTGCCCACGTTAACCATCCGAAAATTCAGTTTGAGAGGGCGTCGTCTTTTGAACTTGAGGGAAAGACACTTGCTTTCGCAGACGGTGAATATCTGGGTCCGTTACCTGTTCACGTTTCTATAGCCCCACATAAACTGCTGGCTTACACCGCATGAGCAGCCCAGCAGAGAGATTTGTTGAGGCAAAGAAGCGAAATTCTTATCGAAAATCTTTGGAGTTTGCCGACAAATTTGAATTTCCACTCGATAACTTTCAGATCAGTGGATGCCATTCACTAGAAGATGGCCGCGGGGTTCTAGTTGCTGCGCCAACAGGTGCCGGTAAAACTATCGTCGGTGAATTCGCAGCTTACCTAGCGATGCAGACCGGGAAGAAATGCTTTTATACCGCGCCCATAAAGGCACTTTCCAACCAGAAGTACTCTGATTTCAAAGAGATGTTTGGGGAAGACAAAGTTGGTCTTCTCACAGGAGATACGAGTATAAATTCAGAGGCACAAATCGTGGTTATGACCACAGAAGTTTTGAGAAACATGATTTATGCCAACTCACAGACGCTAAATACTTTGCAATATGTTGTGATGGATGAGGTGCACTACTTGGCCGACAAATTTAGGGGCGCAGTCTGGGAAGAGATTCTTATTCACCTCCCCGAACACATCCAGGTCGCATCGCTTTCAGCCACCGTTTCAAATGCCGAAGAGTTCGGGGACTGGCTCAATGAAGTTCGAGGAAATACTGATGTGATTGTCAGTGAAAATAGGCCGGTTCCTCTTTATCAGCATGTTCTTTTTGGTAACAGGCTTTTAGATCTTTTTGTCGATGAGGGTAAAGTGAATCCCGAAATAGTACGACTTGAAAAGGAAAGTTCTCGTTCCATTCGAGGTAGCTATGGTGGAAATAGAGGGCATCGTGATCGTTCCAGCGTTACACGAATCCCTCAAATCAATAGACCCGAGGTAATTGAAAAGCTTGATCGTGAAGGCCTATTACCGGCAATAGTCTTTATATTTTCGCGCAACGCATGTTCTGCGGCTGTCCATCAATGCGTCAAATCTGGGCTTAAGTTAACTAATGCAGAAGAACGCTCTCGAATTCGGGAGATTGTGTTCAGAGCAACTGAGAATATTCCTGAAGAAGATTTGGTCGTCCTTGGATTTTCTGAGTGGCTTGACGGTCTAGAACGGGGGATAGCTGCTCACCACGCAGGACTGCTTCCATCATTTAAAGAGACCGTGGAGGAATTGTTTCAAGAAGGATTAATCAAATGCGTATTTGCAACTGAAACTTTGGCGCTCGGCATAAATATGCCTGCTAGAACAGTGGTCTTGGAAAAATTGACCAAGTGGAATGGGGAGTCTCACGTTTCTGTTTCCGCGGGGGAATACACACAGCTGACAGGTCGTGCCGGTCGACGCGGGATCGATATTGAGGGCAATGCTGTGATCTTGTGGAACAAAGATATTGATTCAGGATCTGCTGCAGGCCTTGCATCTACTCGTACATACCCATTGAAGAGCAGTTTCAAGCCAACCTATAACATGACAATTAATCTGATTTCTAGATTCGGCGCCGAGCGAGCACGAACATCGTTGGAGTCATCCTTCGCGCAGTACCAGGCAGATAAGGCAGTTGTTGGCCTCGCTCGCCAGATTAAGCGAAATGAAGCCGCTATTGATGAACTAAGAGAACAGATGCAGTGCCACTCCGGAGATTTTGAGGAGTATGCGGGGATTCGAACAGAGATCAAAGCGTTGGAGAAGGCGTTTTCTAAGTTACCAAAATCAAAGAAACTTTTTGCTGAAGAAGAACTCAATGAACACAGAAGGTCTCTTCGCTCACACCCATGCCACAGTTGCGGGGACAGAGAGAATCATTCACGTATTGCTGAAAAACTCGAGCGGATGCGAAAGGAGACAAAAGGTTTAGAGGATCGAGTAAGCAATCGAACAGATCTGATTGCAAGGAGATTTGATCTAGTCCAAGTTATGTTGGAACGATATGGCTATCTCAATGGTGGCGTTATAACTGAGTGGGGAAATTTGCTGGCCAAGATTTATGGCGAAACTGACCTACTGATCGCTGAAATGATCAAGAATGGAAAATTTGATAGTTTGGATGGACCAGAGATGGTCTCGGTGCTATCGGCACTTGTTTTTGAGGCGAGGAAAGATGAATCACCTAAAGTTCCTAGGGGAGCGGTTGAAGAAGTGCTCAATGAGATGATCCATAAATGGGCCGCGATTAACGATGATGAAGCCGAGTTACGCCTTGAAGCCATGCGTGAGCCAGATTTGGCGTTTTGTTGGGCTGCATTTCGATGGGCAAGCGGACACAGCTTGAGTTCAATTCTTAAAGGAACAGAACTTACAGTCGGTGACTTCGTCCGTTCAATGAAGCAGATTATTGATTTACTACGCCAAATCGGCAACGCATCGCCACATCTTGCTCAAACAGTCGATAGCGCATTGAAAAGAATCGATCGCGGAATTGTTTCCTATGCGGGAGCTGTTGCATGACACTCTTGTTGCTAGACAGCGCATCACTTTGGTATCGCGCATATTTCGGCATGCCAGACACTTTGGTTTCACCAGACGGCATGCCTGTCAATGCTATCCGAGGCTTTTTGGATATGACCTCGCGCCTGATCACTCAGTATCAACCATCACGTCTTGTTGCATGTTTAGAAGGAGATTGGCGACCATCATGGCGGGTTGAGCTTTTTCCTGAGTACAAAGCTAATCGTTTAGATGATGACGGGGCTGAGGAAGAGCCCGATACTTTAGGTCCACAAATTCCAATATTGCTCGACGTGCTTGAGGCCTTCGGAATACCCATGGTGGGCGTGGACGATTATGAAGCTGATGACATCATGGCCACCTTTGCCACCAAAGAACGAGGCCCCACATTTGTCGCGACAGGCGATCGTGATCTATTTCAGCTTGTTGACGATAAACGACGAGTAAAGGTTGTCTACCTTGCTAAAGGAATTTCCAATCATGATTTGGTAGATCGAGCTTGGGTGGCTGATCGTTATCAAATCCCGGGGGATAGGTATGCACTCTTCGCAATGATCAGAGGTGATGCGTCCGATGGGCTACCTGGCGTTAGAGGAATTGGTGAGAAAGGCGCAGCGATCATTGCAAATCAATTTAAGACTCTTGATGAGGCGCTGGAGGCAGCGAAGTTAGAAGATGAAAGACTTACACCGCTTCTGCGCAGAAAACTTATTGAAGGTGAGGATTATTGCAAAATTGCCCCAAAGCTTGTTCATTGCGCTCTTGACGTAGCTATTCCGCAAATGTCGATAGAAATGCCCAAGAAGCCAGAAAGCCTTGATGAGATCTATCAGTACAAGAACGATTATGGACTCGGTGCCTCTATCGATCGTATGATCAGCGCTCTAGGCTGGTAGTCATGAGCAAATACCTTATTGTTCTGCCAACATATAACGAGGCTCAAAATCTCAACGGTGTTGTTTCAGATCTTCGCGCGCTCAAGGCGAATATTGATATTTTGGTTGTTGATGATAATTCACCTGATGGAACTGGAAATATCGCGGATTCACTTGCCTCAAATGATCTATTTGTTCTGCATAGAGATAGGAAGCAAGGTCTAGGTCCAGCATATTTTGCGGGATTCAGATGGGCTATTGAACATGACTATGACTTCGTTATTGAAATGGATGCAGATGGTAGTCATTTACCTGCCGAACTTGGAACTTTAGTTTCCGCAAGTACTAGCGCAGACCTAGTAATTGGCACCAGATGGATGCCTGGTGGAAAAGTCGTCAATTGGCCTTGGTATCGCAAAGCAATTTCACGGCTTGGCACCTCATATGCAGCAGCCGTTTTGAGGTTGCCATTTAAGGACTTAACAAGTGGATATCGAGTATTGAGTAAGAGACTCGTTACAAAGGTATTGGAGTCAAAGATTCAAACTCATGGTTATGGATTTCAAGTTGAAATCGTTTTATTGGCGGAACAAGCTCACATGGAAATTGCCCAAGTGCCGATTACCTTCGTCGAAAGGTCTCAGGGGAAGTCGAAAATGACTGGGCGAATAGTCCTTGAAGCATTGGTGAAGACCAGCTGGCTTGCAATCTCACGGGTATTAATTCGCCGATAATCTACATTATGTAAAGTAAGAAAATCAGCCGTTGATTGCCAACTCCTCGATCGGCGTGCATGAGCAGACCAAGTTCCTATCCCCATAAACACCGTCAATGCGCCCTGTAGTAGGCCAATACTTGCCTCTACGGCCGATTTCAGCGTCAACTCCTTGTGGATATGCGGCAACTTCGCGTGAGTACTTACGGTCCCAGTTCTCCCGCAGAAGATCAGCATCTGTATGGGGTGCAAATCGGAGTGGTGATTCATCGATTGTGAGCTGTCCATGCTCAATATCTGAAATTTCAGCTCTGATGGAGATCATTGCGCTGATAAATCTTTCAAGCTCTCTAATGTCTTCAGATTCAGTTGGCTCAATCATCATTGTGCCTGATACAGGGAAACTTACAGTTGGAGCATGGAAGCCATAATCCATAAGCCTCTTTGCAACATCATCCACACTAACGCCTGTCTCTTTGGTGATCTGGCGCAAGTCAATGATGCATTCATGAGCGATAAAGCCGTTTAGACCCTTATACAGAACAGGGAAATATGGATCTAGCCTCTTGGCAATGTAATTTGCAGACAAAATAGCAACCTGAGTCGCCTTAGTAAGGCCTGCTCCCCCCATCATATGAATATATGTCCACGGGATCGGCAAGATTCCTGCTGAACCAAATGGCGCAGAGCTAACTGGTCCTGGACCTGTTGCTGGACCAGCGGTGCTATCAAGTGGATGATTAGGTAAATAAGGGGCCAGGTGAGCTCTTGCAATTACTGGACCAACGCCCGGTCCCCCGCCACCATGAGGAATACAGAATGTTTTGTGGAGATTAAGGTGAGATACATCGGCGCCAAATTTTCCTGGCTGGGCTAAACCGACAAGCGCGTTGAGGTTTGCTCCATCAACATAAACCTGGCCGCCTGCATCATGAATAAGGCCGCATATCTCACCAATTGCTGTCTCAAAGACTCCGTGCGTTGAAGGATAAGTAACCATCAGGGCTGCCAAAGTATCTTTGTACTCAGCAATTTTTACTTTGAGATCATCGACTGAAACGTTTCCAGCCTCATCACAAGCAACAACGACAACTTTCATTCCCGCCATGATGGCACTTGCAGCGTTAGTTCCATGAGCACTTGATGGGATCAAGCAAATATCTCGGGCTTCATCACCCTTTGCATCAAGGAAATTACGAATTGCAAGTAGACCGGCAAATTCACCTTGTGAACCAGCGTTTGGTTGCAAAGAAACTGCGTCATAACCTGTAATTTCAAGAAGCCACGATGAAAGCTGGTCAATGAGTGTTCGAATTCCGTTGCTTTGATCAATTGGAGCAAAAGGATGCAAAGAAGAAAATTCTGGCCAAGTAATCGGAATCATCTCCGTGGTTGCATTGAGTTTCATCGTGCAAGAACCCAATGGAATCATCGTCCGATCAAGAGCGAGGTCGCGATCTGCAAGTGCTCTGATGTAGCGCAGCATCGATGTCTCTGAGTGACGGGAATTAAAGAGTTCGTGGCGCAAGTACTCACTGGTGCGCTCCCCCACTATTTTAGTAGAAGCTGGAGCGGTGAGTTTATGAGCACCAAAGATTGAAGCGAGGTCGCTCAGATCTTTCCGTGTGACGGTTTCATCTAGTGAAATACCAACAGTCTTCGCATCCACAGATCTCAAATTTATGCCAAGGCTGAGAGCCGCTTTGTGAATAGCGGTCGCATCGATACCGCTAACAAGGAATGTATCGAAAACTTCGCCCTCAGAAACTTGGAACCCGTTCTCTTTCAGGGTTGATCTCAGTTGCATGGTGTTGCTTCGAACGCGAGATGCGATTGACTTTAAGCCTTCAGGGCCATACCACATTGCATAAAATCCGGAGATCACGGCAAGGAGAACTTGAGCCGTGCAGATGTTAGACGTTGCCTTATCGCGGCGAATATGTTGCTCACGTGTTTGAAGAGCAAGTCTGAATGCCAAATTACCGTGCGTATCAATACTTTGACCGACAAGTCGTCCTGGAAGTGATCGCTCCAACCCATCTTTCACCGCCATAAACCCTGCATGCGGCCCACCAAATCCCATAGGGACTCCAAATCTTTGGGCAGATCCAATAGCAACATCGGCTCCGAGATCTCCAGGAGAGTTATAAAGAGTGAGCGCAAGTAGGTCGCATGCGACAATTGCTAGTGCGCCCTTCGTGTGAGTCTTTTCAATTGCGCCGCGAAGATCCTTTACCGATCCTGTTGTTGCGATCTGAGAAAGTACTGCTCCGAAAATATCTGCGCCAAGTGATTGCAGATCATCCAGCGTGCCTTCAATCACAGGGATCTTAAGTGGCTTAGCCCGGGTGTAGATGACCGCCTTGATATGCGCGTGCAGTTCCGAATCAATAAATAGAGCTGCATCATCTGATCCACTCCACACACGTCTTGCAAGCGTCATAGCTTCAGCTGCGCTGGTAGCTTCATCAAGCATGGAGGCATTTGAAATTGGAAGCCCTGTTAAATCACAAACTACAGTTTGAAATGCAAAGATCGCTTCTAGGCGTCCTTGGCTAATCTCGGGTTGATATGGCGTGTACGCGGTATACCAAGCTGGGTTTTCCAAAATATTTCTTAGCACCACAGGTGGAGTAATTGTTCCGTAATAACCCATGCCGATGTATGAACGCATAATCTTGTTTTGACTAGCAAGTGCCCGAAGCTTTGCAATCGCTTCAATCTCAGAGATCTCCTCTGGAATAACTTCGCCCAGTTTTGCAGACATTGCGATATTCGCAGGAACAATCTGTGCAATCAACTCTTCTAAAGTTTTCGCGCCAAGGTCTTTGAGCATGCGAGAGATTTCATTCTCGTCAGGCCCAATATGTCGATCAACAAAAGTGTCTCTGATTGACACTGCTCCCCCTTGGTTTGACTGGCCCTGGTCCTTGTGAGCTCAGATGCCTATTGGGGAAGGATAAAGAGTTTTACGCGCCTTTGCGCTTTCTACGCTCTGAAAGTTCATCGTTGCTGGAGGACATGAGTGTGCCATCTGCCACAGACTCACCCTGAAGGGTAGCTAGAGAGCCCTCAACTTCACTCCAGACCTTATTTATGGCAATACCAAATACTCCCTGGCCGCCTTGAAGAAGGTCGATAATTTCATCAGGACTAGTGCACTCATAGATAGATGAACCATCACTCATGAGGGTCATACTCTCCAAGTCTGAAACACCGCGCCCACGAAGGTGCTCTACTGCGGTACGGATGTTTTGAAGTGAAACACCAGTATCAAGAAGTCGCTTGACGATCTTAAGGACCAAAATATCGCGGAAGCTATATAAACGCTGAGATCCAGAACCTGATGCGCTCTTGATGCTGGGTCCAACTAGCTCAGTGCGCGCCCAATAATCTAATTGTCGGTAAGTAATCCCGGCAGCAACACATGCAGTTGCACCTCTATAGCCGATTTCGTTTACAGTCTCAGTGGTTGGCAAGTCAGACATTTGTACTCGCTTCTACGGGGAAACCGAGGGGATTCGGTATTGTCCAAGGGTAAGACCAGCTGGGGCCGTGAACAATGACCGACACGAAAAACCTTCAACCCTTACTTCAGGCTTGCCTCTGCAGGACCTTTTTAGCCTGCGAAGTCATCTGGGTCGATCTGATCAAGGAACTCTCTGAACTTTTCAACTTCATCGTCGGCCTGATCAGGGATCTCAATCCCAGCCTTCGTGAAAAGCTCGGCGCTTGCCGATATAGGAGCTGATGCTCGAAGCGCGAGGGCTATCGAATCACTTGGACGGGCGGAAACTGTTACTCCCCCATGCAAATGCAGTTCTGCAAAGAAGACTCCATCTCTCAGATCCGTAATTTCCACGCTCTCAACTTTCGCATTCAAAATTTGCAGTACTGAATCAAAAAGATCATGAGTCAAAGGCCTCGATGGTTCAAGATTTTGTTGGGCGAATGCGATTGCAGACGCTTCTACTGCGCCCACCCAGATTGGTAAGTATCTGATGCCATCAACTTCTTTGAGCAAGACGATAGGTTGATTGGAGGGCATCTCAACTCGAACTCCAACAACCTCAACCGGAATGCTCATGGAAACTATTACTTAGCTCGGTGGAGACCAGCACGGACAAGTGCTGCGTGAAGCTTTACAGACAAAGATGCGAGCTCATTAGAAACTTCTTCAGCTCTCGCCTTCGCTTCAGAACCTTTTTGGCGAAGGATTGGAGTTATCACCTGTTCCACCAGCCCAACTTCACGATCGGCGGAGGATTTGAATGAACGAAGATGGCGAGCTTCAATTCCAAATGCCGCCATCTCAGAAACTGTTCGACAGATGGCTAGCGAATCAGCGTCGTAGTAGCGCCCACGAATCGTGACTAACCCAAATGATTCAAGTTCAGAGAGTTGCTCTTCTAGAAGATTGGAGGATTCAAGCAACTCTGTGCGTGAAAGACGTAGGTCGCTCTCCCCTGCAAAATGACTTGGTGCTAGTTCTCCATCAACACTAGCAATTCGAGGTTTGGCGCTCACACCTGGTGTTGGTGAAGGTTGGAGTCCCCGATCAAGGGCATCAAGGTTTTCTTTAATTACGCGCAGCGGCAGATACTGATCTCTTTGTGCTTCTAGAACATAACGAAGTCGCTCAAGATCGCCACCTGTAAATTTACGATAACCGGATGGAGTGCGTTGAGGTTCTATCAACCCCTCGGATTCTAGAAAGCGAATCTTTGAGATAGTGATATCTGGAAACTCAGAACGAAGCTTCCCGAGTACCTCTCCGATGCTTAAGTATGCGCGTGCTGGAACGCTCATGCGTTGCCCTTCCCCGTGAAGTAAGTAAGACGAAACTTTCCAATCTGAACCTCATCGCCAACAGTTAAACGCGAATCTGTCACTGAGGTGCCATTCACATAGCTGCCATTGAGGCTTCCAAGGTCTTCTATTGCGTAGTCACCTGAGGGAACTCGATAAATCTTGGCGTGTTTTCTTGAGACAGTTACGTCATCTAAGAAGATTTCACTCTGAGGATCGCGTCCGAGGATTGTTTGCGCATCATTGATCAGAAAACGAGAACCCTTATTTGGGCCCGCAATTACGATCAGCATTGCCGAATTCCTTGGAAGCTGGCTGATCACTTCACGCTCTTGAGTTGAGAGCAATTCAAATATCTCTTCTAGCGGTCTTGGCCGGGGAACGGACCTAAGGGCTGAAAGGTGAATCGTTGAAGTGAGTTCAGGGTTCTGCGGATCTTGAGGGCTCTGAGCTTCACTCATGTGCTCCTCCAATGAATCTCGATCTACAGTAGAGGCTGACACTATTCACCCTTACTGACAAAATCAAGCCGTAAGGTTGGTGTATTCCTCGGCTGAAAGTAGATCTGAAGGGGTTGCCGCAAACTCGATCTGAGCTATCCAGCCGGCACCATAGGGATCTTGGTTAATAAGTTCTGGGGACTTTTCTAAGTCAGAATTAATTGCCGTTACTTTTCCTGTTAAAGGGGAAAATATTTCAGAAACGCTTTTGGTCGATTCCACTTCGCCACATACAGTTCCTGCTTTAACTTCCTGTCCTACCTTTGGAAGTTGCACATAAACAATGTCTCCAAGTGCTGCTTGCGCAAAGTCAGTGATTCCAACCTTTGCAGAGTTTGCAGCTTCGCTTTTGATCCACTCATGTTCTTTTGAATACTTTAGATCTGCGGGGATGTTAGACATGAGGCTCCTTTAGTGTCACAAACGCTTGCCGAGAATAGTTGAAGGCTGTCAGAAGGTACAACCCTATCCCCCAAATCGCAAAGCTCCACCCGAAAGTATGGGCAAATTCTCCCCACGCCGAGTGGCTTGCTAAGAGTAAGAAAGGAAAGGCATAGAGAAGGTTAAAAGTTGCGGCTTTGCCCAAGAAGGTGACAGTAAAGACCCTCCCCGTCTTGCCTCTATAAATCTGCACCATGCCAAGCATCCAAATATCTCTTGCGGCAAGCACTACGACCAACCACCAAGGTATGCAATGTTTGATCGCTAATCCGATAACTGTGGCTGCAATGTATAGACGGTCAATTGCTGGATCCAACATCGCTCCGAGCTCTGATTCTTGGTTAAGCCGTCTCGCCAGTTTCCCATCAAAGTAATCACTCCAAGCGCCGATCGCCATAACAAGAAAGCTCCATCCACGAAGATCCTGGACGAGTAAAAGCCATAAAAAGATCGGAATTCCAAGTGCTCGAATACCAGTGACGAGGTTTGGAATTGTGAGAACCTCTTTACGACTTAGATTCATATCTCAACCCTATTCTTTGCGCGAACGCTCTGCCTTTTCACGTACCTTGATAGC
>DAIQAR010000025.1:0-16507 GCA_036781605.1 Candidatus Nanopelagicaceae bacterium
TCTCATAGTCATTGCCGATGTTATAGACCTGACCGATCGTCGCATCAGAATCAATGACACTTATCAATCCTGCAACTGCATCAGCGACATGGCAGAAGCATCGCGATTGATCACCAGATCCATAGACCTCAATCGGATCCCCAGCGATCGCCGCCGCAACAAAACGTGGCACCACCATCCCATAGGACCCAACCTGGCGCGGCCCCACAGTATTAAAGAAGCGCACAATCCGTACCTGCACACCGAGCTCTGCGTAATAAAAATATCCGAGCGATTCATCAATCGCCTTCGCCTCACTATATGACCACCGCGACTTCAGCGGTGACCCAACAATCCGATCAGAGTCTTCGTGGAGCGGCCCGCCACCATTCTTTCCATAGACCTCAGACGACGATGCAATCAAGACCGGCTTACCAAATCGCTGACAGGCATCCAAAACATTCTCAGTGCCATGCACATTAGTGCGAAGCGATTCAAGTGGCTTTTCAACAATCGTAAACACACCCACCGCAGCAGCGAGATGGATCACGTGATCAACATCAGCAACCAACCGATCAACGAGTGCCGTATCAAGGATCGACCCACTATAAAAAGTCACGGCCTCATGGCCAATCAGCTGATCTAAATTATGGTTATTACCCGTCGACAAATTATCGAGAATAACAACGCTATCTCCACGACCCACCAGAGCATCAGCAACGTGGGAACCGATAAAGCCAGCCCCGCCGGTGATGAGGTATTTCATCGCATCACGATCTGAGAGATGTTAGCTAACGTGTTCATAGGATTAGGGTACTCGGGGTGGGTAAAAGCAATCCAGCGACGTGAGTCATGAATGTTCAATCACCTATTACACACCCACAAAAATTCTGATACCAGCCCATTCTGCTCTTTTAGAGGCTGAAATCTTATATTCTTGCCTCTAGTCCACTCATCGGAGGCGCTGTGAAAAAGATCGTTGTAACCGGTGCGGCCGGCTTTATCGGCTCTCACCTCGTGCGGTCACTTCTTTCTAATCCCGATTTTGAAGTTATAGGTATCGACAACCTCCAGCCTGCGTATGGTGGAAATTGGAGTAAGGTTCGGTACGAAATCTTGAGTGCATATTCTAATTTTACATTTTTGGAACTCGACCTGTTTCAAACCGGAGCAGACCAGCTCAAAGGTATATTTGAAGGCGCTTATTCCGTCATACACCTTGCCGCTTGGCCAGGAGTGCGCGCAAGTCAAGAGATTCCATTCGAATACTCAAAAGCAAATTTGACAGGTTTTACAAATATCTTGGAAGCGGTTCGAATCGCTCAGCCTAGACAATTTTTGTTTGCATCCTCGTCCAGTGTCTACGGCGACCTTGGATCAGGGGGGCCCGTTAAAGAATCGGATGCTACTGGTAAAAATGTAAAGAGTTATTACGCGGCTACAAAGTGGGTAAACGAAATTCTTGCACAGTCATATGCTTCAATCAGTGAGGTCCCGACAGCGGGCCTGAGATTCTTCACAGTTTACGGTGAGGGTGGTCGACCTGACATGGCTTACTGGACATTTCTTGAAAAAATCAATGCAGGAAAGCCGATAAATCTCTATGGCCAAACTGGCGGCTCTCGTAATTTCACATACATACAGGACGCAATCGAAATCCTCCTGCGATTGATCGATTGCAACCTCCCGGAATATATTGCTTTAAATATCGCAGCAGGAGAACCGATAAGTACGATCGAATTTGTTCGTTCTTTGGCAAAAATTGCAAATCGTGAATTGATTATTAACGTGGTGGAGCGGCCTGGCGTAGACGTTGAAAAAACTTGGGCCGACTTATCCGCACTTACTTCCCTCTTAGGAGTAATCAAACCCACGCCGACGGATATAGGACTAAAAAATTTTTATTCCTGGTATACAGAAAATAGTTCAATCTAATGTGCGGAATTGCTGGATATATTCATAAAGATAATTGCACTTCTAAGTGTGAAGAAATTGAGAATATTTCACACAAAAATCAAGCTTGTCGTGGACCAGATAGTCGGAATTCGTGGAAAAACGATGCAGGAAACTTCACCGTACATCTGTTTCATCAACGGTTGCGCATTCAAGATCTCTCCACTCAAGCTGACCAGCCAATGCATTCCAGAGGGAACCAAGATGTACATATTGTCTACAACGGAGAAATCTATAATTCAAGTGAAGTAAAGAATGCATTCATTCCAAACGAAACCTTGACAACCCACTCGGATACCGAGATATTGGCCGAGGCGCTGTGTTGCATCGATCCAATGATCGTACTCAACAAGGTGCGCGGTATGTTCGCGATTGGCAGTTACAATAGCAAATCACAAACGCTAGAACTTATGCGTGATTACTTCGGTGAGAAACCCTTGCACTATACATATAGTGATGACTTCGTATTGTTTGCATCGCAGTTTGACACCGTTGCAGATGGATTAAAATCACTTGGGCAAGGCTTGGAAGTAGATCAAACGGCTATCTACAAGTACTTAATTCTGGGGTATTTTCCCTTCGGCGCTTCACTCTATAAAAATATTCTAAAAGTAAAGCCTGGTGCTTTAATCCGATTTTCGCTCGATTCGCAGGCAGGTTTTCACCCCGAATGTCACACCTGGACGTCACCATGGTCTACCGTGAATCCCATCGAGCGGTCAGAATTCGAACTCGAACAGACTCTCTCTGACGCGGTTTCTGAGCAATTAATTGGCGATGTGCCGATTGGAGTCTTTCTATCGGGTGGGGTCGACTCCACATTAGTTAGTGCCCTTGCCCAGAAATTGAACTCTGAGCCAATTCATTCTTTCTCTCTTGGATTTGAAGACTCTGAGTTTGATGAGTCTGAGTACGCACGTAAAGCTGCTCGACGGCTCGGTACACACCATCATGCTTTGCAAATGACAGGTGAAGACGCCGCAAACATCTTGCCGGATGTTCTCCGGGCTTACCCAGAACCACTAGGCGATCCATCGGTCTTCCCGACTACATTCATTTCCCGAGAAGCACGAAAGGAAGTTACGGTCGTGCTAACGGGAGACGGAGCGGACGAACTTTTCTTCGGGTACGGTAGGTATGCACGCTTTCTCGAACTTCAACGCTTCAAAAAGAATTACTCCCATACTGCCAAATTACTCAAATTTGTTACAAACACTGCGGCCAAACGTAATAGCCGCTTAAAGAATCTTCTACTTAGAATGAGTCAAGCGGTGACAGAATCGTCGGATATAGATACCTACCTTTCTTTGGTCGCGTTTTCTCACTACAAATCAGCCTCAAATCCAACTTTATTTGAATCGGTTTTAGGAAGTTTAAAATCTGAATTAGTTGCAACCCCACATTTTAAAAATCCCGAAAAGGACTTACGCGAACTAGATGTGCGCACCTACTTGGTCGATGATATTTTAGTAAAAGTAGATCGCGCAGCCATGGCTTACGGGCTCGAGACAAGGGCTCCCTTCCTCGATCGAAGAGTCGCTGATATGAGCTCATCCGCGACCACTAAGTGGCTCCGGGAAAACGAGCAAAAACATGTGCTGAAAGAGATTCTCTCCAAATATGTGTCAGAAGATATTTTCCGGCGTTCAAAAATGGGATTCGGAGCCCCAATTGGCGAATGGTTGCGAACAACTCTTCGGCCCTGGGGTGAGGAAACTGTTCACAGATTCTCCTGGGAGTCAATCGGGGTCGACTCCGGTTATGTCCAAGCTTTATGGACGGAAAACTTGAAAAGTTCAGATAAATCAGCAACCTACCTATGGATTCTCTTGTCGTTGGCGAGTTCTGTGGAGCGTTTTAAATGAAATCGCTAGCAATCGTTTGTGGGAGCACGAATATTGGTGGTGCTGAACTTCAATTAGTGGAAGTGTTAAGGCATTTGTCAACGGATTTCCGAATTGATCTTATTGTTATTGGGCACAATGGGCCTTTCGAAGATTACTTATCCACCCTAGGCATTTGCTACAAGAAACTGAAATTCACAAAAGTTACTGGCCCAATTGACTTTGTTCGCCTAACTTTACGCTTTAAGGCAATGCCACCTGACATAGTGATTGGTTGGCTATATAAGGGGGAAATCATCGGCGGTATTGCAGCAAGATTGGCACGAATCAACCTAGTGATTGGAAGTTCAAGAAATACTATGTGGCCGAGAGCCACACGATTAAAAAAGATTATGCTTCGTCTAGTTAGAAAGTACATTATTCACACGACGGTTGCAAATTCAAAAATGGCTGAGGATTGGCACAAGCAGCAGGGCCTTGCCAGTCGTAATACTTTCTTGATTCCAAATTTCATTAGAAGTGCTTATGAAAATAATTTCAATTCTAAGACACTTTCACAAAACCCAATCACTCTCGGGATGGCGGCACGGGCTGTAAATGGCAAGGGGCACGATATATTAATAGAAGCGTGCTCAATTTTACGTTCTAAGGGATGGGATGTTCGTCTAAGCTTAATTGGTTTCGGAATTCCAGGTTGGGCGAGGATAGAAGAATTAGTAAAATTTCATAATATTAGAGAACATGTGACACTCCTTCCCGGTGAATCTGACTTGCGACTTTGGTACTCCACGCTGACTTTTTATGTAATGGGTTCAGATTCATGGGAGAGTGATCCAAACTCGTTGCTTGAAGCGGTTTTAAGTGGTGTGCAGGTAATTTCATCTGACTATCTCAAATTCACGGAATTTACGCCCGAGATTTGTACTTTTACTCGGGGAAATGCTTTCAGCCTAGCTTCGGAGATAGGACGCCAATTGGGCAGGGGGGAGAGTCTCCTTCACCAGGAGCTAGCCTTAAGGCGTCAGAATCTCCTCAAATCGAGAGATAGTGCAGAAATAAAACAAAAATGGCTTAAGGCTCTTCAAGTCTAAGGACATCGTCGTATCGCTGAGCTACTGGATAGACACTTTTGGTTATAATGCAGTATGGCGTCAGGAAGACTTGGAAAAATTGAGTTCCAATTATTGACATTTCATCAAAAGATTTCAGGAGCGGTCCTGGGCTCCCAACCTTATTCGCGAATCATCCACCACCAATGGATCATGGATTCAATACTTTTAAAATTTGCAAGGCAACAACTTGAAAAAATTCCAACTAACTCTTCAATTTTGGATGTGGGGTGTGGGTCGGGTCCATATTGGGAACTTAGACCTGACCTAAAATGGATCGGTTTGGATATTTATCCAACTACTCATACCCATTATGTAGTGGATGCGAATGGTTCGTTTCCAATCCAAAATGCGAGCTTCGACTACGTCCTGTGTACACAGGTGCTTGAACACGCAGAAGAACCGCAGATTACAATCGAGGAGATTGGAAGAGTACTGAAGGACGATGGATATTGCATGATAAACATGCCCTTCATTTATCCTTTTCATGGAACGCCGCACGATTACAGACGTTGGACCACATTCGAATTAATAAAAGCATGTAATGGGTATGAAATTGTAGAGGTTGGGACTATCGGAGGTATCGGAGCTAGCCTGATCACCTTATGGCTCAATTTCTGTGAATACAAACTCATGAGTTCTACCGCGGGAAAAATCATCAAAGTACTATTCGCACCACTGTTCTGGATTCAAAACGTTTTTTTTAACATAGTGGGATTAATTATCGACAGATTAGACTCGACTGAAAGCTTTCCAACGAATACCTACATAGTTTTTAAGAAAGTGCCAGCTCAAACATAAAATCGAATTCATCTTCGGTTCCATAATCTTTTGTATGGATCTGAAGAACTCTAAAACCACTTCTGTGAGCGAGTTGATGCATGCCGTTGGCCGTGAAGCGAGTTACGTGATGAGGTGGCCAATCTAGGGCTGAAAAGAAATTGGAACCGTACTTAGCATTCGGAACGGTTACAAAAACCCGTCCATTGAGTTTTAAATGAACTTTTATCTCATCTAAATATGCAGAAGGATCCACAATGTGTTCAAGAAAATGGGACATCATGATCAAGTCATACTTTCCAGTCAAACTACCAATGTCCGGAAATGCTTCGAAAACGGATGAAGCTTGAAAGTCGCGTATAGCCCTATCGATCTCAACAATAGTTAATTTTTCACAGGGGCAGTCGATTAAACTGATGAACCGTGAAACACCTGATCCAACGTCTAAAATCTTGAGTGATTGGGTTGATTCCAATATTTCAAACGCCCGAACGTAGTCCCAATCATCTGTTCTTGAGTAAAGCTTACTTTGATAACATGCACTATAGAAACTAGCATCGCCAGGCCCCATATTGAAGTTCGAGGAACCGCATTTTTTACACTCGTATCTTTGAATAAATTTCGTTTCGTTTCCGTAGAAATTATACTTTATATTCCAAACGTGTTCCAAAGTACTTTCAAGCGTATCTATATGCGACCACTCTACGATATCTTTTGAACCCAGTTTTGTTAGGCACGCATTGCAATCTATTTCATGTTGTGCCGGAAGCAGAATTTGCTCGAAGTAATCTAGCCATTGCTTGGTAACCTTCGCAGCACTAAAAATAGTTGAAACTTTTTTTGCTTTGTCGCCTAGTTCATCACGAATACTCTTATCGGAAATAAGGCTTATGAGCGAGTCACGAATCCCCTCTGCGCTCACTTGTGTCAATAACGCCAATGAACCATTTAAGGTTAACTCCCTAATGGCAGAAGGGCAATCAGTCGCAATGCAGGCTAAACCGTGAGACATCGCTTCAGCAAGTGCGTTTGGGAATCCCTCGTATCTACTGGGCAAAACAAAGATTGAAGAGTCCTCAAACAAGGATTCGGTAGATAAAGTCGGTCCGTTCAAACTTACGGATTTATTGATTTTCAATTCATCAAGCAGCGATTTCATTTCCGATCGATCACCATCGCCATAAATCTCGAGAGTCCAACTATTTTGCATATATTCTGGAATTTGACTCCAAGCCCTTAATACAAGATCAATGCCCTTCTGGTGAGAAAATCTCGAGAGTACAAGTACCCTATTTTTTGTCTTCTCGATGCGTTCTTTTTTAGGCTGACGTACGATATTCGGAAGGACTGTAACGGGTTTTTCATATTTACTGGAAAGGTAGTGACCGATTTCCCAACCCTGGGCATGTACGCTCACATTTCTCCGGCTATAAACCCATTTTTGAAACCTTTCGAGTTCGCCACCTACCGGATGATACTTTGGGTGAACCCTTTCGCTTATGACCAAAGGAATGCCTCTTGGGGTTACAATTCCAAGTAGGACACCCATATACCCCTCGATGGCGACAATAATGTCAGGTTTACTTGCGATAATTATTTTCCTAATAGCCATTAAGTCTTGAGCTCTGCGCACAAGCCGTACTGGTCGCCGCAAAAAAGACCTTGGTACCCATCGACTTCGATCTTGAAATGGTCGAACAAATCTATGGACTTGAATATTTTTATCAATTTTAAAAAAATCAGTTTCTTCAGGATATAAGCATAGTATTTCTACTTGGTGGTTGTATCGTGTTAATTCTTCAGCGATGTTTACGGTGAAACGTTGTGCACCGCCCTGTACCAAACTATTAACCCCAAAGAGAATTCGCAATTCTTCACCCTTCTTGACCCGGATATCCACGTTTCTTTCAACTTGAAGTCCTAGTCTTTTTAAAGATTCAGCAAAATGTTTCATTAGTTGAACTCACAAAATTCTCAATCTATCCCCCCAATGACATCAGCATACATCTGTCCGACATATTAATGCTCAATATATTTGGTAAAAAATGGAATGTATTTTTCTACTATGACAAATGTGTCCAATGGACATTCGAGTGTGATCCTCCAGAGAGTTCGCTCAACAGCTTCATTTCGGAGAATAGAAAATGAACTTGATAGAGGCGGCAATTCAAGATGCGCCCCTGCTACGAATGGAGATCTTTCTCCCAGCTAGTTGTCTCGATAAATCTGAGGGCCACGCCCTCAGGGGGAAAATATCACAAGAATTTTCAGGTAGCCGCAAAAATGACACACAGGTCCAACCCAATGCAGCCTTAGTGCGAGATATTCCGGTGTCAACAGTTGCTGAAGCCATTCTCTAGTATTATGGGATCAATATTGTTAGGAGAAGAGGTAAAAAATCAAAAAAGTAACCTCGAGCTATCTCAAATCTTCACCCATAGTTCCAGTAATTATCTTTGTTTCAATTGCCGGTTTCCTACTTTCTAAAATATCTGCTAATCCTTCGGTCGGATTATCAATGTCCGGCTTACCTGTTTCTGATGCCACGGGATGGGCATCTTGTTCTCGTTCCCTTTATTATTTCAATCAGTGGGGTTCTAACCAACTATGGTGTTTTCGCAGACCACTTTTTCCTATGATTGCTCAATTCTTATATGCAATCTGGCCTTCCGTGTCAGGCTACTACACGCTCATATCTCTTTTGTTCGCCTTGCTATTGACTCTAATTTGCTTAGAACTTAACAGGCTAACGCATTGGGCAGGAGTCCTCCTCTTCGCCATTTTCTCTATTAGAATCTGGACAACACTTGCTTCTACTCAATTTATGTCAGAGGAATTGGGCATTCTGTTATGTGCGACTGCAATTCTCATTGCTCTGTTAGGCGTCAACCGACGAAACAGTATTCTACTCCTTGCTTCGATTCATGTTCTAGCTATTGCTGAATTAACGAGACCAGGGAACATTATGTTCCCAATGCTTGCTGGAATTCTCATGGTTTTTGTACTGATTCGTATGAAAAATATTTCAAGATTACAGGCTTTAATCCAAATTTTTTTATTGTTTAGCACGTACTTCACCCTAAACCTCATAGGAATAATAACTAGACTAAAAAACTTTATGAATTCAGGCAATACTTGGGCTACCTTATACGGGCTAACCCATGGAAACACAGATTGGACTCGAGCTTACGAAGTTTTTAAGGGTCAATACTCTACAGAGACGGACCTTTGGAGACTGGCAAAAGATGAAACTATTCACCAATTTATTTCATCGCCACTTCAAACTATGGACGCAGTTTTATCAAATATCCTTAGAGCTGTACCTCTCGTTTTACATCGATTATTGAGTGTAAATTTATTAACTTCCCAATCTCTTTTCTTTTGTTTTGCACTAAGTATAGTCCTTTTCTTCAGAATTCGTAACATGAGTGAAGCTTTCAGGAGACTTTATCTTACTGTTGCGTTACTTTTAATTCTGACCGAGTTGCTTTCCTACGGAATCGTTTTGAAGAGCGATCCTATGAGAACCATGTCATCAACCTTAATGTTAGATGTAGCTATCATAATTTTAATTGCCTTTAGAAAGCGCACTCATTCTACGAAGGCCATAAAAAAAGACTACAACACATCAGCTAGGACAAGCACAAAACTGAACACCTTAATTTGTTTTCCAGCATTTCTTATTATTATTTTTGTTGGTACCGACTTTAGCCCAAAATCACTTGTTCTATCCACATCCCAAAATGAATGTGTTATGAAGGGCCACTTCCAGCTGCTTCCGAAGGGCCAACTAGTAAAACAAGGACGGGACATAGACACAAGCAACGCTCAGCTCTGGTGGTCACCCTTGGTAGCGAAATATCAGCAAGGCTATTTCTTAGAGGGCTTTGCTGCAAAGCTTGGTGGTGGGTTAACGAATGTCAATCTCTATATTCCTAATAATGAATGGATCCAGCTTAATCATAGTAAAGAATTCTGTTATGACTTAGCGAAAGATCCTAGCCCTTCCTTGGATGGGTTAGGTTTTCAAATGGTAACGACTGTCAATCCTTGAACAGTTCTCGAACAAAGATCGATATGAGTCGTTTAGTAGTTTTGATTGCCGTCGCTCCACTCTTCCCCCCAATTCGAGGACCTTCGATCGTTGGAAACTCGCTGACTCTGAGTCGAGCTTTGTAGGCACGAATAGACATTTGGAACTCGATATCAAAACCTTCTGCATCTAGATTTAGGTCTGTCCATACTTCTCTTCTTATTGCTCTGTAACCGTTAATCGGATCTGTGATTCTAATCTGACCCTTTGCGAAGGCTAAGTAGATGCACCACATAAATAATTTATTCGCCCATTTCCGAGGACGAAATAATGAATTATCTTCCTCATTAAAGGACTCTCGCATCATTCTTGACGCAATGGTCAAGTCCGCTCCCGAGGAAAGTAGCGCTAAATGTCTTGATAGATCATGTGGATTTTCGTTGCCATCCGTGCTGAGAAAAACCAAGGCGTCGAGATCTTGTTTTGAGGCCTCTTCAAAGGCAATTTTAAAAGCATTCCCTCTGCCGGTTGATGTCTGAATCAATATTGGAATGCCATAGGAACGAATTAATTCTTGCGAAGAGTCTCTCGAATTCCCATCAACACAGAAGACTGACGAGAATAGATTTTGATTTATTTGAGGTAATAATGAAGCTAAGGAAATCTCCTCATTTTTATTTAGTAGCACAAGACCCGTTCTCATTGATCTATTCCCTCGCTAATAGCCAGGTCGTGATCGACCATTATTCCGACAAGTCCCTTCCAGTCGGTGGTTGGCTTCCATTTAATTGTCCTCTCCGCTTTCTTTGGATCGCCGATAAGTGCATCCACTTCAGCAGGTCTGAAATACATAGGATCAATTTCTATGTATTTCTCCCATTCAAGACCAACATATTCAAAGGCTGCTCTAGCAAAATCACGAACCGTTGCGGAGATTCCTGTCGCTATTACGAGGTCTGTTGGTTGATCTTGCTGCAACATTAACCACATAGCCTCTACATACTCTTTTGCATATCCCCAGTCTCGAACAGCGTCTAAGTTTCCTAGAAATAACTTTTCCTGTTTTCCCTTTTTGATATTTGCTACTGCCTTAGTAATTTTTCTTGTCACGAAAGTTTCACCACGTCGAGGTGATTCGTGATTAAACAAAATTCCATTACTTGCGTGGATTCCGTATGCTTCGCGATAATTTACGGTCATCCAATACGCGTATAACTTAGCGACAGCATAAGGAGATCGTGGGTGGAATGGAGTATTCTCAGACTGAGGGGGGGGGGTGGACCCAAATAATTCTGAACTAGATGCTTGATAGAACTTGCAGTCCACTTTGGAAATTCGAATCGCTTCAAGGAGTCGCGTATTCCCTAACCCGGTTACATCCCCAGTATAGTCCGGTATGTCAAATGAGACACGAACGTGGCTTTGAGCTCCTAAATTGTAAACCTCGTCAGGACGTATTGTATTTAATAAATTTGTTAATCGCCCCGCATCCTCCAAATCCGCATAGTGTAAAAAAAATCGACGATGTTTAGCATGCGGGTCTTCAAAAAAATGCATTATTCGAGATGTATTAAATGAACTTGACCGCCGAATCAATCCGTGGACTTCATAACCTTTAGAGATCAAAAATTCGGCCAAGTAAGAACCATCCTGACCAGTGACTCCAGTGATGAGCGCTTTTTTAATTTTCTTCTCTCCATTTCTCAAAGACCTGTTCCGCGTAATGAATCTCCTCAGTGAGATCAAAATGGTGATTTCCTAGAAACAACCCATTTTCGTGAATATGGTCCGCAACCGGCATTTCTTCAGGAATAATCGCCTTCAGTTTGGATAAAACTGGTTGGCGTGCAAAATTTCCTGACACGATTGGGCGAGACTCAATCCCTGCGAATTCAAAAGCCTTGAGGAGAGATTCGCGTCTGCCTCTGAGCTTTCCTTCCAACAATATACTAAAGCCAAACGATGAAGTGGCTCCTGGACCAGACTGAAGGCGAATATCTTCAAATCTCCCAAAAGTTTCCTGGAAGTTGGCATGATTAGTTCTTCGGCTGCTCAGAAACTGCGGAAATTTCTTCAGTTGTTCTATGCCAACCGCCCCTTCAATTTCCAATGGCCTTACATTATATCCTGGTAGAACAAATCTGAAACGGTCATCCCAATCTTTCCCTACTTTCGGGAAGACGTGATTTTCTTCATTCAACTCGCGAGTCCAACCGTGGGCCCGTAAAGACACAACAATATCTCTTAACTCGTCGTCATCTGTCACAATCAAGCCACCCTCCATAGTTGAAATATGGTGACTGAAAAATGTACTAAAAGTACCAAGAACTCCCCAGGTGCCGCATTGTTTATTACTTATGGTAGCCCCGAATGACTCGCAATTATCTTCTATGAGATAAATACCGTGGGACTTTGCCAGGTTGTGCAATTCGACGAGATTAGACGGTTGTCCGAGCAAATTAACCGCAAAAATAGCAGCAGTATTTTCATTTATCGAATTTGCGACTGCCTGGATATCCATACAGAGGGAGTCAGCATCCACATCCACGAATCTACAAGTCAGGCCATATTGATTAAGAGGATAGTACGTGGTGGCCCAAGAAACTGCTGGCACGATTATCTCTTGTCCAGGTAGTAATCGATTAACTTTCTTGTGGGATAGGGCTGCGATCGCCAACAAGTTAGCGCTTGAACCAGAATTGACCATAATTGCATACTTCGAACCCACGTACTCAGCAAAATCCCTCTCAAACTCCTGAACTCTTGCACCCATTGTTGTACGTTCGGAATCCAATACCCGTAAAATTGACTCTCTCTCTTCAAGGCCCCAAGTCGATGATGCTAGTTTATATTCCAATTGTCTCTCCCTCACTCAGCCAATACTGATAGCTTTTTGCAATCCCTACGATTGGAGTCGTGAGTGGGTTCCAATCAAACCTTGATCGCGCGATACTTGAATCCATCAACTTTTGAGCCATCCCTTCGGGTCCCTTCAAATCATGAATAAATTTGCCTTTGTACCCAATTATTTCCGCTGCAATTCTAAAATACTCATTCACTGAATAATCTTTTCCAAAACCTAAATTCATTTCGTTGGGAAATTCTGAAATCTTGTTCACATTTGTAGCAATCCATGAAGCTACGTCTTCGACGTAAGTAAATTCTCGTCTCGCCCCTCCGGTGCCAATAATTTTAATACTTTGTGCGTTTGATATTTTCGCCTCGTGAAGTCTTCGAATGCAAGCTGCGATTAAATGGGAGCTTTCAATCGAAAAATTATCATTAGGACCATATAGATTCGACAAAATAAGTGAGCGATAATTTAAATTATACTCTTTTGAAACTGACTCAATCAATTGCATTCCACTCAATTTTGCTAATGCGTAACTTTTATTTGTAGGCTCTAATTCACCCGTTAATAAACTTTCTACTTGCATGGGTTGACTAGCGTGTCTAGGGTACACGCACGAGCTACTCATGTAGAGAAAATTCTCTACTCCTAATTTTAAACTGCTCCCGACGAGATGTGAATCAATAAGAATATTATTCAAAATATATTTTGTTGGGTTTTTGATATTTGATTTAATACCTCCAACAGTGGCGGCACAGTGAATTATGTAATCGGGTGAATTAACTTTTAAAAACTCTTCAATTGATTTCTGATCATGTAGGTCAAGCTCCGCTCTACTTGGCGCTAGAAGTTCGTAATTCTGAATTCTGATGTATCTCCCGATTGAAGAGCCAAGCATGCCACTTGACCCTGTAAGCAATATCTTCATTTACCTTGAATCACATGCTTTCCTGTACCCGACATAATCGAATGCTAGTCCTCTTACGCGATTTAATCTCTAGAAGTTGAAATATTAATAGCTCAGAATATCGATGTGGTTTGAATCGCAGTCTGCTTTTTCATTGGAGACCGTTTGGGGCGGCTACTATTTCTTGCAGAGGATCCCAATTCCTTAGCTGAATTCTTGCGGCTCTATCTCAAATCGGCGTGATACGCCTGAATGACTTCAACCGGCGACCCTGATGCTCGCGTGGCGCCATGGTCCAAATAGATCGCACGAGTGGCCATTGATTGCACGGCAATTAGGTCGTGGGTGACAAGAACAACTGCACAGCCACTATTCATCATCGCCTCGGTACGGGTCTTTGATCTAGTTTGAAAATCTTCATCACCCACTGAGAGAACCTCGTCGATAAGTAATAGGTCTGGTGTGACATCTGTTGCGGTTGCAAAAGCGAGGCGGGCGACCATGCCGGATGAGTAGGCGCGGATGGGGATATCTAAGTGCTCGGTGAGGTCGGCCCAGTCGGCGATGGCTTCGATACGAGATTGCATGGTTTTGGCATCGCGGCCCAAGAGGGTTCCGTAGAGCATGATGTTTTCGGCACCGGTGAGTTCTGGGTTGAAGCCGGCACCGAGTTCAATCATCGGAGCGACTGATCCACGGACGATCACACGACCTGAGGTTGGTGGGAGTACGCGGGCAAGGACTTTTAAGAGGGTTGATTTACCGGCACCATTGCGACCGATGATGGCGAGTGTCTCACCGCGTGAGACATCGAATGAGACACCGTTGAGTGCATAGAAGTTCTCGTAAGAGATGCGACGGTTGATGGTATCGATCGCGGTCTGCTTGAGCGATGAGACGCGGTGGCGAGTTCGACGGTAGGCAAGAGTGATGTCGGTGGCTTCGATAATCTTTTCAGGTGTCATAGCTTTGCCACCACCTTTGGCCAGGTCCGTCCAAAGACGTAGAAGCCAAGGACGAAGAAGAAGATTGATGTGAAGCCCATCATCGCCCATTCATGAAGGGTTGCATGGGCATTGCCGCCATAGACATCACGGAAGATCTGCAGGTATGAAGTCAATGGATTGAGGTGGATCACGCTTTGGGTATGTGGCCCAAGCGCACTGATTGGATAGAAGACTGGGGTCATATATTGAAGCGCTAACAAGAAGATATTGATGAGTGACCTTGAGTCATCAAAGTTCACGTAGGCGATCGCAAGGAGTAATCCAAGACCGGTTGTTAGGAGAGTCATGCACCCCATGAAGATAATGAGTAGTGGGGTTTTGATTCCGGGGTGCTTGCCGAAGGTCAGCAAGACGACGGTGAGGGGGATTAGTCCGAAGAGAAAGTTGATCGCGGATGAGATGGTTGCGCTGAAGGCGAAGATCTCAGGTCTTACATAGACCTTGGTGAGGACACCGGCACCGGTTGCGATTGCGTCGGCGGCCATGGTGAGGCCCTGGTTAAAGAGCGTCATGGTGAGTACGCCAGAGAGCAGGTATGGCAAGAAGGATTGGCCGTCTGGGAGCTTTGCCTTGAAGACGGTGTTGAAGACATAGAACATGACTGCGGTAGTGAAGAGTGGGTTAAGAAGTGACCACCAGATACCGATCACAGATCGCTTGTAACGAACGGTGAGGTCGCGGGCGACTAAGAGCTTGAGGAGTGATCGCTTCTCCCAGACACCTTTGAGTGCTGAGATGACAGGGGTCTGGCGTACTGATGAGTCATAGATCTGCATGTTAGAAACCGCCACGAGTATCAATAATAGGGATTGAGCCCAAGGAGTCGAAGTTAGTGCCATCGTGGGGGTTCACGAGGACTGCGAGGTCATAGCCTGCGCCTAAGGCGGCTGAGATCTCACCGTTCCATTGGCCCACTAAGTGGTCGTGCCAGACGACATCGGCGCCGGCGCCGCGAAGCAATGAGATGAGTGATTGGGCTGGGGTTTCGCGGATATCGGCAACATTGGGCTTATAGGCGACACCGATCACGACGATCTTCTTAGATGCGAGTGATCCAAGGATTCCAGATGCGACGCCGACGAAGTATGAGGGGCGCTCGAGGTTGACCTTATTTGCGAGGTCAATGAAGCGAGTTGGTGCACCGATCTCACGGGCCTTTGAAGCGAGGTAGCTGGGGTCAACTGGAATGCAATGTCCACCGACACCAGCTGATGGGAAGAATGGCATGAAGCCGTAGGGCTTGGTTGCGGCGGCGGCGATAACTTCGCGGATATCGATCTTCATCTTGGCACAGAACTCGGCGATCTCGTTGATGAAAGAGATGTTGACAAGGCGAAATGAATTCTCGAGAAGCTTTGCAGTTTCGACGACTTCAACCGATGTGTGAGAAGAGAGAGTAGAGACAAACTTTTTGTAGAAATCAATTGCTCGGCCGCGAGCAGCATCGGTGATACCTGCGACAAGTTTTGTGGTGTTCTTGATATTCCAGCTCTTATTAGCTGGGTCGATTCGCTCCGGTGAGTATGCAACATCGTGGCCGGCGAAAAGTGGAGCCAAGGTATCGCGGGTGAAACCTGGTGAGACGGTTGATTCGTTGATGACGAGTGCTTGTGGTGCAAGGTGTTCGACAATCGCCGTGGCACCAGCCATGAGGCTTGTGGGATCGGGATCCCCCGCGGCATCCAGTGGTGTCGGAAGACAAATGATCACGATCTCTGCATCGGCAACCTCTGAGTAATCAGTGGATGCTGTGTAGCAGATCGATTGGGCCTGAAGGTAGAGATCGGTGATGTCGCCGATGGGAGAACGACCAGAGTTAAGAGAGTCGACGCGAGCAGGATCAGAGTCGATTCCGACGACTTGATAACCGACTTCGGCTGCAGCGAGGGCCAAAGGAAGCCCAACATAGCCTTGGCCAACTACGGCTACCTTGGTGCTCATGGGTCTAGATTATCGGCTTATTGGGTTCCAAAATCCTTATGGGCGGTAGTCGCAGCTGAGGTATTTGGAGCAATGGCATCAATCTTTGCGATCATCGCCTTAG
>DAIQAR010000026.1:0-15801 GCA_036781605.1 Candidatus Nanopelagicaceae bacterium
TCCCGAACACTTTGCGCAAGTGCTTCAGAGGTGGTCACAAGAACAGCTGCTGCATGTACATCGTGCTCTGCTTGGCTGATGAGGTCAGCAGCAACTTCTGCGGCAATAGCGCTCTCATCTGCAAGAATCCCAATCTCGGTTGGGCCTGCCTCCGAATCAATGCCAATTTTCCCACGCAAGGCTCGCTTTGCTGCTGCGACGTAAATATTTCCCGGACCAGTAACAAGATCTGTGGCCTCACAAACTCCGTCAACACCATATGCGAACATCGCAACAGCTTGCGCTCCCCCGACTGCATACACTTCTTTAATCCCAAGTAGGGCGCACGTTGCCAAAATAGTTGGGTGTGGCAGACCATTAAATTCTTTTTGCGGAGGTGAGGCAACAGCAATACTTGCAACTTGCGCAATCTGGGCGGGTATCACATTCATCATCACCGAACTTGGATAAACGGCGAGCCCTCCAGGAACGTAAAGTCCAACACGATCAACTGGTATCCAACGCTGTGTGACTTCTGCTCCAGGAACTACTTGCGTTGTTTGTGATTGTCTAATTTGGCTGCCATGCACTTTCTTAATTCGCTCGATTGCAGTTTCAAGCGCAGCGCGAATTTGTGGGTCAAGGTCTGCTAGTGCTTTATCTAATTCACTTTGTGTAACACGAATGTGGGCTGGCTTTACCCCTTCAAATTCTTCCGCAAGTTCACGAAGGGTTTCTTCATTTCCATTTTCAACTCGCTTAAGTATCGGCGCAATAGCGACCATGGCAGTCTCAATATCCATAATTGCTCGGGGTAGCGCTTTACGATATTGCCCACGAGATAAGGACTTGCCGCGAAAATCTACCGTGCGGATATCTAGGCCTATAGGGGAATTCACTGAGTCATTCTAAAGCGTTGGAAGTCCCGGAAGGTACAAATAAAAGCTAAGAGACCAAACAGTCTGGACCAAGGACGGATTTCAAGTCTGCGCTCAAACTTGGCGAGGCAGTCACCCGAAGATCATCATCAATCTTCATCACAAGCCCTTTTTGCCCATCATCTAATTTTAAGTGAACTTCCCGAGAGCCAGGATGGGATCGCAGAATTTCTTTCATGCGATCAACCAACGGCGGCGTTACTCGAGCAGCGCTCATCGTGATCACAAGGGGCCCTGCTGGCGCTCCGGTTATATCTGGCAGTGACATTTCTAGCGCTGTGATGCGAGGGGCTTCTTCACGCTTGTCAACGCGGCCTCTAATTGTCACTACTTGATCCTCAATTAAATTCATTGCGTAATTCACATATGTGGTTGCAAAGAAGAGAACATCGGCTGCACCTTCTAGATCTTCAATTGAAACTATTGCCCAAGCGTTTCCTTGCTTGGAAACTTTTCTCTGTACTTGTGTAATTAAACCTCCAATGGTCACAATTTGATCATGGCCGACAGAATCATCGGATAATTGTGAAAGTGGAATATCTACTGCCGCTCTTAAAACATGCTCCATTCCAAGCAGTGGATGATCTGAGACATAAAGCCCAAGCATCTCTCTTTCATAAGTAAGAAGCATCCGCTTTTCCCATTCCCCAGTGGGGATATCCAACTGAAGGCCAGAAACAGATGTTGGTGCTTCAGCATTAGCTGAACCAAACAGGTCAAACTGCCCGATGGATTCAGCGCGTTTTGTCTCTGAAATTGAATCAAGAGCTTCCAAATAAACCATCATTAAGCCGCGCCGTGAGGATCCAAGTGAATCAAAAGCACCAGCTTTGATGAGAGATTCAATTGTCTTCTTATTACACACGCTCTGATCAACCTTAGTAAGGAAATCTCCAAATGAGTTATAGCGACCTTTGCTTGCTCTATTAGCCGTAATAGAAGCAACAACGTTCTCTCCCACATTTCGAATCGCGGTAAGGCCAAAGCGAATATCCGCTCCCAGTGGGGTGTAGTCAGAAGATGATTCATTGACATCCGGAGGCAGCACTTTAATACCCATACGTCGACACTCACTCAAATAGAGGGCGCTCTTATCTTTATCATCTCGAACACTCGTCAAAAGTGCAGCCATATATTCCGTTGGGTAATTTGCCTTCAGATACGCGGTCCAATATGAGACAAGGCCATACCCAGCACTGTGAGCTCGGTTAAATGCATAGTCGGAGAACGGAATCAAGGTGTCCCATAACTTTTTGATTGCCCCAGTACCAAAACCATTTGCTTGCATTCCAGCTTCAAAATTTACATATTCTTTATCTAGGATTTCCTTATTCTTCTTACCCATCGCTTTGCGTAATAAATCTGCTCGTCCTAAGGAAAAGCCAGCAACTTTTTGCGCGATCGCCATTACTTGTTCTTGATAGACGATGAGGCCGTAAGTGTCACCCAAGATTTCCTTGAGGGGTTCAGAGAGTTCTGGATGTATTGGCTCAACTACTTTGCGCTTATTTTTTCGATCAGCGTAATCAGTATGCGCATTCACTCCCATAGGTCCTGGGCGATAGAGGGCAATCACAGCTGAAATATCTTCAAACGAGTCTGGCGCCATCTGACGCAGCAGCGCCCGCATCGGCCCACCATCTAGTTGGAAGACGCCGAGTGTTTCGCCTTTGCCAAGTAGCTCATAGGTTTTCTTGTCATCCAATGCAAGCGTAGAAAGATCAACGGTTTCTCCTGCATTCGCTTTAATATTGAGTAAGCAATCATCAAGCACTGAGAGATTTCGAAGCCCCAAGAAGTCCATCTTGAGTAGTCCAATAGATTCACAAGCTCCCATGTCGAACTGGGTGATGATCGCACCGTCTGCTTCTCTACGATGAATAGGAATCACATCAAGGAGTGGCTCGCGACATAAAATCACACCAGCTGCGTGTACTCCCCACTGTCTTTTCAAGCCTTCAAGACCTCTTGCCGTATCCACGATTCGCTTAGCATCTGGATCACTCTCATAAAGTGAGCGGAACTCGCCTGCCTCACCAAAACGTTCGTTCTTAGAATCAAAAATCCCAGAAAGAGTTATGTCTTTGCCCATTATTGTTGGCGGTAGAGCTTTGGTAATTTTGTCACCAATTGCATATGGGTATCCAAGTACCCGAGTTGAATCTTTTAGCGCTTGCTTAGATTTAATGTTGCTATAGGTAATGATCTGGGCAACTCGGCCTTCGCCATATTTGTTTGTTGCGTAAGCGATCATCTCCGAGCGTCGTCGTTCATCGAAGTCAAGATCAATATCTGGCATTGAAATACGCTCTGGATTCAAGAAGCGCTCAAACAAAAGACCATGCTTAATTGGATCAAGGGCGGTAATTCCGAGTGAATAAGAAACAAGTGAACCAGCAGCAGAGCCTCGACCTGGGCCAACTCGGATGCCTACTTCACGAGCATGAGCGCACAGATCTGAAACAACTAAAAAGTAACCGGGAAATCCCATCTTGATCATGACGTCGAGTTCGTAATTCAAACGCTCTTTGTATTCGGAAGGGACAATTCCGCCCATCCGTTCTGTTAGACCCTTCTCGGCAAGTGAGCGAAGCCAGGTATCTTCAGTCTGTCCCTCTGGCACTTCAAATTTAGGAAGTAAGTTTTCATTTTCACGCATAGTGATGTTGCAACGCTCAGCAATCAATAGGGTGTTATCGCACGCTTCTGGAATATCAGAGAACAATTGACGCATTTGTGCAGCGCTCTTGAGATAGAACTCACTATTTTCAAATTTGAATCTCTTTGGGTCGGCAATAGTGGATCCTGATTGAACACATAAAAGCGCTTCATGCGCTCCGGCATCTTCATGCTTTGTGTAATGCAGGTCATTAGTTGCGAGCAACGGAAGCCCTAGCTCTTTAGCTAATTTGAGAAGATCTGCCTTGACACGGTTCTCGATATCGATCCCGTGGTCCATAATTTCTAGATAGAAATTCTCTTTACCAAATAAGTCTCTTAACTCTGACGCTGCGGTCAATGCATCTTTATATGCACCCATACGGATCTTTGTTTGAATTTCTCCGCCTGGGCAGCCTGTCGTTGCAATCAAGCCTTCTGAATACTGAGAAAGTAATTGACGATCCATGCGGGGCTTGTAATAAAAACCTTCGAGGGAAGCAAGTGACGATAGTTTGAATAAATTGCTGAGGCCAGTGTCGTTCTCCGCAAGAATCGTCATATGCGTATATGCACCACCACCTGAGACATCGTCCTCTCCGCCGTCTGCCCACTTCACACGCTTCTTGTCAAAACGGCTCTCAGGTGCAACATAAGCTTCTATTCCAATAATTGGTTTAACGCCGGCTTTCTTGGCTTGCTTATTAAATTCATAAGCGCCAAAAACATTTCCGTGATCTGTAATCGCAATTGCGGGCATTCCCTGCCTAGCTACCTCTTGGACTAATTCCTCGACTCGCGCTGCACCATCGAGCATTGAGTACTCTGTGTGAACGTGGAGGTGGGCGAAACTGGAATTGTCAGACACGGTTAGGCAGATTACTACTGAGATTAATTCCCATGGCTGTTTCGGGCTAAGGTCGCAAGTGAGCGTGTCAGATCGCTTGGGTACTCGCAATTAAATGACAGGTACTCCCCTGTGATCGGGTGCGTGAAGGCAAGTTGGCCTGCGTGTAGCCATGGCCTGTGCATCTCAAGTCGTTCAGCGATCGTGTGGTCTGCCCCATATGTGAGATCACCAACAAGCGGGTGATGAAGCGCGGAAAAGTGAACCCTAATCTGATGGGTGCGCCCAGTTTCTAATTCAATCTCCAATAGTGAGACTGCAGGAAACAACTCCAGTGATTTGTAATGCGTGATGCTCGGTTTGCCATCTGCAACTACAGCAAATCGATAATCTTCGCGCGGATGACGATTGATCGGAGCATCGATCGTTCCCTCGGAAGGATCCATATGTCCCTGCACCATCGCGTGATAAACCTTTTTCACAACTCTGTCTCTAAACTGATTCTTTAAATTTGCATAGGATGCTTCATCTTTAGCAACAACCATCAACCCAGTTGTTCCAACGTCAAGTCGATGAACTACGCCTTGTCGCTCGGCAGCCCCACTAGTTGAGACGTTGTAACCGGCAGCAATAATCGCCCCGATAACTGTTGGTCCTTGCCATCCAGGACTTGGATGGGCAGCAACTCCAGCAGGTTTATTAATAACAATTATGTGGTCATCATTAAAGACAACATCTAATCCTTCAATGGGGGTTGCGGTAAGAGTTGGAGGTACTTTGGCTGCTGGCATCAATATTTCAAGAACATCACCCGTTGAGACTTTGTCAGATTTAGTGACAACTTTTCCAGATTTGCTGATTTCTCCGGATTCAATGAGGTCAACTATGACCGAACGGCTCAGACCCAACATGCGTGCAAGAGCTGCATCTACTCTCTCTTGATCCAGACCCTCAGGAATAGAGATGACTCGCTCCTGCCGCTTCGAGCTCTCAGGAAGCGTCATCAAATGCCCTCGGTTTCACATTCTTAATAAGGAGCAAGCCGATAGTGGCTGCAGAGATAACAATAGAGGTGTCTGCAAGATTAAATACCGGCCAATGAGGCAATTTAATCCAGTCGGTAACTGCTCCTTTAAGCCAATAGGGACTTCTAAAAATTCGATCACTGAGATTGCCGCAGATTCCGCCTAATAAAAAGCCTAAAGCAATCCCCCAGGCTCTTGAAGTGATGCTTCTAGCAAATAAATAGATTCCCACAATTGCCGCTAGTGAAAGAAGAGAGAGAAAGAGCGTGGCACTTGTCGCCAAACTAAATGCGGCCCCTGAGTTGCTTGTGAGTTCAAGCTCAAGGAAGCTGCCAATAACTTTTATAGGGGCGGAGGAGAGAGTCCTGATCGCTAATGCCTTGCTCCCCGCGTCAAAGATGAAGACAATAAGTGAAACCCCGGCAAGCCACCGAACCGCAAGTGCATTCGGTGAAAATGGTTTGGGTTTGCTCAGCGTCGTTCTTCTTTCTGCTTACATACCATGCAAAGTGTTGCGCGAGGGAATACTTGTAGACGTGCCTTACCAATCGCGTTGCCACATTCTTCGCATCGTCCATAAGTCTTAGTATCAATTCTTTCAATGGCACGCTCTGTCTGTATGACCATGTCACGCGCGTTATATACCAATGACATTTCGTGTTCGCGCTCGAAGGTTTTGGTACCTGCATCGGCCTGATCATCTCCGGCACCAACTCCGGCAGCAAAAATAAGATCTTCCATCTCACTCTCGGCATCAACAAGCTCAGATTTCAAGCGAACAAGTTCCTTGCCTAATTCAGTCTTCATAGCTTTAAGTTCAGTAGCGGTCCAAGGATTCTCACCAGCTGCAACAACGTGTGGTGCGGGAGCGGCCTTAATGGGTTTGAGCGGGGCAACTTTCTTTCCACTCTTTGTGGGACGAGGCGGTGGTGGCATAACCAGGCGGCGCTCTTCAACAACAACTTCAGGCCCATTATTAACTTCGCGAGGGGTCACTGTGATTGTGGTTGAGTCACCTTTTGTTGTGCTCTGGAGCTTTGCAGGAAACGGTTTGCCAGGCTTGCGCTTGGCCAGAGATGGCTTAACAATATTTGGAGAACGGCCTGCAACTTTCTTTGCAGGTGCGGCCTTCTTGGCAGGAGCCTTTTTTGCAGCGCTCTTTTTCTTCACTGGTGCTTTCGTGGCGACTTTCTTGGCAGTCGCCTTCTTGGCAGGTGATTTCTTTGCTGCTTTTTTCTTAAGTATTGCCATGTAAATTTTCGCTTCTCTAGTTTTTCCTGCGGGCGAACCCTTTATGCTGCGGCAGAAGGCTAGAACCCAACCCCCAGTTTTACCAACTCTGCCGCGCTAGACTCGCCCTCTTAATTCATCTAAGCGTGAAGGGGTACTGGTGGCCGAAAAGTCTGACGGATCCTTCCGCACCCTTGCCCCACAAATTGACCTGCCTTCTGTAGAGCAGGACATTTTGAAGTTCTGGGAAAAGAACAACATTTTTGAAAAGTCAGTTTCAGCCCGTGATGGCGCACCACGTTGGACTTTCTATGAGGGTCCTCCAACTGCAAATGGTTCACCTGGAACTCACCACATCGAAGCTCGAGTATTTAAGGATTTATTTCCACGTTACCAAACAATGAAAGGCCATCAAGTAATCCGTAAAGCGGGTTGGGACTGCCATGGTCTTCCTGTTGAAATCGCCGTTGAAAAGGAACTTGGTTTCTCAGGTAAAGGCGATATTGAAAAGTATGGCATCGCTGCATTTAACGATAAGTGCCGCGAATCCGTGCAGCGCCATGTAGATGAATTTACATCCATGACTCGTCGCATGGGCTTTTGGGTAGATTTCGATGAGGCCTACTGGACCATGTCGCCTGAATATGTTGAAAGTGTGTGGTGGTCACTACAACAAATCTGGAAAAAAGGATTACTTGTTCAAGACCACCGAGTTGCTCCCTATTGCCCACGTTGCGGAACCGGTTTATCAGATCACGAATTAGCCCAAGGGTATGAAAATGTTAAAGATCCTTCTGTCTATATTCGCTTTCCAGCGACATCAGGAAAGCTGGCTGAACTCAACGCCTCCTTCTTGGTGTGGACAACAACACCTTGGACTTTGGTATCAAATACTGCAATTGCGGTAAACCCCAAGGTTACTTACGAAGTATGTGAAGTAACTACAGACGAGAAAGTAGAGCGCCTTGTCGTTGCCGCTCCCCTTGCTCATGTTTTAGGTGAAGATCGTAAAGTTATCGCCTCGTTCCTGGGAAGCGATCTTGAGCGGATCACATATAAGCGCCCACTTGATCTCATTGAAATTCCTGAATCTCACTTTGTTGTTCTTGCTGATTACGTCACAACTGAAGACGGAACTGGAATAGTCCACCAATCACCTGCTTTTGGTGCTGACGACTTACTTGTTTGTCGCAAATATGGACTGCCTGTTGTTAATCCCATGGCCCCTGACGGAACATTTAATGCCCAAACCCCTCTAGTAGGCGGAGTATTTTTCAAAGAAGCTGACAAAATTCTGATCAAGGAACTTAAATCACGTGGCGTTCTCTACCGCCAACTTCAATTTGAGCACTCGTATCCACATTGCTGGCGCTGCCACACCCCTCTTATGTATTACGCGCAACCATCTTGGTATATCCGCACGACTGCGATTAAAGATGAGTTGATCGCCCAAAATGCTAAAACAGATTGGCACCCAGAGACTATTAAGACAGGTCGCTACGGCGACTGGCTTGAGAACAACATTGATTGGGCCGTTTCCAGAAATCGCTACTGGGGAACACCGCTTCCATTGTGGCGCTGCCCTGATGAACATCTTTACTGTGTAGGTTCTCTTGCAGAGCTCTCCACGCTTGCTGGCACTGAACTCTCAAAGACCGACCCACACCGCCCATATGTTGATGACATCACTTTTCCATGTCCAACTTGTTCGCAAACAATGAATCGTGTGCCGGAAGTTATTGACTGTTGGTATGACTCAGGTGCAATGCCCTTTGCTCAGTGGGGATACCCGCACAAAGAAGGCTCTGCCAAGGAATTTGAATCCTCTTACCCAGCGGACTTTATCTGCGAAGCAATTGACCAGACGCGCGGCTGGTTCTACACCCTCATGACAATAGGAACGCTTGTCTTTGATGAAAGCTCTTATAAAACCGTTCTCTGTCTTGGCCACATTCTGGATAAAGATGGACGTAAGATGAGTAAGCACCTAGGTAATGTGTTGCAACCAATTCCGCTCATGGATCAACATGGAGCAGATGCAGTTCGTTGGTACATGCTCGCAGCAGGTTCTCCATGGAGCGCCCGCCGAGTTGGCCATGACGCCCTCTCTGATGTTGTGCGAAAGACGCTCCTTACTTACTGGAACACGGTCTCGTTCTTCACTTTATATGCACATGCTGCAAATTTTGTGATGCCAGCAGCACCTAAAAAATCAGATGTCACCATGGATAAATGGATCATCTCTGAGCTCAATGCTCTCGTCAGAGATGTCGACAGCGCGTATGCAGGCTTTGATTCACAAGAAGCCGGACGCTTGCTTGCAGCATTTATTGATGATCTCTCTAATTGGTACGTTCGCCGCTCACGTAGACGCTTCTGGGGTGGCGAAGCCGAAGCACTTGAAACTCTCTTTACTTGCCTTAAAACGCTGACTCAGCTTATGTCTCCAATGGTTCCCTTTATTACTGAACACGTCTGGCAAGTTTTGATCCGAGCAGGTGAGGCAGCGGCGCACGAATCAGTTCACCTGACATCATTTCCAACATTTGATGCTGATTTGATTAACGAGAAACTCTCGACCTCAGTCGCACTCTCCCGCCGTCTCGTTGAGCTTGGCCGCTCAGCGCGGGCAGAGTCGAAGATAAAGATTCGCCAACCTCTTGCTAGGGCGCTAGTAGCTGCCACAGGCTGGAAAGCCATGGACGCTGAAATTCGTTCACACGTCGCAGAGGAGCTCAATGTGCTTTCACTCGAAGAGTTAGCAAGTGAAAATGAAGACTTAGTGAGCGTTTCCATCAAAGCAAACTTTAGAAGTATTGGCGCCAGATATGGCGCAGATGTTCAGGCAATCGCAAAGGCGGTCACCGATTCTGATGCCACAGCCTTGGTTCGAGAAGTTCGAAGCAAAGGCAACGCAGAGATTTCATATGGGACAAATGTCGCCCAAATTACTCCAGAGGATCTTGTCATCACTGAGACCCCTAAAGAAGGCTGGTCAGTTGCTAGCCATTCCGGTGAGAGTCTTGCTCTTGATTTGGCGCTCACTCCCGAACTTATCCAAGCCGGCTTAATGCGGGAAGTTATCCGCAGTATTCAAGAGGAACGCAAGAATTCAGGCTTTGATATTTCTGATCGAATTGTTGTGGAGTGGTCTGGTAGTAACGAGATTGCTCAAGCAATAAATAAATACTCCAAGGAAATCTCTGATGAAGTTCTCGCCGTATCTATGAGCGAAAATAAAGCACTTGCGCAGGGGAACAATGAAATCGCGTTAGGGTTGGCCTTAAAGAGAGCGAACTAGCGAAATAAGTATTTGAGTAACGATAAAGACCAAAATAAAAGATATATCAACCGCTACTGGGCCAAGGCGAAGCGGCGGAATAAAGCGCCTGACAAATCGCATGACCGGATCTGTCATCCCATAAATTGCTTCCGCTAACCCAAGAATGATTCCTCGCGGTCTCCATTGAGGAGAGAACATGCGCACATAATCAAGAATTACTCGCGCAAAGAGTGCAATAAGAAATACTTGGAGTATCCAGCCTAAAATAATTCCAATTGAGCTCATGAACTACTCCCGTGAAAAGAAATCAGCTTTGGTTAAAAAAACTTGCTTCAGCTGCTGCCGTCTTATTTTCACTGCTCACCCGAACATTTGGTGGAGTCAACAAAAATACCTTTGAGGTAACACGCTCAATACTTCCGTGATGACCGAAAACTAATCCAGAGGCAAAATCAACAAGGCGCTTACGTTCTGATTCATCCATATCCGTCAAGTTCATAAGGACTGGCTGACCTTCTCTGTAACGCTCACCAACAACACGCGCTTCGTTATAGAAACGTGGATGGATTGTAAAAATCTGATCCATGATTGGCAGGGCATCTTGCTGAGCTGGTTGTGAAACTTGGGTAAATGTTGGTCGAGATGGCGCGGCTTGCGCAACAGACCTGACGCTACGACGTGTTTCAGGGACCGCTGGGATCGCTGTGAACTCTTCGTCGTCCTCTGCTAAACCGAGGTAATTTGCTGCCTTTTTAAATACGTTAGCCATGGCAGAAGTTTAGGCTTGAGGGGGTCTAGATCCGAGGATTGAACTGCCTACACGTATATGTGTCGCACCGCATGCAATCGCTTCTTCAAAGTCTCCACTCATACCGATGGATAGCTGAGTAATTGATGGGTAACTTTTTTGGACTAAGTTCTTGGCTTCAGCAACTTCTTGAAATGCCTCTTTGGGGGCAATATCCAGTGGGGCCACTGTCATGAGTCCAATAACGTCGATACCTTGAATGCCAACAACCTCTTCCAGGAAATCTGGCAGGTCCGCAACGCTCACTCCACCGCGATCAATCCGAGATGGCTCTAGATTTACTTGAACAAAAAACTTGAGGTCTTTTGCCTTAGGCATCTCAGCAAATTTTCGAGCATGAACGACCGAGTCCAAAGAGTGAACAACGTTTGCCCATTGCGCGATGTGGCGGATTTTCTTGCTTTGAATCTGACCTTGGAAATGCCACATCACATCTGGGCCAACAAGCTCTTTTTTAGCAGAGCCCTCTTCGTTACGGTTTTCACCAAAGTTGCGCTCCCCCAACTCATAAAGGAGTTGAGCATCGCTCACGGGAAAAGTCTTTGTCACAACCACCAGCGTGATCTCCTCAACTTTTCTACCCGACTGGGTGGCTGCCTTTGCAACCCGTGCTTTGATTTTTTCTAAGTTCTCAGCCAGTTCATCTCTTCGTGTATCACTCACAAGCAAATCACCCCCGCCCCACGAGCAAATTCATCCCCACCTCGGTATGAGAAGTAGTCACTCTTTCCAGTTTCATTGAGTGAACAAAGCGTGCAGAGCGCCAAGTCTTTTACAGCAACTGACTGAGAGGCGAGCTGATCCATAAGGGCCGCTTTCAGATCAAGTGCGTGAAGCGCTTTACTTGTTGCACTCGAAGGGACAACTTGCGTGACCTGCTCATACATCTCAGGTGAAACTTCATAGCATGTTCCACAAATAGAGGGGCCAATAACACCAGAAATTTTCATTGCTCCCATCTGTTTCATTTTCTCTACAGTCTTAAGAACAATTTTATTCAATACTCCCTTACGTCCAACATGTATGGCGGCAACAAGGTTCTCACTAGAAAGCAGCAATGGGATGCAATCGGCAACAAGCACTGCGATCGCCAGCCCTGGTGTAGAAGTAATGAGTGCATCGGCCAAGGGTTCGACCATGGGATTCTCAATTACTTGCACGACATCGCTATGTGTTTGCTCCATAAAGACAAGGCTTTTTATTGAGAGACTTTCTTGAAGTGACTGTCGAGCCGCTGGCGTTTTCATATCCCCGATTGCTCGAGATGTGAAAAAAATACGCGCCATTTACTTCATAAAGTCAGGAACGTCTATCTCGTCTTCACTCACCAATTCTTCAAAGGTGATCCGGCGCCTTGAGGCAACTGGTACTTCTTGAGTGTCTTCTTGAAGTCCAAGATCTAGAGCAACTGCAATTGGATCATTATTGGCAATCGGATTGGCAATTCCATTGAGCACACTGGCATCAATAGATGGCATGGCCACACGCTTTGGGGCACCACCTTCAAAACCTGCAGCGATTACAGTAATCCTGATCTCATCACCTAACGCATCATCGATAACAGTTCCAAAGATGATGTTTGCATCGGGGTGAGCAAACTTTGCAACTAGTTCTGCTGCTTCGCTCAGTTCAAATAAGCCAAGGTCAGATCCACCTGCGATTGAAAGAAGCACACCGCGAGCTCCATCGATTGATGCTTCAAGCAATGGGCTGGAGATTGCTAGCTCGGCAGCGCGGGTTGCGCGAGCTTCACCGCGAGCAGAACCAATACCCATAAGCGCCGAACCGGCGCCTTCCATAACACTTTTCACATCTGCGAAGTCCAAGTTGATAAGACCAGGTGTGGTTATCAAATCTGTGATTCCTTGAACGCCAGAGAGCAATACTTGATCCGCGCTTCTAAATGCTTCTACTGCTGTGATCGAACGATCTGAAATAGCAAGGAGTCGATCGTTTGGAATAACAATCAGTGTGTCTACTTCATCGCGCAGCAGTTCAATTCCTACTTCAGCTTGCGCAGTTCTGTGTTTTGCTTCAAATGAAAACGGTTTTGTTACAACACCGACTGTGAGCGCTCCTAGGTCTTTTGCAATTTTTGCAATGATTGGTGCGCCACCAGTACCTGTTCCGCCACCTTCACCAGCAGTCACAAAAACCATATCTGCTCCGCGAAGAACTTCTTCAATTTCATCCATATGATCAAGGGCTGCTTGACGACCAACTTCCGGAGCAGCACCCGCACCTAAACCGCGAGTTGATTTGCGACCAATATCTAATTTCACATCTGCATCACTCATAATAAGTTGTTGTGCATCTGTATTAATTGCAATGAACTCAACACCCTTAAGGCCCGCTTCAATCATTCTGTTAACAGCATTAACTCCGCCGCCACCAATTCCGACGACTTTAATTACTGCTAGGTAATTCTGTGGTGTAGCCACGGTACGCCTCTCCTTGGACTCTAAATCTCTACTTGAGAGTTAAAGCACGTTGAATTCTGATGCGTAAAAGTAGGACTCAGCGCTGTCTCTATCAATGACCGACACGAGTTATTAAAAAATTTATTACACAATGAATTCTTATGAATTACTTGGTGGAAGTTACGGGTTGCGAAGGATTTGTCAGATCAACTCGGATGACTTTTGAATTATCACCAAGGGCCAATAAGTGGCGTAAAACATTGACCTTAAGTGGCAGCTCGGTTGGACTCCCCCAAGATACTTCAAGATTTACGTAGCCAGGCAAAGAGGTTGCCATCTTGATGGATTCTGGCGATAGAACCCGAAGTTCACTCATCCCAGCAAGAAAGTCAGCTGGTATCTGGGCCAAGAACTCTGCCACTGCCTGCTTGGATGCCTGACCCTCTGAAAAGAAGGTGATTAAGGGAAGGTTTGGCGGGGCGCTTGGGGCCGTGAAAGTGATTCCTTCACTATCAAAGTAATTGATATTGCCATTCACCTCATACCGAGCCACCGGAATTCTGGGCGTCACCACAATGCTCACGTTACCTGTGGCCCAATGACGATTAACTTTGAGCTGCTTAATCCATGTCAGACTAGACAGGTCGCGATTGATTTTAGATACGTTGACTCTGGCAAGGGGTAGTCCAATATGAATATCGGTAGGTTCAATAATTTGAGAAATTGCGACCTCATTGCCATTTGCTGCAAGATCGATCTTCTTCACAACTAGGAGCTTTGACCAACCGAGTACGTAGGCGAACAAAACAACCAAGACAAGCACGAGGGCGATGACGGGCAGATTCTTTGATCTGATCCATTGGAACTTACGAATGTTTCTCCGCCAATGCTTCAACAATGACAGGAGCTAGTGAACTCACATCTCCAGCGCCTAGGGTCATGATTACATCACCGGGCTTTGCCATTAAGACAACTCTTTCAACTGCTTTCACCATAGACGGCTCAAACTCAGAGTGCTTCTGATCCATATGCTTTGTGATCATCTGCGAAGTCACACCTGGAATCGGCTCTTCACTTGCTGGGTAGATCTCTAAAACCAAAACGTCGTCGGCGATTGAAAGGGCATCGGCAAATTCAGGAGCAAATGCTTGAGTTCTGGAATATCGATGTGGCTGAAATACAACTATTACTTTTCCTGCTTCTGCATAGTTTTTTGCAGTTTCTAAGGTCACGCGTAATTCAGTCGGGTGATGGCCGTAATCATCGATAACTTCAATTCCATTCACCACGCCCTTATGTTCAAAACGACGCCTTGAGCCAGAGTATCTAGCAAGCCCAGCGATGAGACTTTCAGGATTCACTCCAAGTGCAACCCCCGCAGCTAGGGCCGCGGTGGCATTCATGAGGTTGTGCTGGCCAGGAATTTCTAAGTGCAAATCAGGCAAAATTTTGCCATTCATCGAAACTCGTGCGAGGCAATCTCCTGGCTGCAAGAGAATTCTGGAAATCGTGTAATCCGCTGCACCCTGACCGTATGTAATGACTTTAATGTCGCTTCGCTTAATCCTGCTCAGAAGTGTGTTGACACCTGGGTCATCGATGCATACGACCAGGAACCCTCCACTTTGAATTGAGTCAATAAAGTCCAAGAAGGCCTTAAAAACCTCATCAAGAGATTTGAAGTGATCAACGTGATCTAATTCAATGTTTGTAATGATCGCCCCGTAAGGGTGATAAGCCGTGAAAGATCCATCTGACTCATCCGCCTCAGCAACAAAGATCTCACCACTTCCAAGATGGGCGTTTAGGCCAGAGCTATTTATTAGGCCCCCGATGGCAAAAGATGGATCACTCCCAGCAGATTGAAGAGCGACGGTAAGCATTGAAGTTGTCGTTGTCTTTCCATGTGTTCCAGCGATGGCCACCGATTTTTTTCCTGACATCAATGTGGCAAGTGCTTCTGCTCTGGTCAATATCTCAATACCAGCATTGTGCGCCGCGGTGATCTCAACATTGCTATACCCAATTGCCCCTGATGCGATAACTAAATCAGCACCCTCGATATTTTTTGCATCATGGCCAATAAACACCTGCGCACCAAGTGACTCCAAGGAGTCTGTAATGCTGGTGCGTTTCATATCCGATCCACTCACTCTGAGGCCTTCAGCCATCATTATGCGAGCTATACCGCTCATGCCTGCTCCGCCAATGCCTACAAAATGGATGCGCTTACCAATGAGCCTTTGAACGTTTTCTATCATCGGATAAGTTCCAATATATATCTTCCCACCTGCGCATCTGCACCAAGTGGAAAGTGTGTGCGCACAGTTGAAAGAGAATGGGTTCTTGCTTTGCTCATGATTTCCGCAAGATTTTCAGTGAGCCACTCGTAGGTGAATTTGCTATTTTCGATAATCATTCCGCCGCCAGAAGCTGTCACGATCTGAGCATTTTGCAGTTGCTCACCGTTTCCAATAGGAAGTGGAACATAAAGAGTAAAAATACCCAACGCTCCAGTTTCAAAGACACTGACCGCTCCCCCTCGAGCGATCACCAGGTCAGATGCCGCATATACAGAGGCCATGTCATCTATGTAAGAGTAAGGGAAATAAT
>DAIQAR010000027.1:0-14221 GCA_036781605.1 Candidatus Nanopelagicaceae bacterium
AACCCACCATTGAATCCAGGAACACCAGCGTGAAAAAGCAATACAAATAGGACGGAAATCGCTCGAAGACCTTGAAGATCTTTCCTAAATTCCGCCCGAGCTATTTGGTTTTTTTTGATTACGGGCACTGCCTAATACTGCTGCCTCGAGTGAAATCTGGCAACCACAGAAAAGGATCTAACAACCTTAATCAGCAGTTCTAGATTTAGAATCGCAAAAGCTGACGCTTTCAATGGCATAAGAATCTAGGCCGTGATTTAAAAACATTCTCTTTACCGCAGGGAGTTTGCGACTAGCCCATCTCCAAAGTCAACGCCTGATAAATCTAGTTCCGCATCCGGCTGTCCTCGTTTTACATATTTCCTTAAAAATATGTAAGAAATTGCCCCGGCGAAAGACAACCCAATTCCTAACCAAAATGCGAGTGGCTCAGATGTATAAGTGGTCTGAAGAAGCCACGCCGTTAGAAGAGTTGGAGTTATGCAAACTCCAATGGCGCCCCACCATCCGCCCTTAATCTTGAAAGGTCTTTTCATATTCGGGTATTTATAGCGAAGAACTAACAGAGCAACAAACTCTAATAAAATAGCAAAAAGTGTGAGCACCATGTCTGAATCAATTAATGTAGTGAAATCAAGTGAAGCAAAAAAAGCGTAAATACAGACGCTAATAATAATTGCCCGAACTGGCGTATTAGTTTTTGAGGAAACTTTGCTTAAGGAGCTCGGCAAGTATCTATCTGCTGCAAGCATAAATGGGAGTCTTGACATGCAAAGTAAGAAAGAGGAAAAGAGACCAGCCTGGGCAACAAGTCCACCAATTATGAGTGCATTCTTTAGCCAGGTTCCTCCCAGAATTCCACCAGCATTTGCAAAGTCTCCGTTATCCCATTTTGAAACATCGCCAGCGTGTAATCCGGAAGCAAGCGCTGCCAAAATCGATAATGTGTAGCTCGCAGCAATTAGCGGCAAATTCCACATCAAAGCACGCGGATATATTTTTGATGGATTTTGGATTTCACCACCAGCGGTCGTCGCAGAGTCATACCCGATGTAACTCCATAACATTATTCCTAAGCCTGCTCCAGCAGAACTAAAAAATGATTGTCCTGGCAGTGTTGCTGGGGAAAGAAAGTGAGAACTTGATTGAGTAAAGAAATTTTGCATTCCTAGCCCAATAAAAATAATAAGTGGGGCAAAAAGTATCGCCATGGATACCACGAGCGTTCTTCCCACAATTTGCACTCCCCGAATATTGAGATATGCGATCGGGATCATTACGGCGACTGCGATTAACCAATGGAGGTCAAGACTGAAATTTCCACCGAAAAATGAGAAGAGGACATGCTTTCCACGTGCCACGCCTGGAAACCAAATTGATAAGTAGTCGACAAAAATTACTGGATATAGCGCGGTATCAAGCCAAGAGGCAAGCCAACTCAATATTGCTTCCATGAATCCTAGGAAGGGTCCACACGCAATTTTTACCCAAGAATAAAACCCACCCTCTAGAGGCAGAGCGGAACCTAGCTCTGCATTCATGAGTGACATTGGCAGCGATAGCAGAAGAGGAATTGAAATTAATAGCACCAGCGACATTCCAATGCCTGCCGAAGAAAGCACGGTTTCAATTCCATAGGGACCGCCAGAAGAACTAAAAAAAATAATTGCAACAAGCGGCAACAGTCGGATTGTCCGAGGTAAAAAGACTCTCTGCCTACTCATGAGGGGACCATACCCCCAGATTGGTCGTAGGCCGAATAGTTGAGAATACTTTCGTGGAATTGACCCTCACCGACGTTGCGAGGGTCAATCCATTGATATGCGATTGGTGAGATTCGAACTCACGACCGGCCTTACGTCAGTTGGCTGCTCTATCCCCTGAGCTACAACCGCATTTATCGAATATACGGAGGTAAGTTAGCGCCAACTTTTTTCAAACTTGAATCTGTGTATTTCTAGTCCTTGTGGATATTCCCATTGTGATAATGTTTGATTACCTTACGTCATAGGCAAAAAAGCCCCAAGGAGAAATCCAAGGGGCTTTTTATTGTTTGTGCGTTGTGAGGGACTCGAACCCCCGACCCGGTGATTAGGTATTAGAACTAAAGATAAACGAGTACGACGAAAGGATTAAAGAAATCGACCTCGTTCACTTCTCTTAAAAGTAAACGAGGTCAACATATCTAATTTTTATTTGCTTGCTTTAGGCGCAGGAGCTCCCGTGCCATTATTTCCCAGGCCGTTCCAGTGAGCACCTTGAGGTCCCATTCCGGCTGGTCGTACTGAAGCACACGCTGCTCGGGCAGCTTGCATCGCTGGGTTCATGGAAGGACGTGGGCGCGGTGAAGCACCATTTCCTCCATTGGCTCCACCCCAATGTCCGCCTCCGAATGCAGGCATTTTTATTCCATGTGCAGCTAAACATTTTTGATAAGCACCCATAGCTGCTTGCATTTTTGCGCTACCGGCTTTTACACCACTCGATGTTTTTGCAGGATTCTTCATAGTGGGGGTGGCAGTCGGCTTGTCTGTTTTCACGTTCGCGCTGGTAGTCGCAGCATTTGCTGCAGAGAAAGAGCTTGAAAAGATTGCAGTTAGTGCAATCATCGCAATTGATGTGACCAGTGTTGATTTGGCCAGTGCTGATGTGGCTGGTGTGTTACGAATTAATTTGATCATGACTTAAGGGTAAGGCTAATTAAATAGAACAGAGACAGATTTATCTGAATGTATTCTGTGAATATCACCCACTTCGGTCTAGGGTGAAAAATCTCGCTCTGGTCTGTCGATCTGCCAAATCCAACGCCATTAACGAGCCCGAAGGGCTCATCGGTAGACTTTCCTGGGCATTATTTAAGGCATAACAACTGATCCAATTGTCTGACCTGGATCAAGTCTCCAGATGCCGTTAGTGCATGTCATAGATCCGCCATACAAAGTCGCTTGGGCGCCCTCGTTACCGGGGCAGCTTCTATTGGGGGCAGGAATGTTTGGTGGATACGGATCTGTTTGTGGTTGTGGCAATCAACCCACATCGCTATTACCCGAGATGGTAGAGCTCGCTGTGTCACCGGAAGCGGTCCTGGTTAAGGCTGTAAAAGAGGGTGCATAGATGGGGACTTGGGCGTTCGGATCTGGATTAACGGTTAAGTGAAGATTAGCCCAGGGAATTGGTTGGTATGTTCGAGTATCAACTGACAAGACTTTTGCGGCACTTGCAGCCCATTTCAATTCAGTTACTACAACCGCCGCAACAGCCGTATAAAAATTTTCTTGTGTAATGTGGAAATTTTTCAAGAAAACATCGTGGCGCGCCGCATCGCATTGTGGATGAGTGGGGAGATCTCCGTTTCCACATACATTTATAACCCCAGCAAGGTCGGCGTAATATTTCTCGATACCGGTTAATTTATATTTTGCAACCAGATACTCCTGCGCAACGGCTCCTAATATGTAATTGACCTGACTAACTTCTCCTGACGATACCCACGCTCGAGTGTTGGCCGAACTTTTAAACCACGATTGGATTGCAGCACTTGTCCATGTTGCCCCCCTTTTTGGTTGAGGGATCGAGTTGAGCATTTGAGCCCAATAACTTTGGAAGGCAATGTTGTTGTTTCTACCCGCGAAGTTCGCTCCGATGTAATTAGCTTGCCCTTCTATTTCCCACTCATAGAGAGGAGCAAAATCTGAACCAAGTAAATATCTTTGGATGGTATGTGTGTATTCATGAGAAGGAGTCTGTGTCCAAAAGCCCAAGCCATCTGGTGGTGGGACGCCGACATGGAGCATAAAGTTAGCGTGATTATTTCGGTCATAAGCTGGTGAGCCACCACCGAAGAGCCCGTTATCTGTTTTCTTAATCCGATTAGCTATATCTTGTAGCCAACCGCCAGCATCGCCTTGTGGGGTCAGCGTAGGCTCATAAGCGGCAATCAAATCATTTATATGTGAATCATCTGCCAAATACACTTCAACTGGATGATTAATTGGTCGCACAAATGACCAGAATTGATCGGCAATAATCACCTCTTGCTCCATCATGTTTGCGATTGATGAAGGCGTTCCCGGTAATACATGAAAGACAATATTCGGTGAGCCTTTATCCCGAAGGCTTAGTTGTGATTCAAAATTGATTCGGGCCCGGGTGAAGACTTGATCAGGGTCACTTACGGTCGCAGCAAAGGCAGGGGTAGTTAGATCTATTGAAATTGCCATTATGAGTATTGTGAGAAATGCCAACCACCTGTGTCGACTCGCAACTTCCACAGTTGATATTGAAGCACAGATTTTTACCGTATCCCGGTAAAGATTTTAGATTGAGCTTCTGCCTGTTGCTTACTAGGAAAAACGGACCATTGTCCCAATGATTAGCGAGTGCACTTTCATGCTCACTTTCAGTGCGTTGTGAGGAATTACACCCCTCTCACTGGGCAATTTATTAGCGAAAGCGAAAAAAGCGGTAGCTTCATGATTCAAAATTAGCGTAGCTCGCGAAAATCTAAATTGACAATCGAAATCGCACTCTGGGAGATTTTTCCAAAGATTCTCAAATATTCCTTGACTAATAGAACTCTCTGGTTTCCCGTATCATCCTCCGATACGCAAAGTTTTTTCGATAACTCAGAGATCGCACCTTCAACAAAATGTGGTTCTACATTCTTCAATTCTGCTATTTTTTTATTTGAATATCCTTGGCAAATAAGTTGAAGAATTGCTAGATTTTCATCAGTAAGTGTTTCAATGGGATCTTTTTTAAATTCATTAAGTTTGTAGAGGTCTAGATTAGATTCAAAATGGGATTTGACTAAATCTAGACTTATATTAATCGCTTCCTCTAGCATATTCATTTTTGTCAGTGATTGAGAATGCATGTAATAGCATGAATCTTGAATTTCTCTCGGTACATTAAGAGCCAGCGTGTGATGTACGTCAGTAAAAAACACTACTCCTAACTCAGGGGACTGTCTCCGAAGATTTGCAACAAGAAGTAGTCCGTCTCTAAGTTCAGTCAAAAAAACATCGGTGATTAGCACATCAGCTTTAACGACACTGAATAAATCAAGCGCCTTGCGCGTGTTATTGATTGCCCCAACAACCCCATAACCTTGCATCTGAAGAAAAGTGCCAAGCAGAGCCAGCCTTGCCTTATCTGCAATTACAATCATCACACTAGGTTTATAGTTTGCCTTCGAAAAACTCACTTTGGAAGTTTAACTGATATACACCCAATCACCTATTGGGGTGTCGGAGTGAAGTAGGCTGACCTCAGGATAAGAATGGAGCATGCTCATGGAACTTGGTGATTTTTTCCCTTTTCAAATGGATGATACCCAGCAGAAATCACAGCTCCTTCTAATTGATTCTTTGCAGAAAAGATTTGATAAATCTTTTGAAACATCGGCGGAATCAATTATCTCTCTTATTCTGGGTGAAAGTAATGTCGAAAATATCTACTTTTTTTCTCCACGCTCTGGATCCAAAATGTCCGTAACTTATGGAGAGGTCCGGAGCGAAGTTAAACTAGACAAAGAGCATGCGATTTGGAAAGCATTTAATTCAGGAAAAATCATGATTTCACATACTGACGGCTCTAATTTTGAGGTAAAAAATCTTTTGTCCTTGAATACCAGCCTTCCGCTAAAAATCTTAATTATTCCACTATTTGTTAAGCATCAAACCAGCACGGTTTTAGTTATTCTCGTAGAGGGCGAAGTAAGCAAAGCCCATACAGAAATTCTTTTTACACTTCAGGTAGTACTTTCCCATTTACTCGCACAAAGCCTTGAGGTTCGTATTGATTAACACTCCAAATTTTGGACTTTCTATTGTTGTCCCGATTTATAACGAAGAGAAGACTCTCAGAAAGGTCCTTTCGGAATTGATAGCAATTAAGGGTGATTTTCCGATAGAGATCATTGCCATTAACGACGGATCTACTGATGGAACAAAAGAGATCCTGGAGGAGGTTACTTTTCTCTTTGACATCAAAGTTATACACATGGCGAAGAATGCGGGCAAAGGAGCAGTAGTACGGTTAGGAATCTCTCAGATTAGGTATTCTCATTGTTTAATTTTTGATGCAGACTTGGAATATCAGACCATTGATATCAAGAAGTTGTTCAAACCTGTCCAAGAAGGTTTATCAGATGTCGTCTTTGGGTCACGGGTAAAAGGTGTTAATACAAAGCAGCCATCGCTCTTGTTCTCTCTTGGCCGCAATTTTCTGACCTTGTACATGAACCTACTTTTTGGTTCAACAATCACAGACCTTCACACCTGCTTAAAGCTCACTCCTTCGGAATTCCTCAAGAGTATGGTTTTGAAGGAGAAGGGATTTGGCCTCGATACTGAAATCACCTGCCGAATGCTGCAAGCCAAGATTCACCCTCTTGAAATTCCCATTACCTACATCGGGCGTACTGCTGAGGAAGGCAAAAAGATCACAATTGGTGACGGTTTCAAGTGCCTCTGGGTGGTGACCCGAATTCGTTTTTCAAGCTCCCCGGTTCGACAAACTGTCTCGAAGCGCCCGGTTTAGGCTCAACCCCAGAAATTCCCCAAGCACCGATGCTAACTTCCTAACTTTTCTCAAAACCCGGCACCCGAGTCTCCTCTGACAGACTAAATTTGGGATATCCCAGGTCACCCGTGGGTGAGAAAGCAGGGCTAGACTTGTGGGCATGCTCAAGCAAAGAAGAATTTTCAGATCCAGGGTTGTTCTCGCACTCATAGGTTCGCTTCTGCTTGGCGGAATCTCCCAACCTGCCGCTTCGGCTGATGGGACATGCTTGATCGATTCAAGTGCCTCAGTAAATCAATCGGCAACGAATATTAATGCGGGTCAAACATTAACCATCACCTTCAATGCTGTGGGAGGCGGCTGTACAGCCGATTATTTTTTAGCGTTTCAATCAGCATCCAGTCACACAACATCTGGAGTTTTAGACTCGTCTGTGACTACCACGGCAATAACACCGAATAGTTTGCCGACTGGCGCTGATGATAATTTTCAAACAGTAACTTACACATACACGGTGCTTGCCTCAGACGTTGGACGCTACTTACAATTTTCAATTCAGGACGACAATGGTTTAGTCGCGAATTCAAGCGTAATTTCGGTTAGGCCTTCAGGTTATGCACTGCCACAAAGCGGAGTCGTATCAGTAGCTATTTCACGGCCAGACGGAATTCATCCCTCATACAACGCTTCTATTGGGTCGGTAACAGGATCTGGCACACTTACAAACGTCTATAAGTGGTGGGACTGCGGAGTTGATTCTCTAGTCAGTACTACAGCGGCATACAAAGCGAAAAGTAGGTCGAGTACCGCCCCCACGTACTGCTCTCTGTCTGGAACTCAAACGAGTGGTTATTCTCCATTTGCTCAATCAAACCATGTCTTAGTCGCGGAAGTAGACGTGAGTGACAACTACGGAGGCCTTACAAAGTTTTTTTCTAGCGCGAAAGTTACTCCTACTTTTGCAGTTTCTTCAGTTACAAAAACCTCAGTAATGAGAGGCGGCGGGGAATCAATCACCGTCAATGGCACAGGACTCGAGTTGGCTGTTGTTCGATGGCAAGGTGGGCTTCATTACGGAGCCGAGGTCACAAACGTGTCAACGACCCAATTAACTTTCCTTGTCCCTGCCTCAGAGGGAACTTCGGCTTCGTTTTCGATTTTAACGGCAGGTGGCCAATTAGATTTAAGTCCAATCACTCTTACACGAGATACGGTTTCATCTCTTACGGGCTTAGCGATTTCAGTAGGTACTCTTAGTCCCACATTTGCATCGAATGTTTATAGTTATGCAGCAACGGTTTCCAGCAGCACTACTTCCATAACTGTTACACCAACTTTCACTGGTTACGCAGAGACAGCGACTGTTAATTCAGCTCAAGTGACGTCTGGAAGTGCATCAAGTTCAATTAGTCTCAGTTATGGCGAAAACACCGTTACGCTGATAGGGACAGCTGACAATGGAGCGACCACCACCTACACACTCATAGTTACCCGAACTCCTCTGGCGGCACTATCAGCTCCTAATCCCACAGCTTTAACCACGATAGGAAGTTCAAATTCAATTGACCTGTCATGGGCTGCAATTTCAAATGCAATTTCTTACACCGTAAAAAAATACGATAGTTCAGGAACGCTTTTGCAGACTATCTCGAATGTTTCAGGGACCACTCTTACAAGTACTGGGCTGACTGCAAAGACTATTTATAATTTTTCTGTAACAGCGATCGCCGATGGCACCAATAATTCCTCATCGCTTGAGTCAACTAAAGTTGCTGCTGCAACGGGATCAGTTTCTACTACCTTTACTCGCTCTGGTTCAACTATTACTGCCAGTGCATTTGAGGCTTCTCCTCTCTTAGCTGTTACCTCGGCACTACCATCTGGTAGCTATACATACCAATGGTTTGGAGGAAGTGATACTTCGACTCTCACCTCAATTTCATCGATCACTTCAAGCGCTTCCTATACACCCACCGCAAGTGATCGCAGTTATTCGGCTCAAAAGTACTTAGCTGTCAAAGTTGTAGCAACCATTAGCGGAAGCGATTACTCCTTCTCCTCTCCAGCTGTGCCTGTCTACACCTATCCCAACTCGACAGGTGCGAGTGTTACCGCAGATATCTCTGGTACCTATAACGGTGGAAAATATAAAGTAGGTCAAACGGTTATCGGTCATCCGTGGCAGATTATGGGAACCCCCTGGCCAACTCTCACCTATCAATGGTGGGTTTGTAATACAGCTGCTGCAACTGCATCACCTGCCACATCTGGCTGCGCTACCGCATCTGGTGATGGCGCAAGTGGCAGCACAACCCACGCAGGTGGTGCAAACGCCTATGACCTAGGCAATTACAATTTTTCTTATGTAGTTCCCCTAGAAGCCCTTGGTAAGTATCTGACCTTTACCGAAACCTTGACCAACGCAGCTACCGATCAGGCTGGAGCGCCATTCACGCTCACTCAAACCAGAGTGATGGGCTCAGGAGTTATTCAGCCATCTCCTCCAACAGGAACGAGCATTAGCCTGAATTCCAATCATAAAATTGGCCAAGTCATCACCGCAACAGCTTCGGGAACGACCGGGTATCCAGCGAGTTACAACTACACCTACAGCTGGTATCGCTGCACTGCAGCAACTTCGGGCACTTGCTCTCTCATCTCGACTGGCTCAGAGACATCTACTACGACCGCCACTTACACCATTCAGTCAGGTGATCATTTAAAATATATTCAGGCTCGGGTTGTGGCATCCAATGCATGGGGCACCGCCGCGGCAGTTTCATCAGCCCGCTCAAGCCAAATTGTCCTTTATGCACTGGGCGATACTGCTCTGGGCGGGGGAACGGTCTTTTATTATCAGGAGGCAGCCTTTACTGAGACTGGTGCTACCTGTGGCTCCAACTGTCATTACCTAGAATATGCTCCTTCGAATTGGCCAAACAACGCCAACGACGCTGGTGATACCAGCCAATTTCTTGACCTGAACTATGAGGTTTCAAGTGGCACACAGGCCACTTTAGGCTCTGGGATGTCAAATACTCGGACGTTGGTAAGTCAAAATGTGACTCGTCTCGCTCCCTACATTGTTCAGCAATATGCCGGTGGAAATCGTGTTGGAAGTAATCCCGGGACCACAGTCGGTGGCGACAGCAGCAAAGGACAATGGTTTATTGGCTCAATTGTTGAAATGTCGTACTTGGCAACGTATTACAGAAACTACAACCCTGCTGGCTTTTCGCATACAACTTATTGGAGTTCGACCAGAGATGGCTCCTCGAATGCGTACAGTGTAAACATCAATACGGGCAACTCGACGAGTGATAGCAGAAGATACGCGGGCCTCAACTTTGTCCGCCCAATTCGCGCCCTCTAACTTGTTACTTTAACTGGGCGAGCATCTGCGCTGGGGTCATCGGTGGGATGGTCTTCCTGACTATTTCGCCGTAGTTGTTTATTTTCCATTCTCGAATCCAGTCGATGGACATCGTAGATTGCTGCCATCCATCCCAGGTACCTCCGTAAATTGTGTTGGGTTGTGGCCCAACCCCTGAACTTAGGATTATGTAGTAGAAATTGTTGAAGGGCCATGTTGGGATAGAACCAGATGACATAGTCTTTATTGGTTTTCCATCAAGATAAAATGTTATCGAGTCAGGTAACCAAGCCATACCGTAAGTGTGAAATCCATCTGAAAGAGGAGTTGCGCTCGCGGCTACGGCTCCTTGGGAAGTTGAGGTATCAGTTGAACTTAAAGAGTCAAAATGAAGCGTCGACCAGCTCTTTGTTGGGTAGTGCGCGTACCACTCGACTACATCAATTTCACCTGGAGTCTTATTGCTTGCGTCATAATTTCCATCGCGGAGCAGCCAGAATGCAGGCCAGTTACCCTCACCTATCGGCATTTTAATTCGCGCTTCTAAATAACCATACTTAAATATCGCCAAGTTGCGTGTACTGATTCGCCCACTTTCAAACTGGCAGAATTTTCCGCCAGAGCAGAAGCCGTGATAGTGAGATGGGTCATTTATTTTTTTAGTGATTAAGTTCAAGTGACCGCTCTTTGTTCCATCAAGCTTTGCCAGATCCGGTGAATTTATGACGATTGAGCTCTGCGAGTAATTTCCAATATTGCTAGACCAGTAGGAGTCATTAGGGCTTGTTTGAGAGACCCCCATAAATTCATCACTCCACAGGAGAGGTCCCAGCTTTAGACTTGAACTGTTTGGGTCAACTGGCTGCTGCAAAGTAGGTGGTGATATGTAGGACTCATTGAGCATCCAAGCCTTTTTGCCTAAAGACGTCTTTGAGCATTGATAGACCTTGAGGCCGCTTTGCTGGGTAGCCCCTATGACCGGGCAAGGCCCTTTTGCTTCTGTGCCAGCAGCTGAAAAGTTTTCCGAGATAGCCAAGCTGATAACCACACAGAGGGCTATCCCCACAACCCTAGGCTTCACCACCTCATCTTAATCAGGCTTTTGAAAAGCCATTCATTTCTCGGCCCTTGGCGGGGGGGGCGAAGGAGCGGGTGGTGTGAGAAGTGAGGGTGAGAGGTAGCCTTCTCCTCATGTGCAAATCTGTCCCAACTCCACAATTTGATGGTTGGAACCTAGCAAAGAGCATTCTGTAAGTGGGTCGGTCTAAAGGCGATTCACGGATGCGTATTGTTGTGGTCTCAGACTCCATGCCGCCATGGAATTTTGGTGGCAAAGAGGAGAGACTCCGGTTGTTTATGCAAAATCATTCTTCTGTAAAGAATGCCGAGATTATTTATTGCACTATGCGCTGGTGGAAAGATGATAAAAATTTGGCAAATCACCACTCTTTAACCAAATTACACCCGATGTATACCAAAAAAAATCGGAGGTCTATCTCCCAAGCGCTAATTTTCGCTTTGGGATGTTTCAAAGTTCTCCGATTTAGGCCTGACATAATTGAGGCAGATCAAATACCAATTTTTCCAGTATTCACGTTAAAAATAGTTGCGAGGTTAACGGGAGCAAAGTTGTCGGTCACTTGCCATGAGTACTGGTCTCATAAAACCTGGGGTGAATACTTAGGAAATAAATGGCTCGGAAGGCTGGCACATTTCATAGAAAAGAGAGGCTTAGGACTCGCCGACATGCTGGTGGCCGTCTCCGATGAAACAGCTCATTTGTTAAGGCAAAATACCAAGTGGCGGGAGAAAGTTTCCTTAGTTCCAAATGAGATAGATCGTCACCTAATTGATCAGGCGCAAACTACTTTGCCGAGCTGTGATCTGCTTTTTGTTGGTAGGTTTATTGAAAGTAAGAAAATTGATACCCTCCTTCGTGCATTAGCTCTGGTAAATAAAAGTGGGTTCAATCTCAAACTTGCACTCGTCGGAGACGGCCCTGATTCAGCAAAATTGTATGCACTGGTCAAAGAATTAGAGCTAGAAACCAATGTTATTTTTTACGGATTTCTCCCTAACTCAAGTGATGTCTACGGATTAATGAAAAAATGCAAAATCTTTATCTCACCCTCAATCAGAGAAGGGTTTGGCTTCTCAGTTTTAGAAGCTTCTCATGCGGGAGCAAGGGTAATTATTTCAGGTCACTCGGACAATTTGACTAACAGATCTTTAAAAGATGCGTCAAACATAACTATTGTTGATCAAGATACTTCGGAGGCCTACGCGGAAGCCATAAAGCGCCACCTTTCAAGAGAAAATGTTGAAGCATCAAGAAAGAACTTGAGTTCAATTCCCCCTTACGCGAATACTTATCAGGCTAACTGGGATTTAATGAATGAACTAGATGCCTCATGAGTTTTCTTGATGCAATTTTAGGCACCATTAGGGGCAAAACTGTCAGTCTCTACGAAGCGCTGACGGTCGTGGGGCTGAGTATTTTGCTCATGTTTGCTCTACTTTTTAGTTTTACATCAACTAGCACGACCAAGAAGCCTGTGAATCCCATAGCCCCCATACAGATGGTGGTCACAAAAGGAAATCTTACGAGCACAGTCTCCCAATCAGGATTAGTCGTCTCACTCGGAGATACCAACGTTGTCGCTAAGGTAGCAGAACGAGTCGTTTCGCTGTTGGTGAAATTTGGTGATCGTGTCTCAATTGGAACCCCCTTAGCGGTGCTTGATAATAATGCTGAAGTTACCGCGTTATCACAAGCAAAAATTAATCTTAATACCCAAGTTATTACTCTTAATAACGCCGCTGCCACATTGCAAGCAGCTCAAGACACCGCAGCACAGAATTTATTGGGCTACCAACAAAACACTCAGGCGGCATTAAATAATTTAAGTGCAGCCAAGGAAGCCGTGGCGATTAAAAATCAGAATTACCAGAATGCGGTAGATCAGGCGCAAATAAACTTTTCAAATAACCAAAATCTGTATCTTGGACTTTCAAACTATATGACAATAACAAATGCAGTCGCACTTCCTGTGCTCACAACGTGTCAGGCTTATAATTCACCCAGTACCCAATGCACCCAACTACTTCAGTACTACGCGAGTTTTCAGTCAGCACAGATTGCGCTACAGACAGCGCAACAAAATCAACAGCTCAACCAAAAGAGTGATAATTTACAGATTACCAATCTTTCTAGTACCTACAACACAGCTCTGCTTTCAGGACAAGCCGGTCAGCAGAGAGACAATCAACTGGTAGAGGCTGCTAAGAGGAATTATGCAACTCTTGCAACACAATTTGGTGTCTCTGTCCCTAATCCAACCCCGTCAAATTTTGTTCTAGCTCAGCACCAAATTTCAGTAGCTCAAGCAAATCTAGATGCAACTGTCGTCAAAGCTCCTGTAAGCGGAGTAATTATTCAGGTGGGAGCGCAGCAAGGTGAAATTGCGCCAGCAGGCGGCTATTTATCTAACGGCAAAATCAATAATTTGGTCGCGATCAGATCCTCCGACATGCAATTGCAATGCAATTTTAATTTAGTAGATGGCAAGAGGGTTACTCTTGGTGAAATTGCAACAGTCACCTTCCCTGGACTGACAAATCCTCTCCGAACAGCCAAAGTTTCCGACATCATTCTTGCGCCCGCTACGTTAAATGTTCCCCCAGCAATTCAGGTCACGCTGACACTCACTTCCACGAGTAGTGACCTCTATCCGGGGCTGAAAGGCACCGCGTCAATTTCAATCCCAGGAGCACATGACACTGTAATTGTCCCTAACGCCGCGATTCAAAACGAAAGTGGTCACAAGTATGTACTCAAAGTTTTAAACCAAAATGGTGGAACTCAATTGGTACACACGCCTGTTATTCTTGGAGAAGTTGGAAACACGACGACTGAGATTAAGTCTGGCTTAATCGAGGGAGATACAATTCAGTTCACGCCAGCTCCTCCGCCAACTAATCAGTGAGTAGCAAATATGTCATCTAAGAAAGTTCCGGCCAGACATTCTAAGAAGATGTCAAAAAAGAATTCTGATAACCCAAAAAAGGCAGGTAATCAGGCGTCAGTACCAAAGCCGCAGCCATCACAATTTAGATTGATGTCTTCTGATGAACTCTTTGCGGAAGTTTTACATGACACAAAGAGCAAATCACTCTTTAAGCAGTACGGAATTACAACAGCAATAACGCCACGTGTTGAAATTGATGGCAAAGAAAGTTTGCCCTCTAAATCCCCCAAGATCTCCCTACCCAAGATCTCCCTACCCAAGATCTCCCTACCCAAGATCTCCCTACCCAAGATCT
>DAIQAR010000028.1:0-14204 GCA_036781605.1 Candidatus Nanopelagicaceae bacterium
TCACAAAGCTAGAAGATTTGCGCGCAAAGGTGACAACCACAAGAGCTAGAGATATTGAAGCGCGTCTTGAACTTCGTACGTTGGAGGAGCGCATTACAGCTCTAGCTGCTCGTGCTAAAGCACTTGAAGATTCAGCGAGAGCAGAACGTGAAGGCGCAGTTGCGTTTGCTCAAAGAAATGAGCAACGTGCGATTGCCGCAACAAGAGCGCAAGAGATCGCTGATCTCGCTTATGAAGCACTTATTCAATTAGAAGTAACACTTTCAAAGGCTTTAGCTGAACGTGAGCGTTTAGAGAAGGCTCGCACAGAGCGCGAAGGTGAAACCTTAAGTATTCGCGGCAAGATTCGCGAGCTGACAACTGAGCTTGAAAAACTAACATCAAGTGTTCACCAAGATGAGATTGCTCGCGCTGAACAGCGCTTGCGCATTGAACAGTTAGAAGTCCGCGCGGTGGAAGAACTTGGCGTAGATGTCACCACTTTGATCGATGAATATGGCCCAGAAAACGACGTACCAACATTTATTGAAGATGCTGAAGGAAACTTCATTCCAGGAGATCTCATTCCTTATCGCCGTGATCAACAAGAAAAGCGTCTTGCTCAGGCAGAGCGAAACTTGGCGCTACTTGGAAAGATCAACCCGCTTGCTCTGGAAGAGTATTCAGCTCTTGAAGAGCGCTTGAAGTATTTGGCAGAACAGCTAGAAGATTTGAAGAAGACGAAAAAGGACTTGCTCGACATTATTAAAGAAGTTGATGACAAGGTCGTTGAAATCTTTAAAGAGGCATACCTTGATACAGCACGTGAGTTTGAAACAATCTTTGCTCGTCTCTTCCCAGGAGGAGATGGTCGCCTGATTTTGACCGATCCAGATAACTTCATGACAACTGGCGTGGACGTTGAAGCTCGCCCACCAGGAAAGCGCGTAAAGCGGCTTTCACTTCTTTCAGGTGGTGAGCGTTCACTTGTTGCTGTCGCCATGCTGGTGGCTATTTTCAAAGCACGCCCAAGTCCGTTCTATGTGATGGATGAGGTTGAAGCAGCCTTGGATGACACAAACCTCGGACGCTTACTTGGTGTCTTTGAAGAACTTCGCGAGAAGTCTCAGCTCATCATCATTACTCACCAAAAGCGCACCATGGAAATTGCCGATTCTCTGTATGGCGTGACAATGCGGGGTGATGGCGTATCTGAAGTCATCTCTCAGCGCTTGCGTGAATCTGAATCTGTTTAAGTAATTCTGATGGCGCTTTTCTCCAAAATATTTGCAAAACTAAAAGGTACAGATCTTTCTGCCGCTGATTGGGAAGAACTTCGTAGAAGTTTGATTGAAGCCGACCTCGGTGGAGCGCTCAGCGATGAACTCATTGAGGTGGCAAAGAAGACAAAGCCAGATGATCTAAGCGCGGCGGTGAGCGCAGCGCTATTTGGGGCACTGGCACCAACAAGGCGGGAGATTGCATCTCACTCTGATCGCCTTACAACGGTCATGGTTGTTGGCGTTAATGGAACAGGTAAGACAACATCGGTTGCCAAACTCACATCTCTTCTTAAAAATGAAGGCCGCTCAATCACCCTATGTGCAGCCGATACTTTCCGCGCCGCAGCGATCGAACAATTACAAACCTGGGGCACGCGCCTTGATGTCAATGTTGTTGCTGGTAAGTTTCAAGGAGATCCTGCATCTGTCGCATTTGACGCTGCAGTGCAAGCAAAAGAACAAGGCAGTAATTATTTGATTATTGATACGGCAGGTCGTCTACATACGGCTAATAACTTGATGGATGAGCTGGAAAAGATCAGAAGAGTTGTGGAAAAGAGCACTCCAATTGATGAAGTGCTATTAGTGATCGATGCGACTACAGGGCAGAATGGAATTGCTCAGGCGAAAAGCTTTATTTCCAGCGTTGGTGCGACCGGATTAATTCTTACAAAACTTGATGGTTCAGCTAAGGGTGGCATTGCCTTGGCGATCGAGCGGGAGACCGGGGTGCCAATTAAGTTTGTGGGCACAGGGGAGTCGGCTACAGATTTCGGGCGCTTTGATCCTGAAAGTTACATTTCTGGTCTGCTGGCGTAATAGCCACGCGTAAATCCCAAATTTTGTAACCATTTCGTAACACGAAAAGGACATCTCCTGTAACCCGGGGGCGAGAGTCTTTCCACCTCTCAGCGTCGAGATCTCCTTCCCCTTAAACATCTGGAGAACTTATGCATTTTCTAATGGGTGACGTCGTCACTGCGGCGGCTGCAACAACAGATGCAACTAATCACGCAGACACTGCCTGGATTTTAGTTTCATCTGCACTTGTACTGCTTATGACACCTGGCCTTGCTTTCTTCTACGGCGGAATGGTTCGTGGAAAGAATGTCTTGGGCATGTTGGCTCAAAACTTTGTCACAATGGGAACAGTTTCTGTTCTATGGATTCTTGGCGTTTATAGCCTTGCATTCCAAGGTAGCAACGGCTTCATTGGAAGCCTTAAGAATTTTGGACTCAATCACATCTGGATGCAACCAAGTGGTTTGTCTCTTTCAATACCACCAATGGTATTCGTTGCCTTTCAATTGATGTTTGCAATCATTACACCTGCGCTTATTACAGGTGGAACAGCTGATCGTTTGAAGTTTGGTAGCTGGGTTGCCTTCTCATGCCTCTGGCTCGTACTCGTGTACGCACCTGTTGCACACTGGGTCTTCTCACCTCTTGGATGGCTTGCAAAGAAGGGCGCAGAAGATTTCGCAGGCGGAACTGTTGTTCACGCGAATGCGGGAGCCGCAGCACTTGCAATCTGCTTAGTAATTGGTAAGCGCAAGGGTTGGCCAAAGGAAAGAATGCGTCCACACAATGTGCCATTCATTCTTCTTGGTGCTGGTCTTCTCTGGTTTGGTTGGTTCGGCTTTAATGCCGGATCAGCGTTATCAGCGAACACGCTCTCTGCTTACGCATTTGTAAATACCAACACTGCAACCGGGGCAGCTCTGCTTGCTTGGATGCTGACGGAGAAGATTCGTGATGGACATGCAACAACATTTGGCGCTGCCTCTGGCGCTGTTGCAGGTCTTGTTGCAATCACACCTGCCTGCGGATTTGTTAGCCCAATGGGATCAATCATTATTGGTCTAGTTGCGGGTGTTCTCTGTTGCTTGGCTACTGGCCTCAAGCATGTCTTCAAGTTTGATGATGCACTCGACGTCGTGGGTGTTCACCTTGTTGGAGGTATCTTGGGTGCGCTACTTATTGGTCTCTTTGGAACAGCAATGGTCAATGGAGCTAATGGCTTCTTCTATCACGGTGGCTGGACACTTATGGGTCACCAAATACTTGCGGTTGCGGCAGTTGTCGCATACTCATTCATCGTCAGTTACATCTTGGCGCTCTTGATTGAAAAGACCGTAGGATTCCGTGTATCTGAGGAAGATGAAGTCGCAGGACTTGATCTAAGCCAGCACGCTGAAACTGCATACGAGAGTGCTTCGATGTCAGATGGCTCTCGTTTCCTCTCTAACTTCACCTCAACTAAGTAAGGAGTGGGAATGAAACTCATAACAGCAATCATTAAGCCATTTAAGTTAGATGACGTTAAGACCGCGCTACAGGCATATGGAATTACCGGTATGACGGTATCTGAAGCCAGTGGTTTTGGTCGCACACGTGGTCATACTGAGGTCTATCGCGGTGCTGAATACACCGTTGATTTGATTCCAAAAGTTCGCCTTGAAGTTGTCGTAGATACTGCTGATGCGGAAAAAGTTATTGACGTGATCGTCAAGGCTGCATCAACAGGAGCTATCGGTGATGGCAAGGTCTGGTCGGTTCCAGTCGATCACATCGTGCGCGTGCGTACAGGTGAGCGCGGGGCAGATGCAATCTAGTTTCATTTAACTAGACTGACTAAGTGGGTACTCGGGAGCGTCGCGAAAGATCGAATGCAAGTGATAACAAGCTTGCTGAACTCTTTCGCAGCGCTTTATCCATTACCGAAGTAGCAGAAGATGATGTTGCACTTGCCGCAGTAGGTGGCTTTGGGCGCGGAGAGCTCGCGCCAGGTTCTGATTTAGACATCCTTATTTTGCACACAGGGCTTAGCGAAAAAGTCCTCGGAGAATTCGTGAATGCCCTTCTCTATCCATTATGGAGTTCAGGTGCGCAGGTTGATTACTCAGTACGCACCCGCAAAGAGACCGCTCATGTATCAGCGGCAGATGTGAAGGTAATTCTCGGACTTTTAGATATCCGCCACATCATTGGAAATAGCGATCTCACTGAAGAAGTCGCAGAGGATGCCAAAGTCCGTTGGCGCAAAGAGATTAGAAAGTACCTTCCGGCTTTAAGCGCTTCTATTAGTGAGCGGGCAGAGCGAAGTGGTGAACTAGCGTTTCTTCTTGAACCAGATTTAAAAGAGGCCCGTGGGGGGCTTCGAGATATCAATGCTCTGCGCGCAATATCTGAAAGCCAACTCGTTGATGTTGCACTTGATCGTGTTGCTGCCTCTGAGGCGCTGATCTCTAATGCGAGAGACACTCTTCATCAGGTAACAGGGCGCGGGCGAGATCAACTTCTCCTCACAGAGCAAGATGCCGTTGCTGCAAAAATGGGTTTTGCAGATGCTGATGTATTAATGCTTGAGATATCAAAGGCTGCTCGCGCCGTTGACTATGTCATGCAATTGACTTGGCACCGGATTAATCAGAGTAGTAAGCGCAGATTTTTTAAAGGTAAAAGTACAACCGCTATTGCAAAAGGTATTGCCTCGTATCAAGGCGAAGTAATTTTGGTTGATGAAGAGGGCAAGAACGATGCTGGACTTGGCCTGCGAGCAGCAGCGTTTGCAGCTCAGCGTGGCTTACGTCTTTCTGTTGAGACGGCCATGAGTATCTCTGAAAATTATGTACCTCTAACAACTCCTTGGCCACGGCAAACACGTGAAGATCTCGTCGCCCTTATTGGCGCGGGAGAGGCGATGGTCGATGTCTTTGAAGCACTCGATCAAGAGGGGCTAATTGAACGTTGGATCCCGGAGTGGTCTCACGTTCGATTCCTGCCACAAAGAAATGTGTTGCATCACCACACAGTTGATCGTCACATGCTTGAAACTGCAGTCAAAGCTGCTGCGCTCACCCGCAGTGTTCATAGACCAGATCTTTTACTCGTCGCCGCACTCTTCCACGACATTGGGAAGGGTTATGCTGATAAAGATCACTCAGAGTACGGAGAAGAACTAATCCTCCCTCTTGCTGCGCGACTGGGTTTTGAAGATGAGGATTGCCAAACAATCGCACTGATGGTCAAGCATCACTTACTTCTTTCAAGTGTGGCAACGAGGCGTGATCTAGATGATCCACAAACAATTGCCTATGTTCTCTCACTCGTTCCAAACGCTCAGCTTCTAGAGCTCCTACACGCTTTGAGCATTGCAGATGGTGAAGCAACAGGAAGGGCGGCATGGACTGATTGGAAAGCCACTCTCGTAAATGATTTAGTGAAGCGTTGTCTCTCTGCAATGCAAGGCATTGAACCAGCACCAGAGCCAGAGTTAACGAGTGAACAGATTGCTAAGGCGGCAAGCGGCGAGCTATCTGTTGTCATCACTCCACACAACGATGTTCTTTCTATTGAAATAGTTTCTCCTGACCGCCCTGGGCTTTTGTCTTTAGTTGCAGCAGCGCTCAGCGTTTCCCGAATGGATGTCCGCTCAGCTAGAACACGATCAATTGAAAACTCGGCGGTAATGAATTGGCTTGTTACTATTGATGTGAGTGCGCCTTACCCAGACGCAGACAAAATGCATGAACTAATCTCTAGCGCACTAGATGGCGATATAGATCTGGATTCAAAGATTGCTGACCGGATTGCAGCCCATAGAAGAACTCCTGGTATCGCGGTGCCACCGCCAGTAGTTAGCGCAACGAATAATTTAGCAACGGGGGCGACAATCGTTGAAGTTCGCATGCACGATCAGCCAGGAATTCTTTATACCTTGAGTAAAGTGATTGCGAGCTTCGGGGCAGATATCAGAGGCGCCATTGTTGCCACTCTAGGTGCTGAAGCTTTCGACACTATTTATGTTGCTGACTTAGCCGGAGGCGCGCTCAGCAATGAACGCGCGGCGGCTCTCGTGCTAGAACTTGAAGAAGTTTTAAATTCCTCAAGCGAGTAACCTACCCCTGTGTTTGATTCACTGACCTCTAAATTCGGATCTGCTTTTTCTTCCCTGCGCTCCCGCGGGCGAATCAAGGCATCAGATATTGATGAGATTGTTTTAGAGATTAAAGCAGCGCTGATTGATTCAGATGTGGCACTTGAAGTTGCCGAGAAATTTACTCAAGATATCAAGGCTCGCTCACTTGAATCACTCGAGAGTGTCAATAAGAGTATTAATCCCTCCCAAGGAATCTTTGAGATTGTTAATCAAGAACTCATAGGAATTCTTGGCGGAAGCGCTCGTCGTATCCGTATTGCCAAGAAATCTCCGACCGTCATCATGCTCACTGGTTTGCAAGGTGCGGGTAAGACATCACTTGCTGGAAAGTTGGCCTTCTACTTAAAGAGCCAAGGAAATACTCCGGTGCTGGTTGCATCAGATTTGCAACGACCAAATGCTGTGACGCAGCTTCAACAAGTAGGTCAAGCAGTAGGCGTTCCAGTCTTTGCACCTGAACCTGGAAATGGCGTGGGAGATCCAGTTGCCGTTGCCAAGGCAGGAAAGAAGTTTGCTGAAGATAAATTCCATAACTTTGTCATTGTTGATACAGCAGGTCGACTTGGCGTCGATGCAGAGCTTATGGAGCAAGCATCAAAGATCAGAGACGCAGTTAACCCAGATGAGATCTTGTTTGTTGTTGATGCGATGGTGGGCCAAGACGCAGTAAAAACAGCGCAAGCATTTCTATCTGGAGTTGGTTTCGACGCAGTTGTGCTTACCAAGCTCGATGGCGATGCCAGAGGCGGAGCAGCGCTTTCAATCGTTTCACAAACTGGTAAGCCAATTATGTTTGCTGCAACTGGTGAAAAGCCAGGAGACTTTGATCTTTTCTATCCAGAGCGCATGGCTTCTCGCATTTTGGGAATGGGAGATGTCGCCACGCTGGCCGAGCAGGCTAAAGCAGCATTTGATCCAGAAGTTAGTAAGAAGCTTGAAGAAAAGTTTGCAAGCGGGGATGAATTCACACTTGTCGATTTTCTTGGCCAACTTCAAGCAATAAAAAAGATGGGCTCTATGTCCAAGATGCTTGGGATGCTGCCAGGGATGAACTCAGGTGCCATGAAGAAACAATTAGAAAACTTTGATGAGAGCGAACTCGTTCGCACTGAAGCAATAGTTCAATCGATGACGCCGCAAGAGCGCAGTGATGTGAAAGTTCTCAATGGTTCACGTCGCGCCCGTATTGCCAAGGGAAGCGGTCGTAGCGTTCCGGAAGTAAATAATTTGGTCGATCGATTCGTTGGCGCACAGAAGATGATGAAGCAGATGCAAAAAGGCGGAGGAATGCCAGCAGGAATGCCCGCGATGCCGGGGATGCCCGCAATGCCCAAGATGAATAAGGCCCAACCGCCGAAGAAGAAATCACGCTCAGGTAACCCAGCTAAGCGCGCCCAGGAGAGTTAATTTCTCAATTTGGCCCAGCACCCCAGAGGTGGCAAGATTGGGCACCTGCTTAAGGGCCCTCTACCCCTTAGCAAAAACCATTCACAATGGATTGAGATTTACCTAGTCGCTCCCACTGATTAGGCGAAAATCAAACCGAATAAACAAGGAGTAACCACACACGTGGCCGTAAAAATTAAATTGATGCGTCTTGGAAAAATTCGCACCCCGCATTACCGAATCGTTGTTGCTGATGCACGTACCGCGCGTAACAGTAAGGCGATCGAAGAGATTGGTCGTTACACACCAACTTCAGAGCCATCATTTATCCAAGTTGATTCTGCTCGAGTTCAATACTGGCTTGGCGTTGGCGCACTGCCAACTGAAGCTGTAGAGGTATTGCTCAAGATCACTGGTGACTGGCAGAAGTTCAAGGGATTGCCTGGAACAGAAGGAACACTTCGCGTTGCAGCTCCAAAGCCTGAAAAGCGTATTGCTTATGAAGCAGCCGTTAAGGATGCAATGAATGAGCCTGCAGATGGTGCAACAACTCTTAAGAAGAAGGCAGCTGAAAAGCTTGCTGCAAAGAACGCACCAGCACCTGAAGAGGTAGCTGCTGCAGTTGAAGAGATTGTTACAGAAGCCGTCGCTGAAGCTGTTGTTGAAGCAGCAGTTGAAGAGGCTGTAGCTGAAGTTGTTGCTGAGGCAGAAGCTGTTGTTGAAGCTACTCCTGAAGCCGCCGCTGATGCTGCTCCAAAAGAAGAAGCTGCTGAATAATTATGATTGACGAGGCACTTGAGCATCTCGTAAAGGGAATCGTTGATAATCCTGAAGAAGTGGTTATCACCGAGAAGACTCATCGCCGCGGAACAACTTTAGAAGTGCGCGTGCATCCAGAAGATATTGGCAAGGTGATTGGCCGCAATGGTCGCACCGCGCGCGCTCTTCGAACAGTTGTGAGTGCACTTGCAGGTCGTTCAGTGCGAGTAGATCTCATCGAGGCTGAAGAGGCTCGATAAAAGTGTTGCTGGTGGTCGGCCGCATTGGTCGAGCGCACGGTGTTCTTGGTGAAGTGACCATAGAAATAAGAACTGATCTTCCTGATGAGCGTTTCTTTATTGGCGCCACTTTGACCACTGACCCAGTTGAACGCGGTCCACTAACAATTGAATCTGTCCGTGATCACAACGGAATACTGCTTCTAAAGTTTAAGGAAGCCAGCGATAGAACTGCTGTTGAGAAATTACGAGACACACTTCTTTTGGCCGATGTTGATATGGCAGATGAAGCCGTGGTTGAAGGGGAGTATCACGTGCAGCAACTAGTGGGACTAGCAGTTGTTGATACAAGCGGAAATACATTTGGGGAGTTGGCCGATGTGCTCAATCTTCCAGGCCAAGATGTCTTAGCGATTAATACTCCGACGGGTGAAGTTTTGATTCCTTTTGTGAAGGAATTTGTACCAACTGTTGATCTTGAAAACCGCAAGATCACTATTGCGCCACCCGAGGGACTATTAGGTGTTTCTGATGAGTAAATTACGTTTTGATGTTATTTCGATTTTCCCCGAGTATTTAAGCCCACTTAAGCTCTCCTTGATAGGCAAAGCTCAAGAAAATGGCTTGGTCGATATTGCCGTCCACGATCTTCGCGATAAGGCGCAAGGTGTTCATAAGAGCGTTGATGACACTCCATATGGCGGCGGCGCCGGCATGGTCATGTCTCCTGAGCCTTGGGGAGAGATGATTGATGAAGTTATTGCCGCATATAACGCCAAGATTCACGATCTCATTATTTTGACTCCTGCGGGGCAAAAACTCACACAAAAGCTGGCTGAAGAGCTCAGCACTACAGAACACATGATCTTTGCTTGCGGCCGTTATGAAGGAATTGATGATCGAGTAAGACAATATTATGAAACGCTTCCAAACATTCGTGTTCGCGAACTTTCTATTGGTGACTATGTATTGGGCGGCGGAGAAGTAGCAACCCTTGTCACGATGGAAGCTGTTATTCGTTTGATTCCTGGCGTTCTTGGCAATCCGGATTCCCTCGTCGAGGAGTCGCATTCTTTGCCAGATGAAATGGTTGAGTATCCCAATTACACCAAGCCTGTTACATGGCGGGGGATCGAAGTCCCAGAAGTCTTACTTTCTGGCAACCACGCCCTAATTAAGAGATGGCGCTCACAGCGCGCCGCACAAAGAACCAAGGACATTCAAGAAGCGACTGGCCAGTAACCAGTAGTTAGGCAGTACCGTTCTCACATGAGCGAAATCGATCCACAGATTCAGTCCCGGTTAATCCGCGATCTTGAACCTGTTGTCGCCGTCGAGTTAGAACGACATATTGCTACAACTAAGGATTGGTATCCCCACGAGTATGTCCCGTGGTCAGAAGGTCGCACATTTGCTGGTCCATTAAATGGAGATGCTTGGGAAGCGAAAGATTCAAAGCTCACCCCAATTGCTCAAGATTCACTTGTACTCAATCTTTTAACCGAAGATAACTTGCCTTCTTATCACACAGAGATTGCCTTCTCCATGGGCAGAGATGGTGCATGGAATTCATGGCTCAATAGATGGACTGCTGAAGAAGCGCGTCATGGAATTGTTCTACGCGACTATTTGATGGCAACACGTGGCGTTGATCCAAATGAACTTGAAGATCTTCGTATGGCACATATGCAGGTGGGTTATGAGACCCCGTATCCAAATGACATGCTCCACACAGTTGCTTATGTAACTTTCCAAGAATTGGCTACACGTATCTCACATAGAAACACCGGACGTATCTCAAACGATGCGATTTGCGAGGGAATGCTTGCCCGCGTTGCACTTGATGAGAACCTACACATGTTGTTCTACCGCAATCTCCTTGGAGCCGCGCTTAAACTTGAACCCAACGCAACAATGCGCGCAATCACAGATGTTGTGACAAATTTCCAAATGCCAGGAGCAGGAATGCCTGGTTGGGGACGTAAATCTGTGCAAATTGCATTGGCTGGTATTTATGATTTACAGCTTCACTTAAATGATGTTGTCATGCCGGTGCTCCGTGCGTGGGGCATTTTTGACATGGATACCCTGACTGGCGATGGAGCAGCAGCTCGCGACGAGCTTTCTGCATATCTGAAGAGTGCATCTGAAGATGTTGCTAAGTTTGTCGATAAGCGTGAAGTTCACTTTGAAAAACTCGTTGCAAGAGGCCAGGAGCCTTTGCGCCTGATTTAATCCCTCTTCTGAGTAGAGACTGGGAATTTTTTAGACACGCCGAGCGTTCATTAGGTAGAACGTGGGCTCATAGGACACTATCCGCCACGTGGGGCAAATTTGCTCCGACTCTATGAACGTGAAGGAGGTGCACCATGGCTACCGATTACGACACACCCCGAAAAACCGATGAAGAACTTCATGAGGAATCACTTGAAGAACTCAAGGCGCGTCGAGCAGATGCTCAATCAGGACAAGTTGATATCGATGAAGAAGAAGCTGCGGAGAACCTCGAACTTCCTGGAGCAGATTTATCTGGAGAAGAACTGACAGTTCGCGTAGTTCCTAAGCAGACCGATGAATTTACTTGTTCCAGATGCTTCCTCGTCCATCACTCATCACAATTAGCACGTGGTGAAGGAGCTAAGGCAGTCTGTAAGGATTGCGATTAGTTTAAAGATTATTTATTAAGCGCATCAGCAAGCTGGTGCGCTTTTTTACTGCTTACAAGCCAGTAGGGCGTTGGGTCTTGTGGGTCGCTGATGGTGACTTTAACTCCCGTTGAAATCCAGAACCTAATCTGCATATAGGCAGTTGTATTTATCTTTGGCCCCCGCAATTCGCGCATCTCTTCATCGCTTAGGGCAACAGCACTTGAAATATATTTTCTCTCGATATGAGCGGGACCAACATGGAGTGAATCAGCAGCTACTTTTATCTCAAGTGGCGTGCTCTGCCAGAGAAAAATTAAGGCCACTAATTGCGCCAGCATAGAAACTTCTGCCCACGTATTTCCCAAGGCTGCCCAGATGGCAATACTGAGTGAGCCACTTAAAAAGAGCAAGAACGCGCAGAGCCAGATCGGCCAACCAACCCGTTCATTGAAAACCACAGGGCTGTTGTGGGAAGAGGTGCTCATGGGTGAACGCTACCGTTAGGCTAACCCTATGAGTTTAAATAACCACGTGGAAGTTCTGGTCCAACGTTTATCAAACGATGTCCCCCTCCCAAAGTATGGCAAGCCAGGAGATGCTGGCGCTGACATCACTACTCGCGTGGATGTCACCCTTGCTCCCGGTGAGCGCGCACTTGTCCCCACAGGTTTATCTATTGCACTTCCTTTTGGATATGCAGCTTTTGTTCATCCTCGGTCAGGTTTAGCAATTAAGCACGGAGTCTCCCTAGTGAATACACCAGGAACGATTGATGCTGGTTACCGTGGTGAGATCCAAGTCATCATGATTAATCACGATCACAAGGAAGCGATTTCATTTAAAAAAGGTGATCGCATCGCGCAGTTGGTTATTCAAAAGGTTGAAGCAGCTGAGTTTGTCGAAGTAGATCATCTTCCTGGAAGTGATCGTGGCGCAGGCGGCTTTGGCTCTACAGGAGTCAAAGGATGAATTACGAGGGTCATGGCGAAGATAAAGCAAAGATAATTTCATCTCTCGGCGGTGCCCGAGGAATGATTGATTCTGGCGTTCCATCAATCGCCTTTCTTATCTATTACGACATAACAAAGCATGTAAGTCAGGCGGCAGTTGTTGCTATTGCGCTCTCACTTGCCTTGACTGTTATTCGGCTTATCCGCAGAGAAACTCTTCAGCACGCACTCTCTGGAGTATTTATTGTTCTAGTTTGCGCTTTTATCTCTCACCGCACAGGAAAAGCGAAAGATTTCTATCTTCCCGGGCTGATCATTAACACTGCTTATGCGTGTGCTTACGCAATAACAAATATTGCTGGATGGCCAATTTTGGGAGTCTTACTTGGTCCGATACTTGGCGAGAACTTGGCATGGCGCAAAGTGCCGGCTCGCAAAGCTGCTTACATCAGAGCGGGTTGGCTCTGGGTAGGTTTGTTTATTTCTCGTTTGCTTATTCAATATCCGCTCTACCGAGCAAACCAATTGAATCTGCTAGGAACGGCGCTAGTTGTGATGGGTTACCCACTCTTTTTTCTCACAGCATGGGGAACATGGCGAATACTGGCAAAGGTTCCATCGGTCAAACTTGATGAGACTGAGATAGATGAGATCGAGAAAGACTAGGTATTAATTACCTAGAAGAACGCTTTTTAACTTCTCTTCTGCAGCACTTGTTGCCACAAAAAGTAGTTCATCTCCACCCATTAGCAATTCTTGTGGATTAGGCGAGATAACATGTCCATCGCGAACGATCGAGGCAAAAGAAGTATCTTCTGGAAAACTAAGCTCGCTCACTGTTTTTCCGCATGCGAGTGCATTTTCTGGCAGAGTAATTTCGATCAGGTTCGCCCCGCCACGCTTAAGGGAGAAGAGGCGAACTACGTCTCCAACGGTCACCGCTTCTTCAACGAGAGCAGAGATGATGCGAGGGGTCGATACAGCTACATCCACGCCCCATGATGAATCAAAGAGCCATTCATTCTTAGGGTGGTTAATACGGGCAACTACGCGCGGAACTCCATATTCAGTCTTTGCAAGAAGTGATGTCACAAGATTGACCTTGTCATCTCCTGTTGCAGCGATCAGTACCTGGCAAGATGCAAGTTTTGCGCTATCTAGAGATGCGATCTCACATGAGTCAGCCAAGAGCCACTCTGCTTGAGGAACGCTATCCATCTTGAGGGCTTTTGGATCGCGGTCAATGAGCAGCACGTGGTGGCCGTTTTCTAAGAGTTCACGGGCTATAGCTCGCCCAACATTCCCGGCTCCTGTGATGGCGATTCTCATTTAATCCACTTCCGGTGTGCGAGACAAAATTGCATCAACATTTGCACGTTCTGTTTCCAAAATAGTCATGTGTACAAGATCGCCCTCTTGGAGAACTGTATGTTCATTCGGAAGCAGACCTTCACCTAAGCGTGTAATAAAGGCAACGCGTGCATTTGTTGCTTTCTCAATTAAAACCACAGGTTCCCCGTACCAAGCTTTATGCAGACTTACTTCGCATAAAGCGATGGTTCCGCTGGCATCGCGCCACTCTGACTGCGAACCTTCAGGAGCAAGCCTTCTCATCATTTGATCAGTTGTCCATAGGACTGTTGCAACTGTTGGAATTCCTAGACGCTGATAAATTTCAGCGCGCTCTGGGTCATAGATACGTGCAACAACATTTGGGACGTTATAACTTTCGCGGGCAACACGAGCTGCCAAAATATTTGAGTTATCACCATTAGAAACTGCGGCAAAGGCGCCTGCTGTTTGAATTCCTGCCTCAAGCAAGGTGTCACGGTCGAAGCCAACTCCTGCAACGGTGCGACCTTTGAAATCTGGTCCAAGGCGGCGGAATGCTTCACGGTTTTGATCGATGATTGCTACAGAATGGCCAGCGGCCTCAAGTTCATGAGCTAGCCCTGATCCAACTCGACCACAACCCATGATGACTACGTGCACGAGTAATAACTTACACCCTTAAAGAC
>DAIQAR010000029.1:0-14098 GCA_036781605.1 Candidatus Nanopelagicaceae bacterium
AGTCGGGATCATTCTGACCCATAAATACACCGGCGCCTTCTGGCTTGAAATGTCTTATTAGTTTAAGAGATTTCATAGATACCCCGGCAAGTTAATTCCATGAAGCGCTGCGATTGCAAGAATCAGGAAGATGAGTGATTCGGAGATTTGCTCTGATGCTCCAAGCACGTCACCTACAACTCCGCCTATCTTCTTTCGTATATAGATAAGAAAGAGAAGATTGATAATGCTCAGGGCAAGTATTAAGTCGAGGGTGAACCAGCCAATAAATGCTCCGCAAACAGCGAGAGCGATCACAGTGGCTATTGAGATATCAAGAGTTGTTATCTCCCTGGAATAAGTCGCGCCCATACCAGCTGATGTTGGGGCAGCTTTAGCCATCATGAGATACACCGGAGCAAGCTTTGCCAAAGCAAATGCAACAACGCATGCAACAAAACCCCAGAGCGGTGTAAAGGTCTGTAAGAGAGATACTTGCAGGAGTATTTGAAGAACTAGAGAGAGAACGCCATATGTGCCATGCCTTGAGTCTTTAAGAATCGCAAGCCGCTGCTCAGCATTCCAGCCGCCAACAACTCCATCGGCCACATCAGCTAAACCATCCTGATGGAAGCCCCCACAGATAAGTACGCCAATGAGAATCGAAAGTGTCGCACTCGGTAGCGAGGGAAGAACATGACATAGCCCGTAGTAACTACCACCCACAGCTAATCCAACAACCAGTCCAACAAGTGGAAACAACCTCGCCGAGCGATGAAGGCGGACTTCGTCCTTATGTGTAATTGGAATGCGCGTGAGGAAGGCGAATGCCACCAGGATGTCTGTGATCATTTGATTTTCTGCTCAATTCCAAATCGAAGAAAATAAACTTCATCAGCCGCTTTTCCAAATGCCTGATTCATCTGTCCTGACAGGTCCCGAAATGCTCGAGAAACTGGATGCATAGGAACAATTCCTTCACCGACCTCATTTGTAATGAGAATGACATCGCTTCCTGATGTTTTGATGGAATCAATAACTGCCGTGAAGTCAGGCTCAGTTTCTTGGCCCATGAGATTTGAAATCCAAAGAGTTAAACAATCCACAACGATTACTGCTGGCTCTTGGGCGGTAATTACCTCGGCAATTTTGATCGGTTCTTCAATGGTTGTAAACGACTTTGGACGATCAGCAATATGCCGATCAATGCGCTCTGACATCTCATCATCGCTGCGCTCTGCGGTGGCTATAAAGTAGAGATTCTTATTAGAAATTTTGGCGAGCGATTGTGCATGGGAAATGGCGTAATTACTTTTGCCGCTGCGTGCGCCCCCACCCACCAAAATTAGAGACATTGTTCAGGCGACTTTTTTCATGGCATCTGCAACGAGCTGATAGAAATTCACGATGCGAGGTCCCCAACGAGATGGGATATCTGCTGGTAGTTCAATTACACGGCCAGCTTTAACCGCCATAAGAGTTGAAAATCCTGCTCGTGCGCCAAATTTTTTTGCGCTCTCACCGTATTGAGCGTCAGCTAAGAAAATAAGGTCGGGATTGCTTTGAATGATGTATTCGGGGGTGAGTTGGGGATAGCCAGTGGCATCTGCACCTTTTGCTCCATCTGCGATATTTGTGAGCCCAAATGACTTATATACCTGGCCGATGAAAGTCTTACTCGTCGAAGAATAATTTGTGTTGTCGATCTCGTGATAGAACTTCAAAGGTTTGTGCGTTGAAGCCGACTTAATAATTGCTGCAATCTTAGTTTGCATACTTTTAATGAGAGATTGAGCGGCAGTCACTTGATGTGTTGCTTTGCCATCAATTTGAATCTCTGCATATAGGTCGTTCAGGTTATTGGGAGTAACTTCTGTAATCACCGAAATCCCAAGCTTTTTTAGCTGCGCTACTACCTGAGTTTCTTTCGTTGAAGTCGACTGCACGATGACTAGGTCAGGCTTGTATTTGGTAATTGCCTCAACATTGGGCGTGAAGCCATCTAGCTTTGTGATGGGCGCATTTGTTGGGTAATTGGAATTCTGGTCGACCGCAATTACTTGCTTTCCTGCGCCGATTCCAAAAAGTATTTCGGTTGCGCTGGGAGAAAGGGAAATGATGCGGACTGGGGCCTTAACTGCGGCATATGCGCCTACTGGAACGGCTGCGATTGCAATAGCGATGATCGCCGGAATAGCTACAAAACTTTTCTTCATAAAAAACTCCCTCAAGCTTTGAGGGAGGAAACGTTGGGACTTTATATGGCCACCCAAAGGTGAGCACTTAAAGGCCCGACCTTCCTCCGAGGTCGGATACTTCGAAATTAAGAGAGGCGACCTGACTTGATTGATTTCTCAATCTTCACAGTTGCGGGACAGTGTTGGAATTTCACCAACTTCGCTCCACTTAAATTCACCAGGCATTTACGCCCAGCAGGGGAAAACTAGCACCTATTTCTACCCCACCCAATAATGCTGGGCAGGGCGTTGATTAAATCTTTTCGCCGCGTTGAACTTGTGGCGCAGGAGCGCGCATGCGGCGCATCTGAGTCGAGCGGAGCCAGCCATACATACCCAAGCCCTTTGTTGATTCTCCAGGAAAACGTGTAGCAACTTCCTTACGGATTTTGCGGCTCATGAAAAACCCTGAGACAACTGTGTAGAGCATCGCTGCATACATCAGCAAGATCGCGATCAGTGAAACAAATTTATTATGGATGACGCTCAGAACTAAAACTGAGGCAACCACTGGTAAGAAAAATTCACCGACATTGCGGCGTGAATCGATGTAGTTACGGATAAAACGTTTGACCGGTCCCTTATCGCGCATTGGAAGGGCGCTTTCTTCTCCGCGCATGAACGCGGCACGTTGTTCAAGTCTGCGAGCTTTGGTCGCTGCCTTATCTCGCCCCTTTGTTGCTTTGGTCTGAGGGGCAGAAATTGAATTTACCTTGTTCGCTTTTTCAGCGTCTTTGCGTTTTGGGGTGGGAGCGTTTTTTGTCATGTCGTTACGGTAGAGCCAGCATTCGCTCTAGTGCAACTCTTGCATGAGCTGCGGTGGCCGGATCGACCTTAATCTGATTAATAATGCGCCCAGTTGAGGCATCTGCAACGAGGGTCTCCATGGCCCAGACCAGATGAGGCAGATCAATGCGATTCATGGTGGAGCAATAGCAAACAGTCTTGTCCAAGAAAATGACCTCTTTATCTGGATGAGTTCTTGCCAGGCGTTGAACGAGATTGAGCTCGGTGCCAATAGCCCATTTAGATCCAGCAGGAGAGTTCTCAACTGTTCGAATAATCATCTCGGTACTTCCAACGACATCGGCGGCAGAAACAACTTCATGCTGGCACTCAGGATGAACTAGAACTTGCACGCCCGGTAGCTTTGCGCGGACGTCATTCACATTCTCCAATGAGAAACGACCGTGAACAGAACAGTGCCCGCGCCAGAGAATTACCTTTGCCTTCTTGATTTGCTCATCGCTAAGTCCACCTGATGGTTTCCATGGATTCCACACAACGCAATCATCAAGTGAGAGTCCAAGTTTAAGAACAGCGGTATTTCTTCCTAAGTGCTGATCTGGGAGAAAGAAGATTTTCTCGCCCTTTTCAAAAGCCCACTTCATTGCACGTTCTGCATTAGATGATGTACAGACCGCTCCGCCATTTTCTCCGGTGAAGCTTTTGATTGCGGCAGTTGAATTCATATAGGTAATAGGAATTGTACTTTTTGCTGTACCAAGTTTTTCAAAGTGTGCCCAAGCAGCGTTGACTTGGTTTAGCGCAGCCATATCGGCCATGGAACAGCCGGCAGCTAAATCAGGAAGAATTACTTTTTGATTGGCACCTGTGAGAATGTCGGCGCTTTCAGCCATAAAGTGAACACCACAAAAAATGATTAACTCCGCTTGAGGATTATCAGCCGCAGCCTGGGCTAATTTAAATGAGTCACCGGTGATATCAGCGAATTCAATGACTTCATCTCGTTGATAGTGGTGACCTAAAATCATCGCTCGATCACCAAGTTTGCCGCGAGCGGCTATTGCTCGCTGAACTAAATCTGGGTCACTTGGTGCGGGTAGTTGCCCATCGCAGGAAACCCCACGCTCACTGGTGGGATCGCTATTGCGCCCCATGAGCAGCAGGTCGGTAAGTGCCATATGACCATTCTCTCGTGTCGGTGGCAACTGTGCCAACGCAGCACTTGTGATTTGGGAGTATTCTTCTACCCATGAGCACAGAGACAACACAAGAAGTCACAATCCAAACTACTGCCGGCATCCTGCTTACAGATGTTGCCGCAACAAAGGTTTCAGCGCTTTTGCAGCAAGAGGGTCGCGATGACCTGAGCCTGCGCGTTGCAGTTCAACCTGGCGGTTGCTCTGGACTTCGCTACCAGCTCTATTTTGATGATCGCACTCTTGATGGCGACACAATTTCTACTTTTGGAAGTGTCAAAGTTGTCACTGACAAGATGAGCACGCCTTATTTGATGGGCGCATCTATTGATTTCGTTGACACAATTGAGAAGCAAGGCTTCACAATTGATAATCCAAATGCGCAAGGTTCTTGCGCGTGCGGCGATTCATTCAACTAATCGCTAGTTCACCAGTATGAAAGTTGCCGTTGCTGGCTCTGTCGGCCTTGACCACTTAATGACATTTCCGGGTAAGTTCACCGATTCATTTGTCGAGGGATCACTTTCTAGCATCTCCCTCTCATTTCTTGTCGATGATCTTGATGTTCGCAGAGGTGGTACAGGAGCGAACATTGCGTTTGGCATGGGAGCGCTCGGGCTTCATCCTCTTTTGATTTCAGCTGTCGGCAAAGACTGGGCTGAATACAACACCTGGCTCACAAAACATGGAGTAGATACGAAGCATTGCAAGATCTCAACAAAGGCTCACACCGCGACATTCGTAGTGACAACCGACTCCGCCCTCAATCAAATTGCATCTTTTTATCCTGGAGCAATGAGTGAGGCAAGGGAAATTAATTTAGAGGAGATCATTAAAAGAGAAGGAGATATCGATCTGATCGTTATTTCTCCAGATGATCCAGAGGCGATGGTGAAGCACTCACAAACAGCGCTCAAGTTAAAGATTGCCTTTGCGGCAGATCCCTCACAGCAATTAGCTCGAATGGATGGAGAAGATATAAAAAAGCTTGTTACTGGGGCAAAGTACTTATTCCTCAATGAATACGAGCTCGCACTCATCTTGCAGAAGACGGGCTGGAGCGACACCGAGCTTTTTGACCAAGTACAGGTCCGCGTAGTGACTTTGGGATCAAAGGGCGCGATAGTTGAAGAGCATGGTCAACCAAATATTTCTGTGGGTGTTCCTACTGAGAAGGTAAAGCTAGATCCCACTGGGGTGGGCGATTCATTTCGCTCAGGATTCTTAGCTGGTTTGTCTTGGGGGCTCAATCACGAGCGCTGCGCGCAGATTGGTTCTATGGTTGCAACATTTTGTATTGAAACTAAGGGCACACAAGAATATGTATTTGATAAGCAGACATTTATGAGCCGCTTTGAAGAAGCTTATGGCGCACAAGCCGCCAATGATGTTTCGCAGTTCATTAATCCCGTGATGGGCTAGTTGCCTTTCTTTACGTCAAAAGTTTCATTATTTACTTGAGTGAATTTATTACCTGTCATACGCGCCCATGCGCTCAGATCTGGCAGAGTGGCAGGATCATCGCTGAGCAGCCTTATAGAGGATTCAGTTTTTAGAGCATGAGCTAATTTGATAATAGGAATAGGACAGCGCATCCCTCTGCAATCTAGCTCCATTAGCGGCGGATCTTTGTCACAAGATCTTTAAGTACCGAGAGGAACTTCTCGATTTCCATCTCGGTGTGATCGGCTCGAAGGCTCATACGAACATTGCCGTGGGTGAGAAGTCCCAGGGCAGCTAATACATGACTGGGCTGCATATTCATTGAATTACAAGCAGATCCCGAATCCACGGCATATCCAGACTTATCGAGTTCATCGACAAGCAACTGCGCATCAACATAAAGCAGAGAGAAGGAGAGCAGATGAGGCAGAGCCGTCTCTAAATCGCCCGCGATATCAACATCTTCTAATTGAGTAATAAGAAAGTTACGGATTTTTGCGTTCAGGGCTCTGATCTTGCTCTCATGCTCATTGAAATCGCGGATGTAGTTTTCAAGAGCAATGGCCCCTGCAATTGCTAGGGGAGCGGAAAACGATCCAGGCGTTACTCGCGAATCATTATGGGGAAGGGGATTAACCCATCCTTTATCTGCAATTGCCAGAATGCCAAGACCCGCAGGACCATTCCAACTTCGTGCATCCCAGAGAGCGCTATTCCACTTTTTAGGCAGTGAAATCAGCGGAGATGCTTCAACAAAAACTTTTCCAGCAAAACCATTTGGAGAAACTCCAGGAATTCCTGTCTCACCATTTACAGCTTGATACGTAATTACATCGACCACAGTTCCAGTTGGAGCTACATACTGTCCAGTGATATCCACTGGCAGTACTTTTGATCGCACGCCACTTGCAACAGCGAAGACCTCAGAACGATCCACAGCCGAGTGATAGAAAGTGGACTCAGCTTCAATTAGTCCTGAAATTCCTAAGTGGAAACCTAAAGAGGGTTCACCCAGAAAATTAATCTGGTCATGCCGCAGTCCTAGATGCTGGCAATAAACCTCTTTCGCCTCATTGAGCACAAGGGCGACTTTCCGGGACTCTTGGTGAATCTTTGATGGATCAGCCCAGCCTCTAGCGAAGGCATCGCCGAGGAATTCTGCGGCGGCAGGATGCAGCGGCGCCTCGCTTTGGAATGTTGTGACTGAACCCACGCTAAGAACGCTACCCCCTAGGAAGCGCACCTGCGAATGGGGCAGTTATCCTTCTCTCATGCGCCGCACCCCTCGTCTTTTAGCCCTTCTGGGCATCGGGGTCACGACACTTCTGCTCACCTCATGTACTACTAAAAATATCTCGACCTTTGGTTATGACAAGAACGCATCCTCTGTAAATAGCATCTCCAATCCACTTTGGACATGGGCTTGGGTCGCCGCAGGCGTAGTTGGCGTGATTACAGCAGTCTTGATTATGTGGCCGGTCTTTTTTCATCGCAAGAAGAATGAAGCTTTTCCAAAACAGACTCAGTACAACATTCCTGTTGAAATTGCTTACACCCTGATCCCATTTATTATCGTTGCAGTCCTTTTTGGATTTACCGCAAGCGCTGAATCAAAAATCACAAAGATTGACACTCCAGCAACGGCGCCTCATAACATCCATGTAAATGGAATGCAGTGGTCTTGGCAATTTACTTATGATGACGTAAGCCCAGCCCCAACTGTTACAGGAACGCCCGATCAGCGTCCAGAATTGGTTCTGCCATTGGGTGAGAAAGTCCTTTTTACTCTTACTTCATCAGATGTTGACCACGCATTTTGGATTCCTGATTACATGATGCAGATGCAGGCCCTTCCTGGTGTGACCAACCATTTTGAATTCGCGGCGCAGAAGCTCGGTACGTTTAGAGGTTTCTGCAACATTCTGTGTGGTCGAGACCATTCGCAGATGCGTTTTAGCGTGAAGGTAGTAACCCCAGAGCAGTACAAGTCATATATCAATTCACTGAAGGTGGCATAAGCGATGACAACTTTTCTTGAACCAACAGTAGTTACACCTAGTTACGAGAAGAAGGTCATAAAGTCTAAGAGCAAGGGCCGCATCTTTGTTAAGTGGGTAACCTCCACTGATCATAAGACAATCGGCTACCTCTACCTGATGACATCTTTTGCCTGGTTTTTGGTTGCCGGCGTACTCGCACTCCTTCTTCGCGCAGAGCTTGCTCGCCCAGGAATGCAATTTTTGAGTAACGAGCAATACAACCAAATCTTCACAATGCATGGAACGATCATGCTCTTGATGTTTGCAACACCACTCTTTGTTGGGTTTGCGAACGTCATCATGCCGCTGCAAATCGGCGCTGCCGACGTCGCGTTCCCTCGGTTGAACATGCTTTCTTATTGGCTCTATCTCTTCGGTGGCCTGATGGCATTTGGTGGTTTCCTAAGTCCTGGGGGAGCAGCATCATTTGGATGGACTGCGTACGCACCGCTTGCTAACTCTCAGTACTCACCAGGTATTGGAGGGGATCTGTGGGTGATCGGTCTAGCAATTTCTGGTCTTGGAACAATCATGGGCGGCGTTAACTTCATTACAACGATCTTCACAATGCGCGCACCAGGAATGACGATGTTTCGTATGTCGATCTTCTCTTGGAACGTATTGCTCACATCAATTCTTGTTCTCCTTGCCTTCCCTCCATTAGCAGCGGCGCTTCTTGGACTTGAATCTGACCGACTCTTTGGTTCACATCTCTTTGATCCTGCAAATGGCGGAGCAATGCTCTGGCAGCACCTCTTCTGGTTCTTTGGTCATCCCGAGGTTTACATCTTGGCGCTTCCATTCTTTGGAATTGCAACCGAAATCCTTCCTGTATTTAGCCGCAAGCCAATCTTTGGTTATAAGGGTTTGATTGCAGCGACGATCGGAATCTCAGCGCTCTCTGTTGCAGTATGGGCTCACCATATGTTTGCAAGCGGACAAGTACTTCTGCCCTTTTTCTCATTCATGACATTTTTGATCGGTGTTCCAACCGGTGTGAAGTTCTTCAACTGGATCGGAACCATGTGGAGAGGTTCTATTACATTTGAAACACCGATGCTCTTTATCGTCGGCTTCCTCATCACATTCCTCTTTGGAGGTTTGACCGGAATTATCTTGGCTAGCCCGCCAATGGACTTTGCTGTTTCAGCTTCATACTTTGTAGTTGCTCACTTCCATTACGTGCTCTTTGGAACTGTGGTCTTTGCAATGTTCGGAGGCTTCTACTTCTGGTGGCCTAAGTTCACAGGACACATGCTCAATGAGCGTCTTGGAAAGATTCATTTCTGGACATTGTTCTTTGGTTTCCACCTCACATTCTTGGTTCAACACTGGCTTGGAATTAAGGGAATGCCGCGCCGTTATGCCGACTACTCGGCATCAGATGGCTTCACAACCATGAATACAATTTCAACCATTGGTTCATTCCTCTTGGCTCTCTCCATGATTCCATTCATGCTAAACATCTGGCTCAGTCGTAAATCTCCAAAGGTCACCGTTGATGACCCATGGGGTTACGGGGCTTCACTTGAATGGGCAACATCATGCCCACCACCACGCCACAACTTCATCTCTCTTCCACGTATTCGCTCTGAGCGCCCAGCCTTTGATCTGCACCATCCTGATATACATACGGAAGGTCACTAACCACATGAAAGCTATGTGGAAGTTATTTCTCGGATTGGCAGTCTTCTATGCAATCGTCGCTGTTATTTATTGGCAGGTAGGCGGAGAAGCAATCGGAATTACAGGGATTACTTTGAGTTCAGGTTTGGCTTCAATTATCGGCTTCTATGTGTGGTTTAACGATAAGCGCATGGGGCTCATTCCATCTGACAACCTTGAAGGTGAAATTGCGGATGCTGCGGGAGAACTTGGTTTCTACTCGCCGCATTCTTGGTGGCCGCTGCCGGTGGCACTCTCCGCCTGCACAATGGGACTTGGTCTGCTTCTTGGATGGTGGCTAACAATTATCGGAGTGGGCGCGCTTCTTATTAGCATTCTTGGCTTCACTCTTGAATATGAGAAGCCTGGAGCAGGAGCCCAGCACTAAGTAGCACGAGCTACTCTGTTGGTATAACTATTTCGTTGTAGTGAAGAAACCCTGGCTTAAAGGGTGGATCAAATCGACACACTCTTGTCTCAGCCTTAAGCCCAAGACCATTTTCGGCTGCAAGGGTGCGCAGTTCAGCTTCCTTTTTCTTGATTAACTCCATACCGGCTCGTCCCTTAAAGGAGAGTGCAACACATTTTTCGGTTGGCAAATCTCGGAGTACTACACGGCCATTGGTAGGAGCCGGAAGGTTCTGGATAAGAGAGCCCGCGGGCATAACAAATGAAATCTTCCAAGCTTGGGAGTCAAGCCCATGTTCGGTGAGCGCAATAACGGGCGCGGTCATGGAAATCTTCTCCGCGTTGCTATTTCCCTTGGAGATATAGCTAAAAAGTGATCGAAAGGCGTTCTGCCCCGCCTCTTGGTAGGTATCTAAACTACTGACTTCAGCTATAACGCATGGCTCATATTGGCGAAGCTCAAATCCTGAATACTTTTCCAGCACTTGGAATTTCTGACGTTCAGTCAATTATCTCTCCACATTTTGTTGGGGATTACAACTCATGAGGCTACTGCAGATCAGCTCGAAGCGCATTTCAGCGCAGAGTTGGGTTTTTAGAAAAACTATCCAGGCAACCCGGCGAGCAGAAGTAGTAGTTATGACCCTCGTACTTATATGTGTGAATAGCATCTGCTTTATTCACCTGCATTCCACAGATGGGATCAGTAGCAAATGGAGAATCATCGCTCTTATCTCGGGTGGCATAGAGAGCAATCAGGAGTATTGAGATGAGTAAACCGATTGCATTGAGCCATGTTGTTCGGTTATTCCCGAATCTGTCCATGGTTGCCATGAACATCTTGGTTGAATGAGTGGGCAGAATGTTAAGCGCTTTGAATATTGCTTCGGTTATTAGCCCTGCCACACTCATCGTGAACCAGAAAACTGCAACCAATCTATAAGTGAACTTCACTCCATAATATTTTCTATAAATCAAAATCAGTGGGAGTGAGAGCAAATCTGCGAAGATAAAGGAGATCGTTCCGCCAAAGGAGATCCCAGCGTTCCATAAACCAGCGCCGAGTGGAATATTTCCCACAGAGCAGACAAAGCTTATGCAGGCAATGACGGGCGCTATAAATGCGTTCTCGAGGGTGGCAAGCAAGCCGTGACCCTGCAAGAAAAGAGCATGCCACCAAGAAAGGGGAACAAGACGATCGGCTGAGCCTGCAACCAAAAAGCCGATAAGAAGTTCGTAGCGAATCATCTTGATATCCCCGATAGTAAATCCTGCAGCGTCATGCCATGTTGACTTGCGCACAGCAGGTGAGCCGTCGACAGAAGAGCTTTGTTTATTCTGGGGCACAGTCGCAAAGCGCGGTAAGAGGAGTTTAAGTAAGACAATCATGATTGCTCCGCCAATAAATTCAGCGAGAGCAAATTGCCAACCTAAGAGTACCCAGAGAACGAGCCCGAGTTCGACGACAAGGTTTGTGCTGGCGAACATAAAGATCATCGCCGTGGTGAAGTCTGCGCCTTTGTTGAATAAGGATTTTGCCGCAGAACTTGCAGCGTAAGAACAGCTTGAACTTATAGCTCCAAAAAATGATGCCTTAGTGACTGTAATAGGTTTGTGATCACCAAGTTGTCTTGCAATCGATGAACGTGATCCAAAAGCTTGGATGGCTCCTGAAATGCTAAAGCCAAGTACTAGAGCCCAGAAGGTTGCATAGAACATCCACCAACCATCACCGAGTGCTGAAAGGAATTTACTCACGCCTTAACTCTAGCGACGTTAGGTTTTAGTGGTGATCGAGTTCCTTGAGGTCGCTCAAAGTTGGAGCTGGAATCTGCGTTGCATGCGCTTGATTCATACGCTTGCGTAGTTTGCCTTTGAGCCCACGTGTTGCAGATTCAGGAAGAGGGGCTGGAAGCGCATCTGGTTGCTGATGTTGGGTGAGCGTCCACTTCTGCTCATCTGTCAGCTGCTCGTGCACTTCAATCATTTCTCCACTTGGCAGCATCACAAGGCGTCCGGTCTCCTTGCCATGGAGAACAAGGTCGCGATCAGCGCGTTGAAGTGAGAGACAGATTCGCTTTGTAATTATGAAAACGATTGGTGGAACGGTAAAGAGACCAATGCGTGTGAACCACATAATTCCGTTAATCGTTAAGTGGAAGTGGGTCGCAATGATGTCGTTACCTCCATTAACAAGTGAAATAATCATGAACGAGATAGACATAGCGCCAAGTGCTGTGCGGTTAGGAGCATTGCGCGGACGATCAAGGAGATGATGTTCACGCTTATCGCCTGTCACCCATGATTCAATAAATGGATAGAGAGCCATACCTGTGAATAGGATTCCAGGAAGAATTAAGCCCGGAAGCAAAATATTCCATGAAATCGTATGACCAAATGCATGTGTTTCAAGAGGCGGCGCCATTCGCACCAAACCATCAAGCCAACCCATATACCAATCGGGTTGTGAACCAGCAGAGATCTGTCCCGGTGTGTATGGACCGTAAAGCCAAATTGGGTTGATAGATGCAACTGCGCCAAGGAATGCTGTTACGCCAAAGACAATAAAGAAGAATCCTCCAGCTTTAGCCATATAGACAGGCATGAGTGGGTAACCGACTACGTTCTTCTCCGTGCGACCTGGACCAGGAAATTGTGTGTGCTTCTGATACCAAACGAGCATTAAGTGAACGGTGATCAGCGCTAAGAAAAGTCCTGGCAATAGCAATACGTGCACCGTATAAATACGTGGGATAAATGCAGTTCCGGGGAAGGGCCCACCAAAAGCAAAGAAAGCTAGATACGAACCAACAACAGGTAGGGCTTGAATAATTGCTTCAGCGATCCGGATACCTGTTCCAGAAAGAAGATCATCCGGAAGCGAGTAACCCAAGAATCCTTCAACGATTCCAAAAGTAAGAAGCCCGACACCGATGATCCAGTTGAATTCGCGTGGCTTGCGGAAAGCTCCTGTGAAGAAAACGCGGAAGAGGTGGGCGACAATTGCTGCCATAAAAATAAGCGCAGCCCAGTGGTGAATTTGGCGCATGAGCAGGCCACCACGAACATCAAAAGAGATGTGAAGGGTTGAGGCATATGCTGACGACATGCTGACGCCTGAAAGAGGAGCGTAGGCACCGTTGTAAACAACATCGCGTTGTGAAGGATCAAACCAAAATGTTAGGAATGTTCCTGACAGAAGCAAAATAACAAACGAATACAGGCAAATTTCACCGAGCATAAATGACCAGTGGTCAGGAAATACTTTTGTGAGGTTCTTCTTAAGCCATTTAGCGGCGCCGGTGCGCTCATCAACATAATTGGCTACAGAACCTAAAGCTCTCTCGCTCTTTTTCACTTGGCACTCATTTCGTTCATGTTATCCATTTGAAGAATTACGCTCCCAATAACTTGGTCCAACTGGCACATTAAATCCTTGCTTTGCTACCAAATAACCCTCGGAGTCAACAGTAATGGCTAGCTGCGGAAGCGGCCTGGCGGCCGGCCCAAAAATCACCTTGGCGGCTCGTGTCACATCAAATGTTGACTGATGACATGGGCAGAGCAGGTGGTGAGTCTGTTGTTCATAGAGGGCAACTGCGCAGCCCATATGGCTACAGATCTTAGAGAAAGCGATGATGCCGTTATAAGTCCATGAAAGGCGCTCTGCATCCAAGTTGAAGTCCTCGGGACGAAGGCGGATAAGTAGCACTGCATCTTTACCAATGTTTTCTAGTGTGCGCTCTTCGCCTTTAGCCAACTCTGGCAGTACCTGCGCAACCGCGCCAACTTCTAAATCTGATGGCTTGAAATATGCCCCGCCTGGATCTGAAACTAAGCGAGTTCCAGCAGACCAGCTAGTTGTTTCCAAAAACTTCTTTGGCATGGGACCAAGGTCACGAAGAAGAACAAGAGGGGAGAGACCAACAACGCCGAGTGCAAGGCCGAGGGTGCGCTTAATAAGTGGACGACGCCCAATCCCTGCTTCACCACCGCGCTCCTTAAATGTTTCTACAAAATCTGCGCGATCTTGATCTTCAGAGCGAAGTTCATGACGCTCTTGAATAACTTCAGTATCTGGCATCAATTTCTTGGCCCATTGAATAGCGCCGAGTCCAATGCAGAGTGTTGCAACTGTCAGCCCGATACCGAGTGACATCTGCTGAACGTTTGTGCTACCTAATATCGGGATAAAGACATACACATCGGATTTGATAAAAATATAAGCAGCAATAGTTCCCACTGTGCCAAGTGCCGAGAGCAAAAAGAGAGCCGCTACTTGCTGTTCGGCCCGCTTTGCAGCCTTTGGATCAGTATCCGCTTTGCGATGAACATGTTCTGGAAGTCCAGGATTTTGGAAGCGTTCAATATTTGTCATGTTATT
>DAIQAR010000030.1:0-13822 GCA_036781605.1 Candidatus Nanopelagicaceae bacterium
CCATCTCTGCATAGACCGATTGCCATGGCAAGAAGTTTGAGGTGCGCATCTCCCCAGATGTGCGAAGGAAAAGATCAACATCACTCATCTTCGGCGCATACATATAGCGCTCAAGAAGCTTTTCGGAAATTGCCCCTGATTTGATCTTGCGCTTAGAGACATCTGCAGCAATCTTTGCCACTGCGTCAACAATCTCGGCCCTGCCTCCATAGTTCACGCACATATTCAAAGTGAGCACTTTGTTCTTCTTTGTAAGAGCTTCTGCTTCTTCTAACTCTTCAATAACTGATTTCCAAAGACGGCCTGGTTTTCCAACCCAACGGATCTTTACGCCAAGCTCATTCATCTCATCTCTACGGCGGCGCAATACATCTCGGTTAAAACCAAGAAGGAATTTCACTTCTTCAGGAGATCTGCGCCAATTTTCTGTAGAGAAGGCATAAGCACTTAGTTCCTTCACGCCAATTTCAATTGCGCCATGAACAACATCAAGCAGCGCTGCTTCACCTGCTGCATGTCCTTCGGTGCGAGCAAGACCGCGCTTTTTTGCCCATCGCCCATTGCCATCCATCACGATTGCAACGTGATGAGGAACGTTTGCAACCTTCGGTGCTTTCTGAGCCATGTCTATATTCTCTCTACAAGTGGCAGGCTACGTAAACCTCGCTCTAGATGCCACTGCAAATACGCGGCGATAAGCCCTGAGGCTTCGCGTCTAAACCTTGTGTCGCTATCCATCGCACTTGCCCAATCACCGCTGAGAAGTTGCTGCATCAGCTCTAACGTCTCAGGATGTGGTGTTGGAGCAGCCGATGGTTTACAGGTATTACAGACCGAGCCGCCGCCCACTAGTGAGAAATATTTATGTGGGCCCGGCGCATCACACCGCGAGCAATTCATTAAAGATGGCGCATAGCCAGCAACAGCAAGTGAGCGAAGGAGATAGGCATCTAATATTAAAGACGCATCATAAGTTTCATGAGCAAGTGCTTTGAGCGAACCAACAACTAATAAGTATTGCTGAAGCGCAGGTTCATGCTCTTGAGAGGTGAAGCGCTCTGCAGCTTCCAAGATGGCCGAGGCAACTGTCCAGCGCTGGTAATCAAGGGAAAGTACATCGCCAAAATTTTCAATGCTGACCGCCTGCGTGACGGTATCAAGGCTGCGTCCTGAGTAGAGCTGCAGATCAACATGCGATGCGGGTTCTAAACGCGCGCCCCATCGTGATTTAGTTCTGCGCACACCTTTTGCAACAGCTTTGATGCGCCCATGTTCGCGTGTAAACAAAGTAATAATGCGATCAGCTTCACCCAGTTTCTGGGTGCGCAGCACTATTGCTTGATCACGGTATACAGACACGCGGTAAGGCTACCGATCCTTACTTGCCAAGACCTCGATTAACCGCCGACACCACTGCTTTAAGTGAAGCTGTGGTTGTACTTGGATCAATTCCAACGCCCCAATAGGTTTTCCCGCCTACTTCACACTCAAGATAGGCAGCAGCAGATGCATCTCCGCCAGATGAAAGAGCATGCTCGTAGTAATCAAGCACGCGCACAGGCGTCTTACCTAAATGAGAGTTCATAATCTCAACAAAGGCTGCAATCGGTCCGTTTCCAGTACCGGTAAGCGTCTCTTTCTTTCCGGCATCAGTAAGTTCAACAGTGAGGGAAACATCTTTACCCGTTTGTGAGCTCTGAGCGATGGAATCAAAGGTGAATCGTCCCCATGAGTTACTAGGTGCAGGAAGGTATTCATCTTCAAAGATCTGCCATAGTTCATCTGGGCTTACTTCTCCGCCTTCAGAATCTGTCTTTGCTTGTACAACTTGTGAGAATTCAATCTGCAAACGGCGAGGAAGATCTAGGTGGTGCTCATTTTTCATGAGGTAGGCAACACCGCCCTTACCGGATTGTGAGTTCACACGAATAACAGCCTCATAGGTGCGGCCAATGTCTTTTGGATCGATAGGCAGGTATGGAACTGCCCATGTGTGATCATCAATCTCTTTGCCAGCAGCTTTGGCATCACGCTCCATATGCTCAAGACCTTTTTTAATAGCATCTTGGTGGCTTCCAGAGAAGGCTGTAAAGACAAGATCTCCGCCATAAGGATGGCGCTCAGGAACACGAAGTTGATTGCAATATTCAACTGTGCGGCGCACATCATCGATATCGCTGAAATCAATATGAGGATCTATCCCATGTGAGAAAAGATTAAGCCCAAGGGTGACAAGACAGACATTGCCTGTGCGCTCACCATTTCCAAACAAAGTACCTTCAATTCGATCTGCTCCGGCTAAATAACCAAGCTCAGCAGCAGCAACACCTGTTCCACGATCATTATGTGGGTGAAGGCTTAACACAATTGAATCGCGGTATTTAAGATTGCGGTGCATCCACTCAATAGAGTCGGCATAGACATTTGGCGTCGCCATCTCCACTGTCGCAGGCAAGTTAATGATCGTCTTATGGTCTGGTGTTGGCTTCCAGATGTCATTGACCGCATCGCATACTTCTTTGGCATATTCCAATTCAGTGCCTGTATAGGACTCAGGAGAGTATTCAAAGAAGACTGTTGTTCCAGGAACACTTGCCACAAGATCTTGGCAGATCTGGGCGCCTTCTGTTGCAATCTTCTTGATGCCCTCTTTGTCTTGGCCAAATACCACTCTGCGCTGCAAAGTAGATGTGCTGTTATAAAGATGCACGACTACTTGCTTGGCGCCTTTGATAGATTCAAAGGTGCGCTCAATTAATGGCTTGCGTGCTTGGGTCAAAACTTGAATGACAACATCATCTGGAATGAGCTTTTCGTCAATAATCTTTCGAACGAAATCAAAGTCCGTTTGGGAAGCTGATGGGAAACCCACTTCGATCTCTTTGTAGCCCATTTTGACGAGCAACTGAAACATGGTGAGCTTGCGATGGGCATCCATCGGATCAATAAGCGCTTGGTTTCCATCCCGAAGATCAACAGAGCACCACTTAGGGGCTTTAGTCATCTTCTTTGTTGGCCATGTGCGATCGGTTAAATCAACAGGAATAAATGGCGCATAACGATGCTTAGGCATCGTTGAAGGTTGTTGTTCTGGGTATTTCATTTCAAGCACTCCTTATTTTTTCGCTGGGATTTGGGTTTTAACCGGACAACACCAAACCCCGCGGGCAGAGGGACCGGTTAGTTGGCCCTGCCGCGGCAGCGAAGGAGGAGACTGCGTGAAATCATGATTGAAGAATACACGCTCTTTTAAAGAACGGGCAAATAGCGATCAAGTTCAAAGGCGCTCACCTGCTTGCGGTATTCATTCCACTCCGCGCGCTTGTTGAGCAAGAAATATTCAAAGACATGCTCCCCTAACGTCTGGCGCACAAGAGATGAAGACTCCATCGCAGATATCGCTGCGCTCAGATCACCTGGCAGAGATTGAGCAGAGATTGTTTGCGCAAGCTCAAGCTTCTCTTCTATTCCAGCAAGACCTGCAGAGATAATGACTGCAAAGGCAAGATAAGGATTACATGCAGCGTCCGGTGAGCGAATTTCAATTCGAGTTGAAGCATCTTTGTTGGGTTTATACGCAGGTATGCGCACAAGAGAGCTTCGATCATTATCGCCCCATGTAACAAGCGCTGGCGCTTCGCCCCCGCCGCCAAGTCTTTTGTAAGAATTAACCCATTGGTTTGTCACAGCAGTGAACTCTGGAGCGTATTTCAAAATACCTGCGATGAAAGATCTTCCAGTTGCAGAGAGTTGATGAGAGGCACCCTCTTCATAGAAAGCATTCTCTTCACCTTTAAATAGAGAAATATGCGTATGCATGCCGCTTCCTGGATGATCGGTAAATGGCTTTGGCATAAAGGATGCATGGAAACCTTGATCAAGCGCTACTTCTTTAATCACATGTCTAAATGTCATGATGTTATCTGCTGTGGTCAAAGCGTCTGCGTCCCGCAGATCAATCTCTTGTTGTCCTGGAGCGCCTTCATGGTGTGAGAATTCCACGCTAATTCCCATAGCTTCGAGCATCGTGATTGCTTGACGCCTAAAGTCATGGCCAACAGTGGATGGCGTGTGATCGAAATATCCGCCTTGATCTACTGGAATGGGCGCAACGCCTTTTTCAGGAGCATTTTTAAATAAGAAGAATTCAATTTCAGGATGTGTATAGACGGTGAAGCCCATCTCAGCTGCTTTTTGCAGAGTGCGCTTTAAGACATGACGGGGATCGGCAAATGAGGGTGTTCCATTGGGAAGAGTGATGTCGCAGAACATCTTTGCTGCTCCTGGCGCTTGTGTGCGCCAAGGAAGGATTGTGAAAGTTGCTGCATCTGGCTTCGCCAACATATCTGATTCAGTTACGCGAGCAAATCCCTCAATCGATGAACCATCAAAGCCAATACCTTCAGCAAATGCGTTATCAAGTTCAGCAGGTGCTATCGCAACAGATTTTAAGTAACCCAATACATCTGTAAACCAGAGGCGCACAAAGCGAATACCGCGCTCCTCTAGAGTGCGAAGAACAAACTCTTCTTGACGGCTGATCTCATCGTTCATGTGGCAGATACTGCCAAGTGCGTATTACGGCAATGTTAACGAGCTACTTTTGAGCGCAAATGAGCGCTCTGATGCCAAGAGGCATGCGCTTTATCTAACTCCCATGCACGTGTGGCTCTAATGGAGATTCCGCGAGGTCCTGTCTTTCGCAGGTGACCTTCCACCAAGATCAGTGAAGATCTACGAAGAATCTGTGCGTAATCGGTTTGAGTATCTTCAAAGAAAGTTAAGTCATTACATCCATATCCATCATCTAAGGTTAAAAACATCACTCTCTTACCAGAGCGAACAGGCGGTGTTTGAAGAGCAACTTTTACTCCAGCAACTAAGACGAGCTCATCTGAGCGTTTAGTAATTAGATCACATGAGCGCACAGCGCCTATGTGGTTCAGAAACTGGGCATATTCACTCAGAACATGGGCTGAGATATCTATCCCAAGATTAGATATCTCTTGCTCCATAATCTCTGACTTACGCATATTAGGTAGTCCACTTGGTGAGATATCTGAAGAGAGGAGATTGAAAGAGATCTGAGCGTTATTAGGTTTTTTCTTACTCACAAAGCCCTTCATATCTTTGAGCTTGAGTAGAAGATCTCTGCGGTTGAGTACTCCCTTATCTACTCCGTGGAGTTGATCAAATGCACCAATAGAGATCAGCGCCTCGGTCGTTGGGTAACTTGCTCCTGATCGGTAGATGAAATCAGCGATATCTAGATAGGGCCTACCGGCTGAAATCGTCTCTATCTCGTTGCTACTTATGCCATCTATATCTTGAAGCGACATCCGTATGGCATAGCCACTTGCATCGGGAAGTTCTAATACTTGCCCACTGGATTGGGTATTTGTTGCCACATAAGCAGCTCTCGTTGGCAGTGATGTTCTCTCCACGTGATAACTACCATCAGAGAGGTTGATATCAATAGGGGCAATATGAATTCCCCACTGCCTAGCTTCATCAATGATTAATCTCTTCGGATACATCCCTGGATCGTGTTGCAATACTCCTGCAATAAATGCCGCGGTGTGATGGGTCTTAAGCCACGCTGATTGGTAGGTAGGAAGAGCAAATGCAGCTGCGTGCGCCTTACAAAATCCAAAGGAAGCAAAGGCTCGCAAGATATCCCAGACCTCTGTAACAACTTTCTCTGAATATCCGCGGGCAAGTGAGGTGGGATAAAACCAATCCACTACTTCTTGTTGGCCTTCTGGTGTGCCAAGTGCCCGTCGTTTTTCATCACCTTGGGCAAGTGAGCAACCAGTAAGCGTAGAAATAAGGCGAATAACTTGTTCATGAAAAACAACAACGCCTTCTGTCTCAGCGAGAATGCCTTCTAAATCCTTATGGATAAAAAGCCGCTGCCTATGCCCGTGACGGGTATTAATAAAAGGAGTGATCATGTCGCTCTTTACTGGCCCAGGGCGAAAGAGTGAGATATCAATGATTAGATCAGTGAAAGTACTTGGAGCAAACTTGCCCACAAGTTCTCTCTGTCCTGGGCTTTCAATTTGAAATAAACCCAAGGTCTTTGTGGATTTGATGAGATCAAATGTCTTTTTATCATCCAGCGGTATCTGATCAATATCTACCGGGGTCCCTTCGATGCGTTCGATTTCATCTAGGGCGTAAGAGATCGCTGATTGCATCCGAACGCCCAAGATATCGAGCTTGAGTAAGCCAAGCGCCTCCACATCATCTTTATCAAACTGCACCATCGGATACCCACTTGCATTGCGCTCTATAGGAGCGAAATCTTGAAGACGAATATCTGAAAGCGCGATCGCGCATGGATGCATAGATAAATGCCGTGGCAACCCATCAAGGGCGCTAGCAAGATGAATCAGCGCCTTCATCATTGCGCCATCCATCTTTAAGTGAGCAAGTTCTGGAAGCTTGGCAAGAGCGCTAGAAATATTGCGCGCTCTAATATGTGGCATTGATTTAGCGATCATGTCGATCTCCATAGGCGCAATCCCTAAGGCAGCCCCAGCGTCACGAATGGCATGGCGCGCTCTATATGTCTCCACCATCGCAACCGTTGCGCACCGTGATTGATTGCCAGGCTTACTCCAATCACTATCTGCATACTCCTTAAAGACATCGTCATATATTTCAAGGCGTCTATGGGATTCAACGTCGATATCAATATCTGGAAGCTCATGGCGCAGCGGTGAACAAAAACGCTCCATCAGCAAACCCTGCGAAATCGGCTCAACATTAGAAATACCAAGCAGGTAACAGATCAAAGATCCTGCCCCGCTGCCGCGGGCTGATACGCGAATGTTTTTATCACGCGCTTTTTTAGCAATATCTGCAACGGTGAGAAAATATGAATGAAAGCCAAGCCCATCAATAACTGAGAGCTCATCTTCTAAACGCTCGGCTGCAGCAACAGAAGGCGCCCCGCTATATCTGGCAGATAACCCCTCTGCGCATCTATTTCGAAGTTGTTCTCGAAGTGCGCTGTGATCAGCAGATCCAAGTACATGCGGCTCTGGAAGGTGAATATCTCCTATACCAATGTCATTGCGAATAGATAAGCGCGCTCTTTGCGCCCACTCATCTGTTGTCTTGAGTAGTGATCTTCCATTGCGCTCACCAGCACGCCGAGCAATCTCATCTGCCACAGCGCTCATCTGCGGTGAGCTCTTGAGATATCCCTCGCTATTGCTGCGTTCAACAATCTTCCCGCTGAGCGAGCGCAGATGCCGCGCAGAATCTAGAACATCTGCAATAGGTCCATCTTTGCGTCCGAGCATTCTGGCTGCATTAGTAAGAACTGCTGGTAGATCGTTATCTCTAGCGAAACCAAGCATCTTTGCTGCATGTGTTGTGGAGTAGGGACCATCACCTTGGGCGTAGTGACTTACGCACTCTATGGCCTGCTCAGCAAAGTACTCGCCGGTGGAGTGATAGATCGAGAGCGACTCATTGCTGCGCCTTGCTGCAATAGATGCAGCGAGCGCAGATTCAGGGCCATGCAGAAGCAGAACGTTCTTTGAGTACTCCTGGAATCTATCCAAGATCTCTAGCGTCAAGATCTTCTCATCGCTATTCATATTGATAGCTGTTACTAAGCGATAGAGAGATGAAAGATGCCCACCTTGGGCAAGAAGTGTGACTCTATGTTTCTTTTGAATAAAGCTGATATTGATTCCAAGTATCGGTGTAATACCAGCTGCCTCACACCCTTGGGCAAAGCGAATAGCACCTGCCATCGTGTCCCTGTCGGTCAGTGCCAGCACGCTCATCTCATAGGTGGCAGCTTTGGCGACAAGCTCTTCCACATGGGCCGCGCCATATTTAAAGGAGTATCCACTTGCTACCCGAAGATGCGTGAAATCTTTATTCATGATTTATCAAAGAGTTATTGAGGGCGAGATGTTGGGCGTATCTGCCAGGTATGAGTGATCTCATCGAATTCGATATCAAAAGTAGCGAGTGTTCCAACAGGAGCAGCCTCTACTCTCCACATTCCTTTGCCTCCATCATCAAAGAGGTTCTCCTCTGTTAGATGATTTCTTCCATCGCTTATGCGATTCCACCAACCTCCAGATTCGCGCCATCTAGATAAGACGGCATGCACGTGAAAGTGAACGCCCTTATAAACAAACTCGATGGGATCACCTTCGGGTGCAAGTACGCGGGCAGGGGCAGGCCCTGCAGCGTGGCTGGCAGGCTTAGGAGCTGGTTTATCGAACATATGTTCGAAAGATAGTGATAACCTCTGACAGAGGCAAGTGCTCCTACAAGGAGAACTAGGAAGAACTAAAAGAGCGTCTCTGGCTCCCCCAATGTGATGGGCGCTGATAACTCTTGTCCAAAATTGCGCGCGTTATTTACAGCAGCTGCAACAGGATGAAACTGCAACCCTGCTTCTGGATCTGGTGTCTCTAGAAGATCTAAATACTCAGGAACTTGCGACTCGCTGATTGAAGAACTGCCGAGCCACGCGCTCCATCGATCCTTTGGCAACATCACCGGCATTCTGTGATGGATCGTTGCAATCTTGCCCACTGATTCACGGGTAATAATCGATGCTGATGTAATCATCTGACCTGTCTCTGGATCTTTCCAATATTCAAATAAACCAGCCATAGGAAGAAGTGTGGAATCACCGCGAGAAATATAGAAAGGCTGCTTAGGAGGATAAGGACCGAGCTCTGTGGCCCACTCGTAATATCCGTTTGCAGGTATTAAACATCTGCGGGATCTGAGCGCGCTTTTAAAGCTTGGCTTTTCTGCAATTGATTCCACGCGAGCATTGATGGCATTGGAGGCTCTAGATGCATCTTTACTCCAACTTGGGATTAAGCCCCAGTGAGCGGTATTTACTATGCGCGAATTTCCATCGGGGCTTTGCCCCTGAATGAAATAAATTGGCGTAGTTGGTGAGATGTTCCAATTGACGGGCAAACTTGGCGCGCTAGAGCCATCTGCTTCAAATTGAAGAGCAATATCTAGCGCATTAGCTGAAAGTGCATATCTGCCACACACAGGTAAAAGTTTACTTACAAATTATGCGCTTTAGCCACCGCTGCATAACGAATCTGACCATCATGAACGTTGAGACCGTATCCAAGGCTTGGATCTTCGCCGATTGCTTTCTCCCAGCCCTTATTTGCAATGGCAATGGCATAACCGATCGTTGCATTCGCAAGGGCATAGGTAGAAGTCGCAGGAACTGCCCCTGGCATATTTGCAACGCAATAGAAGAGCGATTCGTGCACCTTAAATGTTGGATCAGCATGTGTTGTTGCATGTGAATCTTCAAAGCAGCCGCCTTGATCAATCGCAACATCCACAAGCACAGATCCTGGTTTCATCTTGGCAACCAGAGCGTTTGTCACAAGTTTGGGAGCTTTAGCTCCAGGAACAAGTACTGCTCCGACGACAAGATCTGCTTCCATAAGGTGCTGCTCGATTTCATAGGCAGATGAAGCGATTGTCTTTACTTGACCGGCAAACATCTGATCGATCTCTCCCAGTCTGGTGAGATTTAAATCCAAGATTGTTACATCGGCATGCATTCCATGAGCAATAGTTGCTGCGGCAACTCCAACAACTCCCCCACCCAAAATAACAACCTTGCCTGGGCGAACTCCAGGAACACCAGGGAGTAAAACTCCACGTCCCCCTGCAGGCCTCTGTAATGCAGCAGCGCCTACTTGAATCGACATGCGTCCTGCTACTTCTGACATGGGAGCAAGAAGAGGCAGGTGCCTATTTACTTCAACAGTTTCATAAGCAATCGCTGTCACGCCTCGCTCCATAAGAGCGAGTGTGAGCGGCTTATCTGCAGCAAGGTGCAGGTATGTAAAAAGAATCTGACCTTTGCGCATCTTTGGGTATTCAGAGGCAATTGGCTCTTTAACCTTCATGATCATCTCTGAGCGTTCCCATATTTCATCTGCGCTAGAAACAATCTGCGCGCCAGCTGCCACATACTCTGCATCGGTAATAGCAGAGCCAAGTCCTGCTCCACTTTCAACAAGTACAGTGTTATGTGCTGCTAAGCCATGGGCGCCAGAGGGAGTGAGCGCAACGCGAAATTCATTATTTTTGATCTCTTTTAATACTCCAACGATCATAGTTTGATGCTACTCCCCAATTCTTAAAAGTCACTCAAATAGCGCGGCGCATATCTTTGGATGAAGTTCAGCCCTCATCTGTGTGAAGGAGTGAGCGGGCCAGCCTGCTGCAAAGGTGCGGCGAAGCAGCTTTGCCATTTGATACGTGCCATCATCTTCAAAGGCACGCTCTAGAGCTCTTTGAGCAAGAGCCCCGTCGCCTCTTTCATATGTCATAGTCGCAAAGAGTGTGGCAACGGGTGCAACAAAACCGCGGGGCGCAATTCGAAGAAGCCATCGCCACATTGCCCACAATGCTTTCTCGTTCTCCTCGGTTGTTATACCCATTGCATAATCTCTGACTTGTAAATCAAGCAAGCGAACAAGAACGAGGGCAATGAGTTCTTTATCGTGACAGATTCCCTTCGCCATGAACTCAGCCACAAGCTTGTCCACAGCATATGCACCTTCTCGCTGCAGAAGCACTGCCCCAGCATCTTGGTAATTGATCTCGGCAATCTTTGTTGTCTCCCGAATCAAATTTAAATCTCTAGGTTCAGCGGAGAGTGACAAGCGCATCGCATTGATGCCAGCAAAAGGAAGCGGTTTACCTAACGCCACTTGCTCGGCAGCAATCAATGAATCAGATATCTCTGGGATCTGGTTTCCCTCCAGATGACAACAAGATGGATCTGCGCAGATTGTGGAGCGATACCTGTCTCCAACAACTTGTATGCACTCTTTAATATCAATGCCCCGAGCTTTAATAGCTTCTTGAATGGCAAGAGTGTGATCATCGCTGGCAAGTCCTTCAGGCAGATAAGCAACGATGATCGCTGCCTCTGCCTTCTGGTGAACCAGATGCGCGGCTAGGAGTGCAGGTTCTCCTGGGAAATCAACGCGCATCGCCATTCCTATTGCATCATCGCTAAGCGCGATAACAACCAGTGAATTGAGCGGGTGGTAGCCAATAAGAAAAGGAACAGCTGCAAGAAGGTCATGAGGTGAGGTAAGAGTTGTCATTGCTTTACTTTGCCTCGCAGAGCGATCATCAAAGCAACGACGATAAGTGAGATGTGCATGAAGTACTCCTGTTGATAGTTATTAATAGTTTTAATTACGAAACAAAGTTGGGCCTGCGCCCACAATGATCTGCTCGCTCATGTTCTGAACGATCGCCCCTCCAAGGACTGGAAGAACTGATCCCTGGGCTGCCCATGTACCAGCCCATGAGATGCTGAGGTTTGCTGTGTAGTCACCTTGTGTTTTATATGTATGAGTAACTGTTTGATTGGGATATGGCCCACCTGCAGTACTTGTAGTTAGAGAGCTACTTCCATCTCCAAAGTCCCAGGTAAACGAGGGAATCAGATTTACTTGAACGCCAATTCCCAAAATCGTGGTCACCATATGAAAGATGGATGATGCATCAGACCAGAAGTAAATCGGCACGCTACTTAAAGGATCAGTCCCTGGTTGATAGAGCAGGTGATTTCCTGGAAGCAGTTTTGTGATCTGATCAGAAAGATTGACCGCAGTTGTCAGGGGCGGGGCCGGTTTCTTTTTGGGAGCAGCTTTATGCACCGTGGCCTTCACGGCATAAGGAACCCAGACCGGTTTCGGTCTGGGTCTATATACATATGGCCTTGGTGGGTAAATCCTTTTTGGCTTAGGAACGCTGCCGGGCATATTTTGATTAGCGGTAATCACAATCTGATTTGTTGTTGGATCTGTATAGACATTCACGCACGGTCCCCCATTACAGGAACCAGCCATGATGAGAGCTGCCATTAGGAACATGAGGTGAAAGTAAGTCAGATGAGGTTTACCAAAACTTCAAGAAGCACGCCTCTGTGGATCATGCAGGATTGTGTAAAAGATGACACTCTAGAGGCGTGGCACATAGAGATGGTGATGGCTGGATCCAATGTGATTGCGGAAGCAAACACTGGGGACTCCACGGCGCTGCTGGATTACTGCTTATAAGAGATGGCGCAGTACTGCTTCAACATCGCGCTCCTTGGGTGCATAACGGTGACACATGGGGAATTCCAGGCGGAGCCCGCGACTCTCATGAAAATGTATTAGACGCAGCAATTAGAGAAGCAGAAGAAGAGATCGGTATCGATGGCTCTTTGATCGAAACGATCATGACATATAGCGATGACCACACTACCTGGCGGTATGACACCATCATCGCAAGAGCTCATCCTGATCTTGTTGCCCACGAGATGAATGATGAATCGCTCGAAGTTTCTTGGGTGAAATTTGATGAAGTGATGAATAAGGACTTGCACCCATCATTTGGACGCAGTTGGCCTGAACTACACGCCCTGCTCGGTAAATTGCTGATTTAAGCGCTTTAAAGCATCTTTAATCACTGCGCCATCTGATGTGCGATAAAAAGGCGGCATAGAGTTCAACAGCGTTGATCCATATTGTTTGCTCACAATGCGCGAATCTAAGATCGCAACAACACCGCGATCATCGATTGAGCGAATAAGTCTTCCTGTTCCTTGAGCAAGTAGCAGCGCCGCTCTTGGCAGTGATACCTGCATAAAACCACTTCCTCCTGCTGCATCTGCTTCAGCCGAGCGCGCTGCCATGACAGGTTCATCTGGACGAGGAAATGGAATGCGATCAATGGCAACCAGTGTGCAGGAAGGTCCTGGAACATCGATGCCTTGCCACAAACCAATAGTTCCTAAAAGAATCGAAGATGGATCTTTAGCAAACCTTTCCACCAAAGGACCAACAGAATCGCCACGCTTTTGAGTGATGATCGGTAGCTTTAAATCAGCAAGAACTTTTCGAAGATGCTCATCGGCCATCTCCACTCCGCGCCAAGAAGAGAACAAAGCAAGTGTGCGACCGCCTGCTGCTTCAATCAGTTCACCCAGCTCAGTAAGAGCGTCCAGGCTTGGCCCATCTCGCCCGGGTTCTGGAATATGACGAGGCAGATAGAGCATTCCTTGCGCAGCAAAATCAAAGGGAGAACCTACATCTAGCATCTGAACATTCGCTGGATCAATCTCACCGTTTTGTGCTTCGCTCTCCTCTTCATCCACGTCACTTCCCACAACAAAGCCAATTGATTTAGCAATCGCATCAAATGATTTACCGATAGTCAGAGTGGCAGATGTCGCAATAACGGGAGATTGCGTCAAAAGATTTGCGCGCAGCACTCCTGAAACGGCTAAAGGCGCTAAATACAAAGTAGAAAAAGTCGGCTCAAACCACATAACTTGATGAGCCCCAGGCCTGAGCATCTTGGAGGCAATCTGCTGCACTTCATTTGTGGCGCCTTTTACTCTCGCTCTTTGCGCCATCGCATCTGGATCAATCACATCTGAATCTGCCTGGATCAAAGCGATAACAGCAGCTGATGCCTCTTTTACTTTTCGAATAGGTGCAACAAGTGAAGCTGGAAGTTCTGGAAGACGACCTGCTCGCGAGGGATCCACGCGGACATCTTTTGCAAAATCTCCAATTGCTTCAGCAAATTCATCCGCTGCTTTTGCAAAAGCAAGCGTTGTTTTGTTTGGCATATGTTTAGCCGCCATCTTGGCGGCTCTCTCTACTCCCCCTGCAGTGAGCTCTTCTGTCACTGCCTGCGTAGTGCGATCCATAAATTCATGTGCTTCATCCAAAATGATCGCATCTCGCTCAGGCAAGATCGGATGAGAATCAACGATCTC
>DAIQAR010000031.1:0-6859 GCA_036781605.1 Candidatus Nanopelagicaceae bacterium
CGTAGAGATAGCAATGACAGCAATCAGAATCCAATCGCTATTGTTGTTTCTATTGTCGTTTTGATACTTGCGCCAATTGCAGCGCTCTTACTTCGTCTTGCTATTTCAAGAAAGCGCGAAGCACTTGCTGATGTCACAGCAGTTGAATTCACTCGAAATCCTGCAGGTCTTAGGCGCGCTCTAGAAGTACTACAAAAAGATAGCACTGTCGTTCACCAACGTTCTACAGCGGTAGCGCATATCTGGATTGAGTCGCCTCTAGATTCAAGTGCAACATCAAAATTATTCTCAACGCATCCGCCTTTAGAAGAACGGATCGCAACACTTCGAGCAATGGAGTCTGGCTCATGAAAAAACTTTTTATTGTATTTACCCTTTCTTTAAGCCTTGGAATGAACTCTGCCTACGCTTCTTCACCTTCCACACCGCCGCTTACAGGTCACGCGGCTAAAGCCGGAGGTACAGTTCTTGATGCGTCGATTCCAATAAGTGTCTTGAATATTCCACTTCAAGATGCTTCCGGTAAAACTTTTACACTGGGAAGCCTCAAAGGCAAGACAGTTATTTTCACAGATTTCTTAACAAGTTGCCCAGATATTTGCCCTATGACCACTGTCAATATGCGCCAAATTGGTGATGCCATTGCTTCTGCAAAACTTTCTAGCACTTTTGCTTCAGTTGAAATTTCTGTTGATCCAAAACGTGATTCTGTTTCTAGAATTAGTGCTTACCAAAAGATGTTTAGTGATAACAGCTGGACAGTTGCTACAAGTTCTGCAAGAAATCTTTCAGAGCTTTGGAAATTCTTTGGTGTTTATACATCCATTGGCAGCGCTGCAAAAGGTCTTATGGATTGGCAAACAGGTAAGCAAAGTGCATACGATGTTCAACACACTGACATTGTTGGCATAATCGGTCCAGATTCACATTGGCGCTGGCTGGATTTAGGAAATCCTGAGGTTAAAAACCCAAAAAGCTCAAACCTCATTCCAACTAAACTCATGAATTATTTGTCGCCAGATGGAAAGGTAAATTTACTCAAACCCCAACAGCCAACTTGGACAACAGGGGCGGTCTATAGCGCTGTAAATGAAATCTTTGGTAAAAAACTTGGGGCGTAAAACACAAGTAATCTCCGCGATTATGGGAGTAATTTTCTTAACACTCGAGATCCCAGTTGCTTCTGCACACACGACTTTGATTGCATCAAACCCGGCACGCAATGCTGTGCTTTCAAAGTTGCCTTCAAAGATCACGCTAACGTTTGAAGATCTCCTACTTACTTTGGGGAAAACGGCAATTAATCATGTTGTTGTTACAGATCCGATGGGGATGGTTATTACTTCTGGAATTGATGTTGTAAAGGGAGCTGCCGTAACGGATGTCTTTAAATCTGGGCAAGCCACCAGCGGAAAATACAGTGTGAGCTATCGAGTCTCAGCCCAAGACGGGCACATAGTGATCGGGAAATTTACTTTCAGCGTTAAGTAATTACGCCTTGATTGGGAAAGTAAGTGTGAAAGTCGCTCCCCGGCCTAATTCAGATTCAACAGAAACAGAACCCCCATGTAACTTCATGATGGCATCAACAATTGAAAGTCCAAGCCCGCTTCCCTCACCAGAGCTTCTTTGACGTGATGGGTCTGCTCTAAAAAAGCGTTCGAATATTTTCTTTTGATCAGCAGGTGATAATCCCGGACCTTCATCGCTGACAGAAACGCGAGTGTCATCTTTCCCACTCTTTGCTCTTACTGTGATCTTGGTTCCTAGTGGTGTGTGGGTCCTAGCATTAGCTAACAAGTTAGCAATTGCTTGATGAATTCGCTTGTTATCGCCGAGGACAAAAATATCAGGCTCGATATCTGCGGTAATGGGATGGTCTGGCCCAGCAGCCCTGGCAGAAGCGATACATTCTTCAAGAACGTGGGTGAGATCAACTGGCTCCATGGAGACAGGTCGTGCTTCATCCATACGTGCAAGAAGCAGAAGATCTTCCACGAGTGAACCCATACGGATAGATTCTTTTTCGATACGACCTATAAGTTCTTTTGTCTTTTCCACACCTTCAACTGCTCCTTGTCGGTGGAGTTCAGCAAAGCCGCGGATAGCAGTAAGCGGCGTGCGAAGTTCGTGGCTTGCATCTGCCACAAATTGACGCAGCTTAGATTCAGAGGCAACACGTACAGCAAATGATTCTTCAATTCGAGATAACATCGTGTTGAGAGAGCGAGTGAGTTTTCCAACCTCAGTCTTAGGGTTGTTATCTGGAAGACGCGCGGAGAGATCACCGGCTGCGATTGCAGCAGCAGTACCTTCTACTTCACTCAGCGGCCTTAAACTTATTCGAATAATAAATCTAGACAAAAATGCGATAAGTACAAGAATAATTAAGCTGATAAGGAGAAAGAGCCAGGTCATCTCATGCAAGGTTCTATCGACACCAGCAAGTGAAACAGCAACAACAATGGAACCTAGTCCCGTTGGGAGCACTTGAGCGATTGCTCGTGTATCTCCACCATCTTTCACGCCTTTTACTGTGAAAGGAAGCCCTTTAGTCGCAGCTACCTTTGCTGTAGTAAAACCATTAAAACGCATTGTTTGTGAGGAATTAGTTATGTCCCCACCTAATCGCCCTAATTCATTTCCATTAGAATCAAGAAGAGTAACTAAAGTTTCAGTAGGAACTCCGCGCAGAGGTCGCACAATGCGAAAAGGTGAGCCGTTAGCATCGTCTTCATTTGCGTTAGGTTCTATTCCGGCACGGTTTAACCTACCTACGGATCCATTGGCAACGCCAGTTAATTGCGTATCAACTTGTTTAATTAAATAATTCTTTAATGAGGCGTGAGCGACAAAATCTGATGTTCCGATACCAATAGCTACAACAACTAAAGTTGCGAGTAGAAGTCTTGATCGCAGACTCCAACCGGAAACTTTAGTTAGCTTAACCATGGGAGAGTAATTTGGGTTTACTTAACCGCAGGCATTCGCATTCGATATCCAACGCCACGAACAGTGTGAATGAGCTCTGGCTTGTAGATATCAATTTTTTTGCGAAGGTAGGAAACATATGTCTCAACAATTCCGGCGTCTCCCCGGAAGTCGTATTGCCACACGTGATCCAAAATTTGTGACTTACTTACAACGCGGTCAGCGTTGATCATGAGATAGCGAAGCAGGAGAAACTCAGTAGGGGAAAGATCAATGAGGTTTCCGGCTCTGCGAACTTCATGAGTTGCCTCATCGAGTTCAAGGTCTGCAAAGCGGACTTTCTCGTCATCGACAAGCGATTCAACAACACCAATTCGGCGAAGCAGCGCGCGCAGACGAGCAACAAGCTCTTCAAGTGAAAACGGCTTAGTCATGTAGTCATCGCCGCCGATTGTTAAACCAGCAATCTTGTCTTCAACGGTGTCTTTTGCTGTGAGGAAGAGAACACCAACGCTGTGACCGTCTTGACGTAGTTGGCGACATACTTCAAAACCATCTTGGTCTGGAAGCATCACATCTAAAATGAGCGCGTGAGGTTTAAATTCCTCTGCGATAGAAAGTGCTTGTGAACCAGTAGCTGCGGTGCGAACATCAAAGCCAACGAAACGAAGGCTGGTCGCAATCAGTTCGCTAATGGAACTTTCATCATCAACAACAAGAATGCGTTGAGTCTTTGACTCTCCACTATTTTCATTATTCACGGCAGGGACTCTTTCTTTAAGAGCGGAAGAACTATTCATTTCTATCACCTCGTCTCAGAGCATCCACCTGCTGGCTGGGAATTGTCTGAGAATAGCCCTAACTTCTCCACAGGGTTTGTCCACGATGTGGAGAATTACAAGGGTGTAATTAAGCGGGAAAAATTTCTAGCGCCACTTGGTGGCAAGGGTGAAGCCAGCCGCGATAAATCCAAAGCCGATCACCATGTTCCAGGCACCGATATGAGGCACTGGGTAGAGGGTGCCGCTGACGTAGAAGATAACGATCCAGATCAAGCCTGCAAGGAATGCTCCCACCATAAGCGGGGCAAGCCAGCGTGGGCTCTCTTCAGGAACGGGCGCAAGATGGGCAAGCTCATCTGGGATGTAAACAGGGGCTTTCTTGCGACTACGTGATTTAGGCATAAGCGAAGGTTACTACATACCTAATAGCCTTTGACCATGCCCGCCAAGATTCTTGTCGTCGATAACTACGACTCCTTTGTCTATAACTTGGTGCAATACCTTGGCCAACTTGGCGCAGAGGTAACTGTTAAGCGCAATGATGAAGTGGAGCTATCAGAGGCGCAGAACTTTGATGGTGTTCTGATCTCTCCGGGCCCTGGAACTCCAGAAGAGGCAGGAATAAGCGTTGAACTTGTTCGCTATTGCGCGGAGAAAAAGATTCCACTCTTTGGTGTCTGCTTAGGCCATCAAGCAATCGGTGTCGCATTTGGCGCAACTGTAAGCCGCGCGCCTGAATTGCTTCATGGGAAGACTTCACTTGTTCACCACACATCACGTGGTGTTTTAGAGAACTTGCCAACACCGTTTACTGCAACGCGATACCACTCACTTGCAATTGAGACAGATACATTGCCAGCAGATCTCGACGTTATTGGAAGTACGGAATCTGGAATTGTTATGGCTATTAAACATAAGACTTTGCCAATTTCTGGTGTGCAATTTCATCCGGAGTCAGTACTCACAGAACACGGACATAAGATGTTGGGTAATTGGCTGGAGGAGTGCGGGGATAAAGGCGCTCGCGCTCGCTCTGAAGGATTGACGGCTGTAGTTAACCGTTAGGTTGTGTGTTCACCGTGATGGTGACATATGAACCAATATTTTGAGTTGTCCCAGCAGCAGGTGCTTGCGCTAAAACATTTCCAATAGGTTGTGTTGGGTCATATGCATTAACTGTCTTTACCAAGAACCCTGCTTCAGTAAGAGTTGCAAGTGCTTGAATTCCTGTGAGTCCAACGAGAGAAGGAACTTGCAAACTTCCACTTGAGATTTGTAATTGGATAGGACTTCCCGCAGGCAAGACACTTCCGGGAGTTGGCGTGACGGCCAAGACTGTTCCTGGTGGTTGACTTGAATCAACTGGTGTTGTTTGTGAAACAAAAAGTCCAGCGGCGCTGATGATTGCTTGAGCATTAATAAGGGTCTGACCGATAATTGATGCTGGGACAGTTGTGTTTCCAGGTCCTTGTGAAAGAGTTAATGTCACACTACTTCCGCGCAGCACACGCGTTGAGGCAAGCGGTAATTGGCTTGCAATTCGTCCTTCTGGGATTCTTGAATCAGGAGCTTGCTGCAAATTAATTGTGTAGTTAGGCAGCAATGCCTTTGCTTGATCAACAGTGAGCCCCACGACATTGGGTAGCTCAAAAGTCGCGCTCTTTTTACTCGAAAACGAAAGACCTGCCGCAACTAATGCGAGAATGGCAAAAAATGAAATTCCAGCAACTAAATAATTTCTTTTAGGTTTAACTCTTCGAATTTTTGTTGTTACTTGCTCACCACGAATTGCCCTGCGAAGGTCATCAAGCATTGCCCCAGCATCTTGATAGCGATGGGAAGGGTCTTTTGAAAGAGCAACCTGAAGAACCGTCTCTAGACTCTCATCGATCGCAGGATTAATTTCAGATGGGGCGATAAGTGGCGCTGAAACATGCTGGAATGCGATAGATACTGGGGTGTCACCTGAAAATGGGGGGCGTCCAGTTAGTAATTCATAGAGCAAGCAGCCAACTGAATAAATATCACTTCGCCGATCAGCAGGTTCGCCCGTTGCTTGTTCGGGAGATAAATATTGGGCTGTACCAACGACGTTGAATGTGTTTGTCATGGTCGCGCCGTAATCATCCATAGCGCGCGCAATCCCAAAGTCCATCACTTTTACCTGACCAGAATTTGTCATCATGATATTTCCTGGCTTAATGTCTCTGTGAACAATTCCTTTTGAGTGGGAATAATCAAGTGCTTCGAGTATTTGGCAAGCAATATCAAGTGCCTTTGATTCTGGCATTGAAGTATTGGATTGAAGAATGTCTCGAAGGGTGTGCCCGCTTACTAACTCCATGACAATATAAGAATCATCACCATCGATTCCCGAGTCATAAACCGCGACAATCCCAGGATGACTTAGACCGCCAGCAGCCAGTGCTTCTTTCTTGAAACGTGCGACAAATGCTGGATCTCTCGCTAAATCACTGCGAAGTATCTTTACAGCAACTTTTCTATTTAGTCGTGTGTCTTCTGCGACATAAACATCCGCCATTCCACCAGTACCGATCATCTCGCCAATTTTGTAACGGCTGTTAAATAATCTACTCATAGCGCAGCACCTAAAAGCAAAGTTTTGCTTGCATCTTTTTCAGGCACAACTTCACTCCATAAAATTGTTATGTTATCCGGCGCACCCTTCGTAAGAACGCCGTCAATCAAACTATCGACCACTTTCTCATCTTCACTATTTTTAATGATTGAAGCAATCTCATAATCTGAAAGGACAGAGCTCAAACCATCACTACAAAGCAGGAATCTGTCTCCATCTTTTATGTCATGGACGCTGAGTATCGGGTCTATCCCGCTGTCGCCCATCAGTACTTGTGTGAGTAAAGACCTTTGAGGATGATCGAATACTTCCTCGGGTGTAAGTCTTCCTTGATCAAGTAACTCCTGCATCACCGTATGGTCATGGCTGAGCTGGGTGAGTTTTTTGTCTCTCCATCTATAACACCTTGAGTCGCCAATATGTAGTAACTCAATATTTTCACCGTTGATGTGAATGGCAGTAAGAGTTGTCCCCATTCCATGCAGCTCATGGTTAGCGCTAGATTCTTCTGATAATTCATGGTCAATCGAAAATGAGATATTCAGCA
>DAIQAR010000031.1:6959-13517 GCA_036781605.1 Candidatus Nanopelagicaceae bacterium
TAATGCTGCGTGAGATACCCTTACTCAGTGACTCATTATGCATATCTAGGGCCTTCGGGAACTTTCACAGAGAGCGCCCTTCGAGGTATCGCAAAAAGCGATGATGAGCTGACCCCTTATGCAAACGTTACCGCTGCTCTTGATGCAGTGAGAAAAGGTCTGGCTGAAAGGGCCCTCGTCCCCATTGAAAATTCAGTCGAAGGTGTTGTCGCAAGAACGTTAGATGAGTTAGCCATTGGCGAACCACTTGTGATTGTCGCTGAAACTACTCTCGCCGTTACTTTTTCTCTTATGGTTTTGCCAGAAAACGTTGGAAAGAAAATTACTCGTATCGCAACCCACCCACATGCTGAATCACAGTGTCGTGCCTATATTGCCCGAGAATTGCCTGACGCAGAAGTGATTACAACGCCATCAACTGCCGCAGCTGCAGAAGGACTTAAAGATGGAAACTGGGATGCAGCTATTGCCGCAGAGATTGCAGCAGAAAAGTATGGGCTAAAAATAATTGCTCAAAACATTGGAGACAACGATGTAGCTGTGACGCGTTTCGTTGTTGTTGAGCGTGCAGGAAAACTTTCAGCTCCAACAGGGAGTGATCGCACATCGCTTGTTGCATATATAGATATTGACCATGCAGGAGCGCTGCTTGAAATATTGACTGAATTTGCAAAAAATAATGTAAACCTCACATTCATTCAAAGTCGCCCAACAGGACGCGAGCTCGGTCACTATCACTTCATAATTGATGTTGAAGGTCACCTAACCGATGCACCAGTTGCCCAATCAATTGAGGGCTTGCGCAAAATTTGTGACGACATCCGTGTGTTGGGTTCATACCCTCGCACCCATAATGGAAAATCCAATCGGTAGGCTTACCCTGTGATTGATCTTAAAATTCTTCGCGATGATCCCCAGAGGGTCCGCGACTCACAAAAGGTGCGTGGTGAAAACCCTGCCGTTGTTGATCAGCTTTTGACTGCTGACGAGGCTAGGCGCGCTGCAATTAGCGCATTTGAAACTCTACGAGCAGAACAAAATGTTCTATCTAAATCTGTTGGCGCAGCCAAAGGTGATGAGAAAACTGCCCTACTAGAGAAGGCCAAAGATTTATCTGCAAAAGTAAAAGCAGCTGAAGCCGCGCGTGTTGAGGCTGAAGCAACAGCTGATGCACTCTTACTTCAGATTCATAATTTGATTGACCCTGCCGCCCCAGTAGGGGGAGAAGAAGATTTTGTCGTGTTGGAAACTGTTGGAGCGCCACGTGATTTTGCTAAGGAAGGTTTCGAGGCAAAAGATCACGTTGAGCTTGGCAAGATTCTTAAAGCGATCGATACAGAGCGGGGCGCAAAAGTTTCTGGCTCTAGGTTTTATTACCTCACTGGCGCTGGAGCTTTACTTGAATTCGCGCTTGTTAACTATGCGATTTCATCAGCAACAAAATCTGGTTTTACTCCTGTAATCCCTCCAGTGTTGGTCAAACCCGCGGCGATGGAAGGCACTGGGTTTCTTGGGCAAGCTGCCGAGAATGTTTTCCATTTAGAAGAAGACGATTTCTATCTTGTCGGCACAAGTGAAGTTCCACTTGCCGCCTATCACATGGATGAAATTGTTGATCAGTTGCCTTTGCGTTATGCAGGATATTCATCATGTTTCCGCCGTGAAGCTGGGACATATGGAAAAGATACCCGTGGAATTATTCGTGTTCACCAGTTCGACAAGGTTGAGATGTTTACCTTCTGCAAGCCAGAAGATGCACTCGAAGAACACAAGCGTCTTTTGCAATGGGAGAAAGATTTCATGAACGCGATGGAAATCCCTTATCGCGTGATTGATGTGGCATCGGGAGACTTAGGGGCGAGTGCCATACGTAAATTTGATATTGAAGCGTGGATCCCAACACAAAATGCTTATCGTGAAGTGACAAGTACCTCTAACTGCACAGAATTCCAAGCCCGCCGATTAAATATTCGTTATCGCGATGGAGAGGCAACAAAACCAGTTGCCACCCTCAACGGCACTCTTGTTGCAATCCCACGCATGATTGTTGCGATTTTAGAAAACCACCAACAAAGCGATGGCTCGGTAAAAGTTCCAGCAGCACTTCAACCATTCTTAGGAGTCGACAGATTACTGCCGGCATAACTGGAAAAAGGCCAAAACTTATTGGCACCGATCTTGACGGGACAATTGTCGCTGAAGAAGGAATTTCAAAGCGGACAGTTGAGGCCTTTACGGCTGCCAGAGATCTTGGCGTCGAAATCTTTTTTGTCACGGGCAGACCTCCTCGTTGGATGCGTGAAGTAAGAGATGCATTTGGTTTTGGTAACGCAATTTGTGCTAACGGTGCGCTTCACTATGACTTAATGAATGAGAAGGTTATCGAGCAGTGGCTGATTCCTATTGAAACCCAATTCGAATTTGTTACTAGGATGCGTAAAGCCTTGCCGACAGTCTCATTTGCAGTTGAGTATGACGATAAGTTCCACCGCGAGAAAATTTATGCCCCCCGTTGGGATTTGGGCGCAGATAATGTCGGAGTAATAAGTATTGAAGAGAAGTTAACACAGCCAGCATTTAAAATCATGGCTCGTTGTTCAGACTTTGATTACACATCAGATGAGATGCTTGCAATTGCAGAGCCACTGGTTTCAGATATTGTCACCGTCACCCACTCCAACCCAGAGGAATCCTTGTTAGAAATTTCAGCAAAAGGTGTGAGCAAAGGTGAGACGCTAGAAAAGCTTGCTGCTCGCTTAGGAATCGGAGCAGAAGACTCTGTGACTTTTGGCGATAACCCAAATGATTTCTCAATGCTCAAATGGGCTGGCAGATCATGGGCGATGTCTAATGGGCATCAAGACGGAGTGAAGAATGCAAAGTTTGTTGCCCAAGCCCATCATTTAGATGGCGTTGCAATAGTTATTGAGCAGTTGTTGGAGCTTCCTGCGTAGTAGGTACTCTGTTTTGGCGAACTAACATCACTACAGGTAAGTTTGCCCACGGAGGGCTCGCATAGCGGCCGAGTGCACCGGTCTTGAAAACCGGCAAGGGAAACCTTCGTGGGTTCAAATCCCACGCCCTCCGCCATTTTTAACTCACACGTGAGCAGTTTGTGGCTGAACTCATAACTCCATTGCCTACTCCTGTCTAGCAATAAAGGGGCGGCACTAGGAAACTACTCCTATGGCAATAACCACACCTGGCACCGGAGTATTTTCAGAGGGCCGTGCAAAACTTTCTGCCAAAACTTTCCGAACAGATAAGTGGTGGATTCAACCGCTAGTCACAGTTGTCGTACTTTTATCTTTCATTGTTTATGCAACATTCCGTGCATTTGAAAACGGCAAGTATTTTGCTGAGCCATTAATCTCTCCTTTCTATTCACCATGTCTATCCAAAGCATGCGCGAATGGAGCCGTCTCTTTTGTAGGAACACCATTTGGGATTTATCACGTATTTGGTATGACGGTTTCGCCATCATTGTTTATTCTGATTTTCCCTCTAGCTTTTCGCATGACGTGTTATTACTACCGTAAGGCTTACTACCGTTCATTTTGGATGTCACCACCAGCATGCGCAGTTGCTGAGCCACATGCAAAGTACACAGGTGAGACTCGTGCGCCACTTATTTTGCAAAATGGACATCGCTACGCGTTTTATGCAGGGCTTGTATTTAACGTATTCCTTACGATCGACGCTATTGATGCATTCAAGAATGAAAAGGGTCAATGGGGCCACATGTCTGTGGGAACCCTTGTGCTCCTGGCGAATGCAACATTCCTCTGGCTTTATTCAGCTTCGTGTCATACATGCCGTCACACAGTAGGTGGACGCCTGCGTAATTTCTCAAAGCATCCAATTCGCTACAAGATTTGGACTTGGGTATCAATTCTTAATCACAAACATCAGAACTTCGCCTGGATTTCTTTATTCGGCGTTGCTCTCTGTGATCTATATGTTCGACAAGTTTCTGGCCACTCTATTCGCAACCTCTACTTCTTCTAAGCGGGATATAAAAATATGAGCAGACCTCAAGGACGTTATGCATATGACGTTGTTGTCATAGGCGCAGGCGGAGCTGGACTACGCGCTGCCGTTGAAGCACGCGAAGCAGGTTTATCTGTAGCAATTATTTGTAAATCACTTTTTGGTAAGGCCCATACAGTTATGGCTGAAGGTGGCGTATCTGCTTCAATGGGAAACGTAAATTCAGATGACAACTGGATGGTGCACTTTAGAGACACTATGCGCGGTGGAAAGTTTCTCAATCATTATCGAATGGCAGAACTTCACGCGAAAGAAGCTCCAGATCGTGTCTGGGAACTTGAAACTTGGGGTGCACTTTTTGATCGCACCAAAGAGGGGAAGATTTCTCAACGCAACTTTGGTGGACACGAGTATCCACGTCTTGCCCACGTAGGAGACCGCACCGGACTTGAACTTATCCGTACCATGCAACAACGTATTGTTGCTATGCAGCAAAATGACGAGAAAGAAACTGGAGATCCAGAGAAGTTCATCAAAGTATTTGCTGAATTAACTATCACCGAAATTTTGAAAGATAACGGCAAGGTTTCTGGCGTTTATGGATATTGGCGTGAAAGTGGCGATGAAGTCTTCTTTGAATCACCTGCAGTCATCCTTGCAACTGGTGGAATAGGAAAAACATTTAAAATTACTTCCAATTCATGGGAGGGCACTGGAGACGGACACGCACTTGCTTTGAAAGCAGGCGGTCGCCTTAAAGATATGGAATTTATCCAATTCCATCCAACAGGAATGGTTTGGCCACCCTCTGTTCGTGGACTACTCGTAACTGAGTCAGTACGCGGCGATGGTGGAGTACTCACAAATTCAAATGGTGAGCGCTTTATGTTTAATTACATTCCAGATGTTTTCAAGGATAAGTACGCAGACAATGAAGCGGAAGCAGATCGTTGGTATACAGATCAGACCAACAACCGCCGCCCTCCTGAACTCTTGCCACGCGATGAAGTAGCTCGCGCAATTAATGCTGAAGTAAAGGCAGGTCGTGGAAGTGAGCACGGTGGTGTTTATCTCGATGTTTCAAAGCGTCTTCCTGCAGATGTCATCAAAAAGAAGCTTCCTTCTATGTGGCATCAGTTCTATGAGCTTGCTGGCGTTGATATCACTAAAGAGGCAATGGAAGTTGGCCCAACATGTCACTACGTCATGGGTGGAGTCGATGTCGATCCAGATACCGCGGCTGCTATCGGTGTGCCAGGACTTTTCGCTGCAGGTGAAGTAGCAGGTGGAATGCATGGTTCAAATCGTCTTGGTGGTAATTCACTTTCAGATCTATTGGTCTTTGGCCGACGGGCCGGAATTGGCGCGGCAAATTATGTAAAGATCTCAGGGCCAAATCCTGTGAGCAACGCATCTTTGAAAGCTGCACAAGAAAAAGTCGAAAAGCCTTTCACGCAAAGTGGTGGAGAAAATCCATATGCGCTTCATCAGGAACTACAAGAACTCACTCAATCTCTCGTTGGAATTATCAGAACCAAGAAGGAACTAGAAGAAGCACTTGCAAAGATTGCTGAACTACGTGTTCGAATTGGAAAAGTTTCAGTTTCAGGGGATCGTCAATTTAACCCAGGGTTCCATCTTTCATTTGATTTAGACAACATGCTTCTGGTTGCTGAATCAACAGCACTTGCTGGCCTTACCCGCGAAGAATCACGGGGAGGGCATACGCGCGATGATTTTCCAGGAATGTCAGCTGATTGGCGCCAAGTAAATTTGATCTGCACGTTTGATGGGAAGAAGGTTTCAATTGAAAAGAATCCTCTACCATCAATGCCAAAGGAATTATTCGAACTATTTGACCCACACGAACTTGAGAAATATATGACGCCAGCAGAAATGTCGAAGGGTGGTTCCAACTAATGGCACGCAAACTTAATCTGCGAATCTGGCGGGGCGATTCAACTGACGGAGGTCTACAAGACGTAACAGTTGATGCCATGGAAGGCGAAGTAATTCTTGATGTAATCCATAGGGTTCAAGCTGAGCAAATGAATGATCTGGCTGTTCGTTGGAATTGCAAAGCTGGTAAGTGCGGCTCTTGTTCAATGGAAATTAATGGAAAACCGCGTCTTGCCTGCATGACACGTGTTTCGACATTTGAAGATGGCGAGACAGTAACAGTTACTCCTTTGCGTGCCTTCCCTGTTATTAAAGATTTAGTCACAGACGTTTCATTCAATTACAAAAAGGCAATGCAAATCCCTGCGTTTCAACCGCCAGCTGATCTCAAGCCTGGTCAAGCTCGCATGCAACAAATTGACGTTGAAAGAAGTCAAGAATTTAGAAAATGTATTGAGTGCTTCCTCTGTCAAGATACATGTCACGTTATCCGTGACCATGAAGAAAATAAAAAATCTTTCGCAGGTCCACGTTTCTTTATCCGCATTGCTGAATTAGATATGCACCCACTAGATGTACTGCGCAACCGCAAGAAGAGTGCTCAAGAAGAGCACGGACTTGGAATGTGTAACATCACCAAGTGCTGTACTGAAGTTTGCCCAGAGCACA
>DAIQAR010000032.1:0-13356 GCA_036781605.1 Candidatus Nanopelagicaceae bacterium
GTTATTTCAAGCCGCTTTGCAGATATTTTCCGTGGCAACTCTCAAAAGGGAGGACTACTCACAGTGGTTTTACCTGAAGCAGATGTTGAGAAGATTTGGGCAGCGATTGAATCTGATCCAACTACAGAAGTCACCGTTGATTTGGAAGCGAAAAATGTTCGCATGGGAAATGACGTTTTTGCCTTTGAAATCGATGATTACACCCGTTGGCGTTTGATGGAAGGTCTAGATGACATCGGTTTAACGCTGAAAAGCATCGATGACGTGAGTGCTTTTGAAAAATCGCGCGCCTCATTTAAGCCAAAAACACTTCCAATACGCTCATAATTCAAGGGTTTTCACTATTTACAGGAAAGCCTCAAGTAATTATTGAGAGTTTTTTACGCGTAAAAAGTGGATTTTTTTAATATTTCTTCTTTCGCGACACACCGATTTAATACTCACCCTTTCTCTTTCACCCGCGTATGTTTCAGCGCATAGGCAAAAGGCCTAGGAAATACGCGTATTTAAGGGGATTTTAATGAACAAAGCCCAGTTCATCGCTTACTTGGCTCCACAGTTTGGTGATAACAAGAAGGAAGCTGCTCGCGCAGTTGACGTTGTATTTGATGCAATCATCCGCAACATCTCAAAGGGTGAAGATGTCATGATCAACGATTTCGGTAAGTTCAAGAAGGTTGATCGTCCAGCACGTAAGGGTCGTAACCCATTTACCGGTGAAACAATTCAGATTAAGGCAAGCAAGAAAGTTCGTTTCTTGCCAGCAAAGGGACTTAAGGAAGTTATCTCTGGCGCACGCAAGCTAGGCGCAGCTCCTGTCCCACCAGCAAAGGCTGCTCCTGCAAAGGCTGCTGCTAAGAAGACCACTAAGCGTCCTGCTAAGAAGGCTGCTAAGCGTCCTGCTAAGAAGACAGCTCGCAAGGCTCCTGCTCGTAAGAAGACAGCGAAGAAGCGTCGCTAAAGTAAACATTAGAAGCGGGGGCCAATTGGTCCCCGCTTTTTTATTTCTCACAAGCTTTTCGGTTTAAACTGCTTATATGAGTTTTACCGGTCCCGTCTATGCACCGCCTCGGGGAAAGCCACTGGGAACTAATCCGATGTTTAAGGTGGGAAGCTGGATTGTTATTCCACTTCTTAGACTCTTAACAAAGCGCGACTGGCGTGGCACAGAGAACTTGCCTAAATCAGGTCCTGTCATCGCAATTTCTAATCATATTTCTTATGCAGATCCTTTGATCTTTGCGCATTTTCTTTTTTCAAATGGTCGCGCCGTGAGATTTCTCGCCAAGTCATCCTTATTTAAAGTTCCGGTGCTTGGATTTATTTTGCGCACCTCAGGACAAGTTCCAGTGGACCGTGAGGTCAAAGGCTCGGAAGCTATGCCTCATGCACTTGCCTTTCTTGCTTCGGGTCATTGCGTGGGAATTTATCCTGAAGGAACTCTTACGCGCGATAAAGATTTGTGGCCGATGAGAGCAAAGACAGGCCTTGCCCGCCTTGCGATCATGAGCCAAGTACCTGTGATTCCATGCGCGCAATGGGGAGCAGAAGAAATTTTGATGCCCTATGCAAAGGTGCCCAGAATATGGAAGCGAACGAAAGTGACAGTCGTTGCAGGGCAAGCACTTGATTTCAGCCCCTGGTACGGCAAGGAAGAAGATTTCGCGGCTGTTCAAGAGGCGACTGAGTACGCAATGTCCGCGGTAACTCGTCTCTTGGAGCAAATTAGGGGAGAATTAGCTCCTGCAGATATTTTTGATCCAAGGTCATCAGATCTACCAACAACTGGAAACTTTAAAAAGAAGAAGAGGAAATAAAAGATGTCGCGCGTAAGTGTTTTGGGATCTGGTGCTTGGGGAACAACCCTCGCTCAAGTCTTGTGCGACGCTGGCCATGAAGTGTTGGTCTGGGGAAGAAACGAAGCAGTAGTTGCTGAAATTACTGATCTCAATACAAATACGAAGTTCTTACCAGGAATTACCTTACCCACAAATCTCAAGGCAACTACAGATATCAAAGCGGCATTTGAATTTGGAGAGTCAATCGTTCTTGCTATTCCTGCCCAAACACTGAGGGCAAACTTGAAGACATGGGCACCTATATTTCCCAAAAACTTACCAATTATCTCCACGCTCAAAGGTATTGAGTCAGACACTATGTCTCGTATGACAGAAGTTGTCGTTCAAGAACTTGGTACAGATCTCTCGCAGATTGGTTTAATCACAGGGCCAAACCTTGCAGGTGAGCTTTCTCTTCGCCAGCCAGCGGGCGCCGTTGCCGCATCTGTGAATCCAAAAATTTCACAGCTCATGGTTGATCTTTTTACTGTGCCATATTTCCGCATTTATCCATCGACTGATCTTGTTGGATGCGAACTAGCTGGCGCAGCAAAAAGCGTTATTGCTCTAGCCGTCGGAATGACGATTGGCATGGACTTGGGGGAGAACACCCAAGCAATGGTTATTACACGCGGGCTTAGTGAAGTGGCCCGCTTTGGCGCAAGCTATGGCGCGCAACCAATGACATTTCTTGGTTTAGCTGGAATGGGCGACATCGTCGCAAGTTGTGGTTCAGCTCTTTCTCGTAACAGAACTTTTGGTGAGGCTTATGGCCGCACAGGTTCTATGGATGGGGCTCGGAAAGAAGTAACAAAGACAGTTGAGGGTGTTGCATCAGCGCAAGCTATTCGCGAACTTGCTCACCGTGTTGGCGTAGAAGTACCAATCATTGAAGTTGTGGCAGATGCTGTTCATGGGGATATCACTCCTGATCAAGCGATGGAGCGCCTCATGTCTGTCAGCACATTGGCTGAGATCTGATGACACAATCGAAAATTAAGGTCGCCATACTCTGCGGAGGTCAATCTTCAGAACATGAGATCTCATGCATCTCAGCGGCTGGAATATTAAGCGCGATAGATCGCGATCGCTTTGAGCCAGTCGTCATTGGAATTACTCGCCAAGGTAAATGGGTTTTGGTGGCTGAGCATTCAGTATTAAATAGAAAAGGCAGCACAATGCCCGAGATTTCCTCTGATTTGGCGCAAGTAACCGTTGATATTCATGGCTTTGAAGTATCTGGAAAGAAGCTTGATATTGATGTCATCTTTCCGATTCTGCATGGTCCATATGGCGAGGATGGAACGGTGCAAGGCTTATGTGAAATGGCAGGCATCCGTTATGTCGGCTCAGGAGTTCTTGCAAGCGCGGTTGCGATGGATAAATCATTTAGTAAATCGATCTTTACAGCGCACGGACTGAAAGTAGCTAACGGAATTGTTTTGCATGCCAAGCAGTGGTCAGCAACCCAGATTGATAATTTGAAATACCCGCTCTTCGTGAAGCCTGCAAGAAGTGGCTCCAGTCGCGGAACTTCAAAGGTTAAAGATTCTGCCCATCTTGCAGAAGCCATCAAGCATGCATTTGAGTTTGATACCAAAGTCCTGGTTGAAGAGGCGATTGTTGGTAGAGAGATTGAGTGTGGCGTCCTTGAACTAGCTGGAACACCTCATGCCTCACCAATAGGTGAGATCAAAATCAAGGGCAACCATGAGTTCTATGACTATGAAGCAAAATATTTAGATGATGCAACAGAGGTTGTCTTTCCATCAGATCTACCTGCAGGGGTTGAAGCAAGGATTCAAGACTCTGCTGTAAAGGCATTTGCAGCCCTAGGTTGTGAAGGCCTCGCCCGCGTAGATTTCTTCTACACCGATAAAGGTGAGATTGTGATTAACGAGATCAACACAATGCCTGGCTTTACACCTTCTTCAATGTTTCCAAAGCTCTGGTCAAAGGCAGGAACTACTTATTCAGAGATCATCACGACTTTAATTGATGCGGCTCTTGTTCGTTCCGCTCACGTTACACGTTAAAGAGCAAAATCCTTCTTTGCGTAAGTGCTGCGATCAATAACTAAAACTTGATGATTTGCAATGAGCTTCCAGCCATCTTGAGTCCATCCAGAGGATGCAACTAAGACGCCTTTCTCATCTGTTCGAACAAGTAAATCGTAGTAATCATCTGGCTGTCCCTTTGGAATACGCTCATTGTTGTGTTCGTTAATGATGATGAATTCTGTTGGAGTTAAAAGCATCGCATTTAGACTTGAAAAGTCGCAGTTATCTCGGACCTTTCTCACCGCAGAGAGAACGCCATCACCCAGGCCATGCTTTTCAATTTCGGACATTAATACATAGAAATAGCGTTCACTATCTGTTGTGCCGCGCATCAATGATTTAAATTTTGGTTCGACGAACTGATCAAGGGAGTCAGGTGGAAATACTCCGCCGTTGTGAATGAATGAGTACTGCTCATACACAAAGGGATGAGTATTGCCCTCTGATACCTCAAGCCCGCCAGTTGCCCAGCGAAGATGAAGCAGGGCTGCATCTGAAGTCAGCTTTGAGGTTGCCTCAGAGAACTTGCTGCTCTCTTTGGCAATCTTTGGCTCAACAAGAAGCTCAGGTTTAGAACTTCCATCTGAAGTCACAATTCCCCAGCCATCACGATGGAAATCTGAGAGCTCTTTGAATTCCACAAAGTTGGCTCCAGCAAATTCAGAGACAGATGTCCCTTCCTTTGCGACATATCCCATCAAGCGGCACATAATTACTTATTCACCGTCAAGTGGTGTGACATAGGCACCACTGATTCCGCCATCAACTAAGAAGTTTGCAGCGGTAATAAATGATGAGTCATCTGATGCCAAGAACGCTACTGCTGCAGCGATCTCTGATGCTTCAGCAAAGCGGCCAAATGGAATATGGACTAGACGACGTGCCGCCCGCTCTGGATCTTTTGCAAAGAGCTCACGAAGTAGTGGTGTGTTTACTGGTCCGGGGGAGAGTGCATTGACGCGAATTCCCTGTTTAGCGAACTGCACACCAAGCTCACGGCTCATCGCAAGAACGCCGCCCTTTGAAGCTGTATATGAAATCTGTGATGTTGCAGCAGCCATTGTTGCTACAAATGAAGCGGTATTAATGATTGAGCCCTTTTTAGCTTTCTGCATGTAAGGAATGACATATTTGCAGCAAAGAAAGACAGAGGTGAGGTTCACTTCTTGAACACGCTTCCAGGCATCTAGTCCTGTTGTCAGGATCGAATCATCATCTGGAGGAGAAATTCCTGCATTGTTAAAGGCGATATCGATGCGGTTGTAGGTATCAAATGCCACCTTATACATTCTCTGAACATCTTCTTCATTGGTCACGTTGGCTTTTACATATAGCCCACCAAGTTCATTGGCGACCTTTGTACCCACTTCTTCATTCAGATCGACAACAACAACCTTGGCGCCTTCAGCAGCCAAACGTTGGGCCGTTGCATATCCAATTCCGCTGGCTGCGCCAGTGATGACGGCAACGCGGTCCTTTAGTCGATCCATTCTTATCTCCTTATAGGTTTTTAGTTTTGTGTATCAAAGAATACATTTTTGGTCTCAGTAAAAGCATCCAAAGCATCTGGACCGAGCTCTCTTCCAAGTCCTGATTGCTTATAGCCACCAAATGGTGTCCAGTAGCGAACAGAAGAGTTTGAGTTCACAGATAAATTTCCTGCTTCAACGGCGCGTGAGACGCGAACGGCGCGGCCAATATCTCGTGACCAGATTGAGCCAGATAGACCATACTCAGAGTCGTTAGCGAGTCTGATCGCATCTGCTTCATCATCAAAGGCGATCACTGAAACAATTGGTCCAAATATCTCTTCGCGATAGGCACGATCACTCGTTGAATCGGCCATGAGAACTGTTGGCGCAAACCAGAAACCATCACCTGTTGGCTTACTTCCGGTGAATGCAATCTTGGATGAATCTGGCATGTATTCCTGAACACGATCGAGTTGTCCCTTAGAGATCAAAGGACCCATCTCTGCTGTGTCTAGGTCAGGGGATTCAACGCGGAATTTCTTAACTGCAACTTCAAAGAGCTCCATGAACTTGTCATAAGCAGACTTTTGAATCAAGATTCTTGAACGTGCGCAGCAATCTTGCCCTGCATTATCAAAGACAGCGCCTGGTGCACCTGCTGCTGCTTTTTCAATATCCGCATCGTCAAAAATGATGTTGGCGCTTTTGCCACCGAGTTCAAGAGTTAGGCGCTTTACTTGATCAGCGCATCCCTTCATGATGGATTTTCCAACTTGAGTGGAGCCGGTAAAGACAATCTTTCTCACAAGTGGATTTGTGACAAAGCGATCTCCAACAATGCTTCCTTTGCCTGGAATAACATTAAATACGCCATCTGGAATTCCAGCATCTTTAGCCAATTCACCCAGACGGATAGCGGTCATCGGTGTGAGCTCAGCTGGTTTTAATACAACTGTATTTCCTGCAGCAAGCGCCGGAGCAAAGCCCCATCCTGCAATTGGCATAGGAAAGTTCCAAGGAACAATCACGCCGATAACTCCGAGTGGTTCCTTAAAAGTGATATCGATTCCATTTGGCACGGGAATTTGGCGACCGAATAGACGCTCAGGCGCCGCGCTGTAATAGTTGAGAACATCTCTGACGTTGCCAGCTTCCCATCGTGCATTTCCGATGGTGTGGCCAGAATTTAGAACCTCAAGGAGAGCTAGTTCTTCGATGTGCTCATCAACAATTCTGGCAAAATTACGAAGCAGCTTTGCGCGATCACCTGGGTTTACTTTTCTCCAGGTTTCAAATGCCTTATGGGCCTTTGCAATGACAGCGTCAGTCTGCGCAAGATCGGCCATCGAAATGTCTTTAACGGGTAATGCGGTGGCAGGGTTAATGACGGTATACGTACTCATTGTCCTTTTTCCTTACATTCTCTCAAAGCTGCGGATGCGTTCCCAGTCAGTAACTGCGCGGTTAAAGGCATCAAGTTCTGTATCTGCCATATGGGTGTAATGCTTCTGAACATCTTCACCGAATGTCTGCTTTACCCATGCGCTATTCGCCCATAGATCCCGTGCTTCTTTTAGGGTCTCAGGAATACGCGCTGTTTCAAGGGCATATGCATTTCCTTGGAAAATTGGCTCAAGCTCTAAATTCTTTTCAATTCCATCAAGTCCTGCTGCAACCATCGCTGCAACTGCAAGATATGGGTTCACATCTCCGCCTGGAACTCTGTTTTCAACACGAAGTGATAGCCCTTCACCAACTAAGCGAAGTGCGCATGTGCGATTATCGCGACCCCACTTGATTGCAGTCGGAGCGAATGTTCCTGCTTGATAACGCTTATATGAGTTGATGTTTGGTGCAAATAACAATGTCAGCTCACGCATATGTGCTTGAAGTCCTGCAAGGTATGCACGACCCTCCTTCGACATTCCATCTCCAGCATCTCCTGCAAGAACAGGCTTGCCATCCTTACTGCGGAAAGAAAGATGAATGTGGCAAGAGCTACCTTCGCGTTCATTGAACTTTGCCATAAAGGTCAGTGAGCATCCTTGCTGGGAAGCAATCTCTTTTGCGCCCATCTTGTAAATAGAGTGGTTATCACAGGTTGCAAGAGCATCTTCATACTTAAATGCAATCTCGTGCTGACCAAAGTTACATTCACCTTTTGCTGACTCCACTGTGAGTCCGGCAGCATCCATGTTGAGTCTGATTGCGCGCAGAAGCTTCTCAACGCGAGCAGTTCCTGAGAGTGAATAGTCGACGTTGTATTGGTTGGCAGGAGTAAGACCGGTGTAGCCCTTATCCCATGCCTCTTCAAAGGTATCTTTGAAAACTATAAATTCAAGTTCAGTGCCGCACATAGCAACCATTCCTGCATCAGCAAGACGGGCAAGCTGCTTTTTAAGGATTGTGCGAGGTGAGACAGAGATCAAATCTTTATGGTGATCAACGAAGTCTGCGATAACAAGAGCAGTTCCTTCATGCCAAGGCATATAGCGGAGTGTGTTGAAGTCAGGAGACATTCCCATATCGGCATAACCGGTCTCCCAAGAAGAGACGTCGTAACCTTGAACGGTATTCATATCCACATCAACGGCGAGGAGATAATTGCATCCTTCTGTTCCGTTTTTGATTGTGTCTTCAACAAAGAATGGTGCATGGATGCGCTTGCCTTGTAGGCGGCCTTGCATATCTGTTGCCCCAACAACGACGGTGTCGATCTTCTTTGCGGCAACATCTGCCTTCAATTGATCCAAAGAAAGATTCACAAAAAGCCTCCGATAGGGGTCAGAACGGGCAGATAGGAGCAGATTACTAGTGAGCGCGAGGCGAGCACAACGGAGGTAAAAAAGGTGAAAATAAGACCAAAAAAATGAGGGATAACCTTCCATTAGGCCATGACTCAGGGCACACTTTTCCCAACATCTAGGAAGGGTGGACATTGCACAATGGTTAATTCAAATGATGCCGACGCTCGCAAACTTGCTGAACTCGGCTACAAACAGGAATTTGATCGAAAGTGGAGTGGGTTCCACAACTTCGCGATCTCTTTTTCAATTATTTGCATTCTCTCAGGTTGCTTCACAACATTTGCTCAAGCATGGAACAACGGCGGTCCTGTAGCGATCTCTGTTGGTTGGCCGATCATTGCTTCATTGATCATGATCATCGGTTTGGTTATGGCTGAGTTGGTCTCAGCGATGCCAACTGCTGGTGGAATTTATTACTGGGCGCTAAACCTTGGTAAGCCAATTCACGGCTGGGTTACAGGCTGGCTTAACTTGCTCGGTCTTATCACTGTGACAGCAGGTGTTGACTACGGCTTTGCTAGCTTCTTTACATACGCTGCAAATCTCTATTCAAAGTCATTTGACCCAGGCAATCTCAAGACTGTCTTCTTGGTCTTCCTTGTCACCATCTTCCTTCACATCGCAATGAACATCTATGGCGCAAACTTGATTCACAAGCTCCAAGGAATCAACGTCTGGGTACATATCTTTGGTGTGACAGCGATCATTCTGATTTTGGTATTCATTCCTTCACATCACCAGACAACATCATGGGTATTTACTCACCAGATCAATAACAGCGGCTTCTCACATCGTGCCTTCTGGATTTATGTACTTCCTCTGGGCTTCTTGCTCACCCAGTACACAATCACAGGCTTTGATGCATCTGCCCACGTTTCAGAAGAGACTGGACAAGCTGGCAAGGCTGCTGCGCAAGGTCTATGGAAGTCGATTGCATACTCAGCAGTTGTTGGCTGGATTCTTCTTCTTTCTTTCCTTTATGCAGCAACTGATGAAGCAGGAATTTCAAAGGCTGGCGGAGCAGTACAAGCCATCTTCGTCTCATCTGTTTCACTTGGTTGGGCAAAGTTGATCTTGATCATCACATGTCTTGGTCAGTTCTTCTGCGGAATGTCTTGCGTCACTGCAGGCTCACGCATGCTCTTCGCATTCTCACGAGATAAGGCTGTTCCAGGACATAAGAACTGGACCAAGCTTGATAAAAATAAGAATCCATCACGCGCAGCGTTTGGCCTTGGCATTGCAGCGGTAGTTGTTACTTTGCCAGCCCTTTCTTCAGCAGTGGCATTCTTCGCCGTTACTTCAATGGCTGTTATCGGTCTCTTTGGATCTTTCGCAATTCCAATCTGGCTTCGTTGGCGCAAGGGTGATGCCTTCAAGCAAGGTGAATGGAATCTTGGAAAGAAGTGGAAGTGGATGGCTCCAGTTGCAGTCCTTGAGATTGTAATTGTCTCTATCTACTTCATCATGCCAACAACTCCAGCTGGAGTTTGGTGGAGTTCAAAGTTCGATATTCATGCTGCTAACTACACCCCAATCACATTCCTTGTTGTGATCGGTGGAGCGCTTCTCTGGTGGGTACTTGGCGCCAAGAAGTCATTCAAGGGTGCTGTTCGCACACTTGATTAATCTCTCGTAACAATTACTAAAGCCGCTGGGAATAAACCCCCAGCGGCTTTAGTATTTCCACGTTAAACATCGCCCTAGGAGGAGTTAGATGCGCGTCGATAAAAAAGTAGCGATCGTCACCGGAGCTGGTTCAGGAATTGGCGAGGCAAGTGCAATCCGATTAGCTGAAGAGGGCGCCACTGTGATCTGCGCTGATATCAACGGGGCTGCCGCGGAATCAGTTGCGCAAGGCATTGTTGCTTCTGGCGGCAAGGCCACATCTGCTGCGATAGATATCTCTGATGACAAGCAGTGTGACGCAGTTGTTGCATCTGCCATTAAGGATTTTGGAACTGTCGATATCTTGGTCAATAACGCAGGAGTAAATCTTCCCGGTGTTTTCCATGAGGTTACCAATGAGACAATTGATAGAACTCTTTCAGTAAATATCAAAGGCGCGATGTATTTAACTCGCGCTGTTCTGCCTGCGATGCTTAAACAAGGCAGCGGCTCGATCGTGAACATGTCTAGTGTTAATGGTTTGGTCTCAGAGCCCTTCTTAAGTGTTTACTCTGCATCAAAGGGCGCGATCGTGATGTTCACTCGGGGTATTGCTCTTGACTACGCGAAGACCGGCGTGCGCTGCAATGCGATCTGCCCTGGTTGGGTTGATACTCCCATCAATCATGCTCACGCGAAGATGCTTGGGGGCTTAGACCACGTCTATAAAACTATTGATTCATTCCAACCTATTGGACGTCCTGGAACACCCAGGGAAATTGCAAACCTTGTGCTCTTCCTTGCATCAGATGAATCTTCGTTTATGACTGGATCAATCGTCTCTGCAGATGGCGGAATGACTGCGCAATAGTTAACTTGCTAGAACTGCTCTGCCCCAGCGCTGAATAAATGGCTTCCAAATCTCGGCAAGCTCTTTTTCTACGCGGGCAAATTCATCTTGAATCGAAGATTTTCCAGATTCTTTAAATGCATTATCTGCGTCCGCTTCCCAGCGCTTGACGATCGCCAGATCAATCTCTGGATGAAATTGCACGCCATAGCTTTTAGAGCCAATTCGATAAATTTGATTCGCGCATACTTCACTTGACGCGAGAAGTGTGGCTCCTTGGGGTAACTCTGTGACTAAATCTTCATGCCATTGAGCAACCGGAAGTGATGTAGTGAAATCAAATATCTGATCATCAGCACTTGTTGGGTTGATCGAATAGACGCCCACTTCGCCAACTGATGCGCGCTCCACATTGCCGCCACCTGCGATGGCAAGCAACTGAGTGCCAAGACAGATTGCAAAGATGGGAATGTCACGGTCAATGGCATCTTTAAGAAGTGCTCGTTCTGCAGGAAGCCACGGAGCAACGTGATCATCTGTGGCGCTCATATGTCCACCGAGCGGCATGAGGGCGCAAATGTCATCTGGAACAGTTGTAGGAACTGTTTCTCCTTCGTAGGCACGAAGAATTCTTATTTCAAAACCTAGCTCCATCAGCCATCGGCCGGCTAGATGTGGTGGATCAGTCTCGTCATTTTGAATGGCGAGGATGATTTTCTTTGAAGACATGTATTAGTAAACAGTCACCGGACATGTCAAAGTGCGAGTAATTCCTGGCACTGCTTGAACTTTGGAAAGAATAGAACGTCCGAGCTCTTCCATGCTTGGCGCCTCTGCGCGCATCACAACGTCATAAGGACCTGTGACTGCTTCAGCGAGGGTCACACCAGCAATGGCTGAGACGGACTTGGCAACTGAACCAGCCTTGCCAACATCGGTTTGAATCAAGATGTATACCTGTACGGACATGGCTCTAGGCTACTCCCAGTTAGATAAATAGTGGAATGGAATTGTGTGGCCTCTGAAACCGAGCTGATCACCGCCATCAAGGCGGTATTTGCCAGCGCCACAAGCGAGCGCGTCCTGATCGGAATTGGCGATGACGCTGCGGTGGTGAGCGTTCCAAAGGTGCGAGGTGAAGGTAAAGCAGTACTTGCAACCGATATGGCCGTGGAAGATGTTCACTTCAACAGATCGTGGTCTTCGCTATTTGAAATTGGCGCAAAGACAACGGCGGCAAATCTTGCAGATATTTGTGCGATGGGCGGGGTTCCAGAATTTCTTCTCGTTGCTGCAGCTCTGCCAACAAACTTTTCAGCCCAGGATGCAACAGAACTTGCCCGCGGAATTGTGGATGAAGCACAGAAAGTAGGCGCTGTTGTTGTGGGCGGTGACATCAGCAAATCTGAGAAGCTAGTGCTCACGATCTCCGTCTATGGAAGTGTGAAAGATCCGATTACAAGAAGCGGCGCGCAAGTGGGAGATATCGTCATCATCTCTGACTTTCCTGGAAAATCTGCCAGCGGATTAGCGTTACTCAAGCAAGGTATAAATGATGAGCGCTGCTCATTTCATAAAAGACCGATAGTGAATTACCCAGCTGCGCGCGATTTCGCGCTAGCCGGGGTCTCATCGATGATTGATACCAGCGATGGCCTTGTTTCAGAGCTGACACATATCGCCAATGCATCTGGGGTGGGAATTGAAATTAGAACTCATGAGGATGAAGTTATAGATTTTCATGGGGGAGAAGACCATGTCTTTGTTGCGACAATCTCACCGCATTTACCCTTTCCTCGCCAGGCGATTGAAATTGGCAAGGTTGTCTTAGGTAAGGGCGTTCGCATCAACGCAGTTCCTGCGGTTCATGAAGGCTACAAACACTTTTCATAGGCCTTGCTTTAAAGATGCAGGCTCAAGGTCCCCATACTAAGATTTGGCTGTTGTTTCCGGGGTCGGTGTAATTCCGAACCGGCGGTTATAGTCCGCGACCCGAGGCCAGCCAGGCATCGGTGGAACTGGTGAAATTCCAGTACCGACAGTTAAAGTCTGGATGAGAGGGAGCAGCAGAGAAGAGTCTGTCGTGTCATTTATACATTGGCTATTTAATGCCCAAGTTCATTTCGGTTCGAAATCCATTTATTGGAAAGAAATTATTGGAAACGTCTTTGGTCTTGCAAGCGCGCTCCTTGGAATGCGTCGCAAGATGTGGACGTGGCCGGTAGGAATTATCGGAAACGTTCTCCTTTTCACCTTATTTATCGGTGGACTTACAGATCACAATCAACAAACAAAGGTGATGCTGGGTCAAGCAGGCCGTCAGGTCCTCTTCATTTTGGTCAGCGTATATGGCTGGCAGAAGTGGATTAGAAATCGCGAAACTGATGGCTCACAAAAGCCAGTAAAAATTCGCTGGACTACTACAAAAGAGAAGATGCAGATCGTTCCAGTCGTGCTCGTTTTCTTCACAATTTCTTATTACATTATTAAAGCCCTTGGTTCATGGGCGCCATTTCCAGATACATGGATCTTCACAGGTTCCGCTCTTGCAACCTATGGTCTGGCCAGAGGTTACGTGGAGTTTTGGCTCGTGTGGATTGCCGTCGATGCAGTAGGAACGCCTCTTCTCATTAAAGGTGGTTACTACCCATCAGCAGCGCTCTACCTGATCTACGGAGCCTTTGTGATCTGGGGATTTGTGAACTGGCTTTTGATCGCAAA
>DAIQAR010000033.1:0-8326 GCA_036781605.1 Candidatus Nanopelagicaceae bacterium
GAGAGAAGGTTAAATGCCTCGCGCATACGCTCATGTGCAACATAAGCATCCTTTGCAGCATCTGATTCAGAGCCTTCGCGGCCTCCCCAACAGACATACGTCTCGGCGCCCATATCTACCGCAAGATCAATATTGCGAATTACTTTACGAAGCGCGTAGCGGCGAATATCTCGGTCATTAGATGTAAAGGCGCCATCTTTAAATACAGGATGTGAGAACAAATTAGTGGTCATCATCGGCACCTTCATGCCGGTCTCCTCAAGCGTCTTTTTAAAGCGCTTAATGATCTGCTCGCGATCTGAATCATTGCTTCCAAATGGAACAAGATCATCATCATGGAAAGTCACACCATAAGCACCGCGTTTTGCGAGTTCATTGACTGAACGGACTGGGTCTAAGGCTCCGCGTGTTGCATCACCAAATGGGTCACGTGCCTGCCAGCCAACTGTCCAAAGGCCAAATGTGAACTTATCTGCGGGTGTTGGGGTTACAGACATGGGGTCAGGCTCGCTTTCATGGAAGACCGGGGCAACCGGTGAGTTTGTGTGTGTGCCTAACCTACCTCTACCCTTACGGCTTATCTACCCCGCTTTTAAAACAGGCAGGGCAGCACTCCAGCGGGAGTGGTGAAATGGCAGACACGCAAGTCTTAGGAACTTGTGTCTTCGGACGTGCGGGTTCAAGTCCCGCCTCCCGCACCAGTATTTTTACCCCTTATATTTTTAAGACAAGAGCGAGAGGATATGAGTATGGCTGAGAAGAACTTTCTTTCATGGGTTGGTTATAAGAACGAAGATAACCAAACACCTAACAAACCGGGAACACCTGCTGCCCCTTCTGCAAGTGCGATGGACCGTATCCGCGAGCTTGAAGCCCAACTTGCTGACATGCGCTCGCGCCGCGACATCACAGGGTTAACACGCGAAGAGTTTGAAATTCTTGCCAGTGAAACGGCAATGACATTAATTAAAACAGCTCAAAGCCGTGAGGCACGCGCGATTTCAATTGCTGAAAAAGCAGTTTCTGATGCCACACGTGCTGCAAAGCAAGCAATTGAGTCTGCTGAAATGAAAGCTAAGCAAGTTCTCTCAGCTGCTGAAGGCCGAGGAAGGAAATATCTCCAAGCTGCGCAGGATGAAGCTGCAGAGATTACAAGTTCAGCAGAAGCTGAAGCCGAGCGCCTTGTTGAAGCAAGAGAGCGCGAGGCAGCTGCACTGGCTAGTAGCGCAAGACGTGAGGCTGAGCGTTTAATTACAACCGCAACGAGTGACATTGCAGATTTCAAGTCTTGGCTTATGTCAGCAATTCAAGAGTCCGAAAGACTTCACCGTATTCAAACTCAGTCATTAGCATCTGCTGAAGAAGCGATCAAGCAAACACGTGGACGTCTTTCAAGTGCATTTGAAAAGCTGGCTGCACTTGGCGCAGATATTGAAGCAAATATTGGCGAGGGTAACCGCCCACATGCAAAGGCATTTATTCGCAAGATGACAAAAGAAGTTCGCGGAGAAGATGATGCTCCAGTTCGCCGATCTTCGAAATCTTCAACAAAGAAGAAGCCTGCTGCTAGAAAGAAAACTACTAAGCGCAAGTAATGGCTCCAAAAACTTCCCGCTACATACCTTCCATTGATGGTCTTCGAGCCATTGCCGTTGCGGCGGTCATCCTTTATCACTTAGGTGTTAATTGGATTCCTGGAGGATTTTTAGGTGTTGATCTTTTCTTTTGTATCAGCGGTTATGTCATCACAAGACAGTTGCTTGACTCTATTGATCGTAAAAGCGGTTTAGATCTAAGAGAATTTTATCAAGCCAGAATTCGTCGTCTCTTCCCTGCGCTTGTATTTATGTTGCTGGGAACCCTATTCATAATTGCACTTGGTGCACCTGACGCGATTAAGCGTTATTTAACCGATCTGCCTTTTGTTCTAACGGGAACAGAAAATTGGCACTTAGTTTCTATTCACCAAGACTATTTTGCTGCGACTGGTCGTCCCCCACTTCTTCAACACATCTGGTCACTAGGCGTTGAAGCACAGTTCTACTTATTCTGGCCCCTGATTCTGCTTGTTGTACTGCGCCGCTTTGGTAAGAAAAATGTGGCAAGAATTTCTCTTGGTATTTCAGCGCTTTCTGGGCTCGTGCTATTTCTCTACTCAATTAGCGCAGACCACGCCAGCAGTAATCGCACAAGCCATATCTACTTTGGAACCGATACACACTCACTAGGTCTCTTCTTAGGCGCAGCACTTGCGGTCAGCTGGATCCCACAAAACTTAGCTAGCACAATCACAGATCGCGCTCAAGATTTTGTCGATGGCATAGGTGTCTTTGGTCTTATTGGATTGCTCAGTACGTTTCTATTTATTAATGAAGGAAATGCAGCTCTCTATCAAATTGCATTTCCACTAGCAGCAATTTTTGGTTGCGCAACAATCACCTCACTTGTGCACCCAGCATCACGATTTGCTCCCCTGATTGGCTCAAGACCACTGCTTTGGATCGGTGAGCGTTCTTATGGAATCTATCTATGGCATTGGGTTATCTTTCAAATTAGTAGGCCCTCTGAGGATTTAGCGGGTGCCACTTGGGCAATTAATTGCGCACGAATTCTTATCGTTATCGCGCTGGCTGATATCTCACTTCGCTGGATTGAAATACCCATCCGGCGCGGAAAGGTTGCTGATTGGCTTCGTGGAATGAAGTATCGAACTCTCACTACCCAGAAGCGCCAAAAGTTACTTATTGGCGTCTCTGTATTTGTTATTGCACTCACATCTTCAGGAGCTGCTTGGTCTGCTTGGGTTCAAAATGATTCCATCGTTAAGAAAAATGCTGCACTTGCTGCAGAACAACCACCGCCAGTTCCAACCCTCTCTGCAGATAACAGAGGAAAAATTGGATTATGGGTGACAGGTGACTCAATCATTTTAGGAACACATGAAAAGCTTGCTGCTAGATACCCCGTGGCACTTGTCAATGCACGTGTGGGAAGACAAATTGGAGAGCTCATCCAAGTAGTTGAGCAAGATGGCGCCAACTTACAGAAAGATCCTGTGGTCTTTGATTTAGGCAATAACAATCACCTAACAATTGAAGATACTCAGAAGCTTTTTGCTCTCTTCAAGAATCAACCAAAAATTGTTGTCGTAAATGCTGCGGTTCCTCGCGGATGGCGCGATGACAACAACAGAATAATTCGCCAAGTTGCATCTAGTTATCCTCAAGCTACCGTTGTTGATTGGGCAAGTATCTCCCAAGGTCACCCTGAGTATTTTGCACCGGATGGCATCCATCTCAATGATGTTGGCGGCGATGCTTACGTTGGAGCAATTAGTGAAGCACTTGGTAATTCAATTCCACAATTGGAAACTAAATAATTCCAATAAAAAAGCCCCTCAGAATCTGAGGGGCTTTTTTAATTTCTATCTATTTGTATTGACCTGGAAGTCCAAATGCATTCTTTCCAAGGACTGTGGTTCCGACTGCAGTAGCTCCGCCACTGTAAACTGCAGAAACCTTAAATGATGTCCAACCTGCGCTATCGCCCTTTGTGATATTTAGTGATAGTTGGGTAGCAGGAACAGTTGCAAGCATTGCGTATGCGCCTCCATTTACTGAAGCCTCAACGTTGTAGCTTGTTAGACCTGTTGCTGTTGCTGGTGCCTTCCAGAGGATTGTCGCACCTGTTGATGTTGCATGAGCAACGATGCCTTCTGGGCCAGAACCTGCTGGGGCCATGTTGTCAGATGAAGAAGTTGACGCTGCTGGGGCAGCAGATGTTTCTGCAGGAGCAGCAGAAGTTGCCTCTGCGGTGCTCGCAGGAGTTGTTGATGAACCACTTGTTGATGAGTTGTTATTACGAGCAACAACGATAATTGCAAGCAAAACCACTGCAGCAATAACAGCTACTACAACACGTGAAGATGAACGTTGGGCGCTACTGCTTCCGCTCGTACTTGAAGATGGCTTTGATGGAGTAGCAGCTGCTGATGAACGAGGAAGTGGTGTTGAAGAAATTGATGAACGTCCACCTGAAAGTGGAACATCTGGAATAACAATGCGAGAGGCAGAACGCTTAGCGGTCTTCTTTGCTGAACGCTTCGCTGTCTTTTTGACGGCGCGCTTTGCTGTCTTCTTTACTGCACGCTTTGCAGTCTTCTTGACTGCTGCCTTCTTTGCTGTTTTCTTTACTGCACGCTTAGCGGTCTTCTTAACTGCACGCTTTGCAGAAGTCTTTTTGGCTGCTGACTTCTTTGCTGTCTTTTTAGCGGTTTTCTTTACTGCCACTTTATCTCCCCTTGGTGAATTGATTATTGAAAATCAGTTAATGCTTACACGCTAACTACTGCGTAAATAGTACCCCAGATGAAGGGTGGGTAAAGCGGGGGCTTGGCCAAAATGGCTAGAGCAGTGCAATCAAATCTGGCGTAATTGCGCGCAGAGCCTTACCTCTGTGGCTAATTTCATCCTTTTCATGCGCGGGCATCTGCGCTGTTGTGCGCGATTCGCCAAGTGGTTGAAAAATTGGGTCATAGCCAAAACCGTGTGTCCCCCGTGGCGTGTCCACGATCTCACCCACTAATTCACCTACACGCGTAACTTCAAGGCCAGAATTTTTATCTCCAGCAGGGAAGACTAAAGCCACACTGCAGACAAATTGGGCGCCACGATTTGTGCTTCCAGTTGCCGCGAAATCTTCTAATACTTTTTCAAGATTAGCTTTGTCATCTCCATGAACTCCTGCCCAACGAGCGGAATAAATTCCTGGCTTTCCACCGAGGGCATCAACACACAATCCACTGTCATCGGCCAGAGCAGGAAGCTTTGTAAATGCACTTACAGCTCGAGCTTTGAGCAAGGCATTTTCAGTAAAAGTATCTCCAGTTTCTTCGACATCAGGCATATCTGGAAACTCTGCAAGCCCAAGTACCTGCACATCAATATCTGCAGCCTTAAGCATGCGCTCTAGTTCCTCTACTTTTCCTAGATTTCGAGTAGCAAGAACAACTTTCTTCATACTTATTTTGCTAGCGCTGCTTTTTGTAAAGCGGATAGCTCAGCACATCCTGCAACACCAAGATCAAGTAACTGGTTGAGGAGGGCGCGATCAAAGGGAACACCTTCTGCAGTTCCTTGAACCTCAACAAAACTGCCCTTGCCCGTGCAGACAATATTCATATCTGTATCTGCATCAACGTCCTCCACGTATGCAAGGTCAAGCATCGGAACGCCTTTGATAATTCCCACACTTACTGCAGATACTGAATCTCGTAGAGGCTGCCTATCTTTCAAAATATGGCCTTCACCTTTTGCCCAATTAATTGCATCGGTGAGCGCAACATAAGCACCGGTGATTGCAGCGGTGCGCGTTCCACCATCTGCCTGGAGCACATCACAGTCAAGAACGATGGTGTTCTCACCCAGCGCCTTGGTATCCACAATTGCGCGAAGTGAACGACCAATCAACCGAGATATCTCTTGAGTGCGACCACCGAGTTTTCCTTTAACGCTCTCTCGATCACTTCGAGTATGAGTGGAGCGAGGCAACATTGCGTATTCACTTGTTACCCAACCTTCGCCTTTACCAACTAGCCACCTAGGAACACCTGGCGTGAAGGATGCAACACAGAGAACTTTTGTATTACCGAATTCAACTAGTACAGAACCCTCGGCGTTCTTGAGCCAATTACGAGTGAAGGTAATAGGACGAAGTTGATCTGCTTTGCGACCATCTACACGTGAACTCATTAACTTCTCCCTAAGTGATTATATTGAAGATGAAACGTTGCTTACTTCTGGACCAAGAAACCTTGAGGCTAACTTACTAAAGCTTGCAGTATCTCCTGTAGCAACAAACTTATGTTTGGGCGCTCCGCTGCTATTGAGCATGTCATTTTCAACAAGAGCCCTATAAAGATCTTTCGCAGTCTCTTCAGCGCTGGAGACCAAAGTAACGCCATCTCCCATGACATAGGAGATAACACCTGTGAGGAGTGGATAGTGCGTGCAACCGAGAACCAAGGTATCAATACCTGCATCTTGAAGTGGTTTTAAATATTCACGGGCAAGTGAGGTGATTGCAGCCCCTGATGTTTCTCCGCGTTCAACAAACTCCACAAATTTTGGACACGCAGCAGATGTAATTTCTAACTGGGGAGCAGCTGCAAATGTATCTAGGTATGCACCTGATTCAATCGTCGCATTGGTTCCAATTACTCCAACTTTGCCACTTCGTGTTGCGGCAACAGCTCTTCGAACAGCAGGTTGAATCACTTCGATAACCGGAATCTCATAACGCTCACGAGCATCGCGCAACATCGCGCTACTTGCTGTGTTGCAGGCAATAACAATTGCTTTAACGCCAGAAGCAATGAGTTGATCCATAATTTCTAAAGCGAATGCGCGAACTTCTGCTAATGGACGTGGTCCATAAGGGCCTCGAGCTGTATCTCCAACATAAAGAATCGATTCACCAGGTAGCTGATCAATGATTGCTCTGGCAACCGTTAGACCACCAACACCAGAATCAAAGATTCCAATAGGTGCGTTAGGACTCGGCTTAGCTGGGCTCACCTGCGAAGTCTATCGGGCATTATTTATAACTCTGAATCTCCACTACGCGAGCATTAAATCAAGCAGATTGCTCTGCAGCCATCCAAGCCAAAAGTAGACAGCGTACAAAGGTTTCTGGGCGTCTTCTTCAGGTAGTGCCTCAAATTTCTCAAAGCTAGATTCACTTATTTCAAGGCGAACAGAAAGTGCAATACGTAAATCATTTATGACGGCAAGCCATGTAGCGCTATCAAGCTCCTCTATGACACCAGGACTGTTGGTATCCACAATTACAGCTAGCGCCTCTCTTGCTTTGCGAAGAGCGGCATTCTTCTTACTACGCATTGCGGGCTCTGTGAACCTTCTAAAGTCTGCGGCGGATTCAGGATCAGCATATGCATTTGGAAGTAAGCGAAGTAGAACTGGATCTTCTGGCGTTGCTACTTCATCCGGTGCTGGCTTGAGCTGGTGCATTAGCTGCGCAAAGGGATCACTCTCGTCATAATGATGGGGAATATCGTCAACACCAAGTAGTTCAAGTAGCTGCTCAACAAGGTTAATTAATATGTGCGCTTCATCAACTGTGAGATCTAATAGGTAGTTATCATCTTCTCGAGTGAATTCAGACATGAGAAGTCTCTATACCTTGTCATCGCGTTGAAGTGTTGCCCAGAGTCCGTGTTCATGCAGCCGTTGAACATCCCATTCCATCTCTTCTCTACTACCGGATGAAACTACAGCGCGGCCCTCATTATGGACTTGCATCATAAGTTCATGTGCTTTTTCTTTGGAAAATCCAAAGAGTTTTATGAAAACATGAACTACATAAGACATGAGGTTTACCGGGTCATCCCAAACAATTGTTACCCATGGTTTATCAACAAGTTGAGAGATGTGAAGATCTGTATCACTTTCAACATCGCTAAGCGTGTCGGTACTCATCGTGTTACTACTGTAACAAAAGGTGAGTTACTTAAGATATAGCTTGCATCCTCCGGTGTGCTGACTTGGTATGTGTAGAAACCAGGGGTGGCGTTGTTGAGCGTAAATGAAAAATTGCCGTTTGCATCCGTAGTGGTAGTCATGGGCGCAATACTTGATTTTGTTGAAGAAACTATTCCAAGGTTTACGGTTACGCCAGCTGCCTTTGGTTGAACTTGTCCGGCAACCGTATATGTCAATCCTGCTTTTATAGATGCAGGAGGTGACCATGCAATTACTCGGGCAACTTTCACAACTAGCGGTGTTGTATCCCCCTCAAGTCTTGTCCATGTTCCATCAATGATCATGCGCGCTGTGACATTACTTCCCCAGAGAACTGGAACTGTAAATGTTCCATCAGCAGCAGTTGTCCCATCAAAAATATTGGTCCATGCCCCATTCACACCAAGAACTTGTAAGTGGGCAGGAGCGCCTGCGATTGGTGTCTTGTCTGGCAAGGTAAATGTGCCGGTGATTGAAGTTGGCGTACCAAGTGTGATTCCAGTTGTGCTCAAAGTTGCATCGTTGTTGAGGCTAGCAACTACTTGATCGGGAGCAATTGATACGGCAACGTTGCGAATTGCAGTGAACGCTAGAGGATCTTCCATTCCAAAGGTCCACTCTGAGATACCTGCAAGCCTGTAAGTATTAATGAGATTTGCGCGCAAAGTAAATGACTGCTGATCTTGATACCAAACAGTGCGTGATGCTGTGCACGATGTGAGGGAACCATTTGCTGCAGTTCCGTTATAGGTCTTCTGGTAAGTAAAAGTTGATTCTGCGTACTGCGG
>DAIQAR010000033.1:8426-12354 GCA_036781605.1 Candidatus Nanopelagicaceae bacterium
GCTGGGTCCGCGAGCAAGTTTGAAAGTATTAGTGGTGTCGGTTTGCCAGTTGTCAGATTGACGTTTGTTCCATCAGTAATTGTTGGAATGATTTTATAACCAGCACTCTGCAGTTGCGAGAGAGGCCCGGCCATCGGGAAACTTGGATTAGCTGGGGTGTAGAGATCAGTAATGGTGTTTTTGTTCTTCAGTGTGTACCAAAAAGGTGAGACTTGGCTAATGAGATCTGCATTACCCATTGCAGAAGGCAGCGATGTCTTCATCGAATAATAAGGAATCCATCCGGAAAGAATCTTTCTTGGGGGGTTTGCTGCTTGAGCGTTGAAACTGGAAACAAATAAAGAAAATATTGTGGCAAATATAGTGAGATAAATCTGCCGCTTTTTCATTACGCTTTCTTTAACCCGCTGTATATCTCTTTGCATGTTGGGCAGATAGGAAATTTTTCAGGATCACGTGTGGGGACCCATTTCTTTCCGCAAAGGGCGGTAACTGGCTTTCCCGTGACCATAGCTTCGGTGATCTTTTCTTTCTTCACATAGTGCGAAAAGCGTTCGTGATCACCCTCATCGGTTGGAGACAGGCGCTCTTCTTCCAGCACATCTACCCCACCGTTACCACCAAAGGGGTTACTGAACGGATTTTTCACGTTCACAATCTTATCGCGTACGATTGCGTAATGAAGGATCTACTGCGCACCGGCGACTTAAGTCGTGCTGATGTCGAGCTACTTTTAGATACAGCAGCAGATTTCGCAGCAAAACCTTTTAGCGCAAATACCGCTCTAGCAAATCGCACGGTTGCGATTTACATGACTAAGCCTTCAACTCGTACTCGCTTAGCATCAGAGACCGCTGTTGCTCACTTAGGTGGAACTCCCATATTCCTTCGCGGTGATGAACTTCAAATTGGCCGGGGAGAAACAATTGCAGATACTGCCCGCGTCATTAGTGGGTTTGCTTCAGCGCTGCTAGTTCGCACATTCGCTCAATCAGATGTTGACGAGCTTGGAATGAACTCAACTATCCCCGTGATTAATGGACTGACAGATGAAGATCACCCAACACAAGTACTTGCAGACTGGGCAACGATTCGAGAAGTCTTTGGAAAAAATATTGCAGGAAGAAAGTTCACCTACCTTGGTGATGGAAACAATATGGCGCATGCATGGCTCACCATGGGAGCAATCATGGGCGCGCATGTAGTTGTTGCAACACCCGGCGGTGATTACGCGCCATCTAAAGATGCGGTTGCCAAAGCCGAGAAGATTGCACAAAGTTCTGGCGCAAAGATTGAAATTCTTACCGATCCAGAAGCGGCTGCTAAAGATGCGAGCGTTCTTTACACAGATGTGTGGATGTCCATGGGAGATCCTGAAAGTGAGCGCGCAAGTAAACTCAAAGCACTCTCACCATTTGCGGTAACACCAAAACTTATGGGGTTGGCCGCATCAGATGTAATTTTCATGCATTGCCTTCCCGCGCACCGCGAGGAAGAAGTATCCACAGATGTCATCGACGGGCCTCGTTCACATATCTGGCGCCAGGCATACCACCGCCGCACAACCATCCAGGCAGCGCTCTATCATTTAGTGCGCGGAGATCTAAGCGGGAACTAATACATCTAGTAGCCCTCAGTACTTGTCTTGCTTTCCATATGACGTAGGGCACAAATACCTATAGATTGCCACCATGAAATTAGCCGTCCCGAAGGAAGTCAGGCCAGGGGAAAAGCGAGTCGCTTTAGTCCCAGACATCATCGCAAAACTTGTTAAAGCAGGTTTAGACGTTGTCATTGAATCTGGAGCTGGCGTCTCAGCTGAATTTTCAGATGAACAATTCACCCAAGCGGGTGCGAAAGTTCAATCTGGTGATGTCATTAAGGATGCAGACATCATCGCAAGTGTTCAGCCTCTCACTCCTGATGCAATGAAGAGCTTAAAAAAGGGCGCAATAACAATCTCATTCTTATCTCCTACTACTGCAGTTGATTCCATTGAAGCAGCCGCTAGCGCAGGAGTAACAGCAATTTCACTTGAATTGGTACCAAGAATTTCACGTGCGCAGTCCATGGATGCGCTCACTTCTCAAGCACTCTGCGCTGGGTATAAAGCGGCGCTCGTTGCGGCTGAACTTTCTCCTCGTTTCTTCCCGCTTCTTATGACAGCTGCAGGAACTGTCACGCCGGCCAATGTTGTTGTTCTTGGCGCAGGTGTTGCAGGACTTCAAGCAATTGCCACAGCAAAGCGCTTAGGAGCTGTTGTGAGCGCTTATGACGTTCGCCCAGCATCTGCTGATGAAGTGAAATCTATGGGAGCAAAGTTCATTACCTTAGAGCTTGAAGCACTCGAAGGAAGTGGCGGCTATGCCCGCGAAATGACAGAGGACCGCGCCGCAAAGCAGCGCGAACTTCTTACACCTTATATTGCAGCTGCCAATGTATTGATTACTACTGCTGCTGTTCCAGGAAGACCCGCTCCACGTCTTGTTACTGCCCAAATGATTTCTACTATGGCGCCTGGTTCCGTTGTTGTTGATCTTGCCTCTGAAACAGGAGGAAACGTTGAGGGAACCAAGCCAGGTGAAATTGTTACAACATCGAATGGTGTTCGTATGTGGGGTGGAAAAGATGTCCCAAGTCAGTTGGCATTCCACGCTTCAATGCTTTTTTCACGCAACGTAGTCAATCTCCTCATGCTGATGACAAGAGAAGGTGTTGTCACACCTGACTTCTCAGATGAAATTATTGATGCCGCTGCCGTAACCCACGGCGGATCAAAGCGCACTCCAGAACTAGCGAAGAAGTAAGGAATAGATCATGAGCAACGGTTTAGCACTTCTTTCAATCTTCGTTCTTTCAGTATTTATTGGTTTTGAGGTTGTCTCAAAGGTATCAACAACTCTTCACACTCCCCTGATGTCAGGTGCGAACGCTATTCACGGAATCATCTTGGTAGGAGCGATTACTGTTGCCGACCGCGCGGCAAATAACCTGCAACTTATCTTGGCAATCATCGCTGTAGTCCTAGCAACAATTAATATGGTCGGCGGCTTTGTGGTTACCGATCGCATGTTGGAGATGTTTAAAGGAAAGCCCCGTGCTGCAAAGTCAGAGGCAGGTGACTCCAAGTGAGCCGCAATCTTTATGATCTTCTTGGTCTTTTTGTTTCAGTCTGTTTCATTATGGCTCTTAAGGGACTCTCATCTCCAAAGTCTGCGCGCCGAGGCAACCTGATAGGTGCATTTGGTGCAACTGTTGCAACTGTTCTTGTCTTCTTTGAGCCAGGCTCATCACATCACCACATTGCCCTGATTCTTGGCGCAGTTCTCTTTGGTGTTGTCGTAGGGGTTCCTGCTGCACGCAAGATTCAAATGACTCAGATGCCACAACTCGTTGCGCTGTTTAATGGAGTGGGCGGCGGCGCTGCGGCTCTCGTTGCAATTGTTGAATATCTCAAACTTGGATCAACCGCGAGTACTGCAGATGTGGTTGCAACTGTATTTACTGTAATTGTCGGTTGCGTTTCATTCTCTGGCTCTGTCATCACATTCTTAAAGCTTCAAGAGCTGATGACTACACGCCCTGTCGTCTTTCCTGGTGGACGTTTTGTTATAGCCGGAACTTTAGTTGGCGTGCTTGGAACTGCTGGCTGGGTTATCAATTCTCTTGGCACTGCGCCGCTTCTTATTATGGGCGCACTCGCCCTCGCATTTGGCGTTCTCTTTGTACTGCCAGTAGGCGGAGCAGATGTACCTATTGTTATCTCATTGCTCAATGCATTCACAGGTTTGACCGTTGCTGCGAGTGGTTACGTCTTACAAGCAACCTTGCTGATTGTTGCAGGAACACTTGTTGGTGCATCAGGAACAATCTTGACTCGCTTGATGGCAGCTGCAATGGGTCGCTCACTCTTTGGAACTCTCTTTGG
>DAIQAR010000034.1:0-8023 GCA_036781605.1 Candidatus Nanopelagicaceae bacterium
TGATGCAAAGTGAGCACTGATATGAATCACATTACCTGCCCACAAGTTCAAGAGAGTTTGATCCTCTTTATTGATCATGAACTCTCCTCACCTACTGATTATCAGATCTTTGAAGTTCATTTCCAAGACTGTCAACCTTGTACGCAGATTATGGAAGTCGAGCGTGCAGCAATTTCCATGATGCAGGAATTGCTTCGTCGAAGCTGCATGGAGAGCGCTCCTGAAGAATTAAATGAACGTATCCAAGAGCAGATCAATGCACTTTCGGCTCAAACCCAAGTGGAGTTCTTCTCTCAGACAACTGTCACAGAGATTACTTTTGGCGGAGGCGACTCATTCCAGATTACTCATGAAGTAACCCAGGAATACACCCAAGAATTTCGCGACGACACAGAATAAATTGGGCGCGGTAAACACGTTTTCCTAGTTCAAACGCATAAAGTATTGGGTATGCAAACAGAATTGTTGTTGGGGGCTGTAGGGATGGCATCCCTAACGGTCCGCCCTTTAGACACTGGAATCGCTCAAGGCTTTAGCGATCTTCCCGTCTTGGCAACTACGGCAACTATTAACGTAGTGGAAAGTGCGTGCACCGCTGCGATTGCTGAATATTTTGAAACAGGCGAAACATCAGTCACGGTAGGGGTAGCAGTTCAAGTGCGGGGAAGCGTGGCGGTTGGAAATGAAGTTCGCGCTGTAGTGCGCGCAGTTGAATTAACAGATGATATTTTAACTTTTGATTGCGAAATACATCAGGATCAAAGAATAATCGCCGTTGCGCAATTGCAACGGCGATTAGTAGATCGCGTATCTTTTATGGCAAAAAGTGCGGCAGAAAATCTGCGCGCAACTGATGTTGCCAGCTAGTTAAGCCTTCTTTGTCTCCCAGAATATTGTTGAGATTTCTTCGATCTTTGCAAGTAGCTTGTCAGCAACTGCAACATCGTTAGTTCCCTTTGTTCCACCGGCGCCAGCAAGCTTGGTCGCTTCATTGAACAAGGTGTTGAGTTGTGGGTACTTCTCAAAGTGAGGAGCTTTGAAGTAGTCAGTCCATAGAACCCAAAGATGATGCTTGACCATTTCTGAGCGCTCTTCTTTTACCGCCACTGCGCGTGACTTAAAGTCAACATCGCTGCTTGCAGCATATTTTTCCATGGCAGCTTTTACAGACTGTGCTTCAATCTTTGCTTGTGCTGGGTCGTAGATTCCGCAAGGTAGATCGCAGTGCGCATACCCGATGAGAGTTGGCTTGAACATGTAAGTGCTCCTTTTGCTAAAGATGAGGTGCGTCTTGGTATGTGTCAGACTACTACTCTCATGCCTAAGCTTCCATTTAAGAGGATTGCCGTTAGCGGCAACTCGATGGCGCCTAAATACAACGATGGGGACTGGCTTATCTTTCACCCGATCGGCAAGATCAATCCGTATCAACTTCGAGGCCGTGTAGTGATTTTTGAACGTGATGAATTGCCAGGAATCCTGCAAATTAAAAGAGCGATGCATGTTGAACCTGTTGGCTTCGGTCTATGGGTTGAGGGAGATAACAAATCTGAAAGTACAGATTCTCGGCACTGGGGTGTTGTGCACGACCATGAATTTCGAGGAGTCGTTCTCTTTCGCTATAGAAGAAATTAGCGGGTAAATGCTTCAGTCATCAGAGCGTGCTGCTCTTCTTCATGTAGATGACTTGAACCAGTTGCTGGACTTGCAGTAGCCCGCCTTGAAATACGGCGCAATGTTCGCCCATCAAGTGCTTCCAGAGTATTAAGGGCAATAAATGGATATGGACCTTGGTTAGCAGGCTCATCTTGCACCCAAAGCAAGTTTGCTTGAGGATGGGCATTTGCAACTTCCATAAATGCATGTAGTGGGAATGGATAGAGCTGCTCGATACGAATAATTGCAGTTGAGGTCTCATTAAGTTTTGCACGCTCTGCAACAAGATCCCAATAAATCTTTCCGGAACAGAAAATAACTCGGGTTGCGTTTGTGACCGTTGGATCACTTATCACTGGCTTAAATGTTCCTGTGGTGAAATCGGTAAGTCCAGAAGCTGCAGCTTTCAATCTCAGCATTGATTTTGGTTCAAAGACAATGAGCGGACGACGCGCAGGATTCTTCATATGCCAGCGAAGTAGGTGGAAATAAGAAGCCGGGGTTGATGGCTGCGCAACAGTCATGTTCTGCTCAGCGCAAAGCGCGAGATATCTCTCTATGCGGGCTGAAGAGTGATCAGGGCCTTGTCCTTCATAACCATGAGGCAAGAGCAAGACGATCGATGAGCGCTCACCCCACTTTTGGAGAGCAGAGGAGATAAATTCATCGATGATTGATTGCGCACCATTAGCAAAATCTCCAAATTGAGCTTCCCACATGACAAGTGCGTTTTCACGCTCAACTGAATATCCATATTCAAAACCCATGGCTGCATATTCAGAGAGCAGAGAGTCAAAGACGAAGAATTGATTTTCATCTTTCAGAAGTGAACGCAGTGGGAACCAATCACTCCCATCATTTTGATTCACAATCACAGCGTGACGGTTAGAGAAAGTTCCACGTCTTACATCCTGGCCTGCAAGTCGGATGGGGTGACCTTCAAGAAGAAGTGACCCCATGGCAAAGAGCTCACCAGTTGCCCAGTCGACGGTCCCGTCATTTAACATCTCATTTCGCTTTGCAAGTTGTGGTGCAAGTCGAGGGTGGATGACAAAACCTTCAGGAGTTGCAATTTGCGTGGCTGCGATCTTCCTCAGTGTTGCTTCATCAACAGCAGTAGCAACCTCTTCCGGCGCAGGTGAAGATGGGACATAGAAACTGGTATCAGTTTCTGGCTCTACGTTATGGACAGCATTAAATACTGACTCAAGCTGTGTTTGATAATCTCGCAATACTTCTTCGGCTTCTTCAAAGGTGATATCACCACGCCCGATCAGCGCTTCGGTATAGAGCTTACGTGTACTGCGCTTCGCCTCAACAAGTTTGTACATCATTGGCTGCGTAAAGCTTGGTTCGTCACCCTCATTGTGACCGCGTCTGCGGTAGCAAACCATATCGATGACAACATCTTTGTTAAATTCTTGACGATATTGGAAAGCAAGGCGGGCAACTCTTACAACAGATTCTGGATCATCACCGTTTACGTGAAATACGGGGGCTTGAATCATCTTTGCAATATCTGTGCTGTAGGTCGAAGAGCGAGCAGCATGAGGAGATGTAGTAAAACCAACTTGGTTATTTACAACTACGTGGATAGTTCCACCTGTCCTATAACCTTTAAGTTTTGAAAGGTTGAGCGTTTCTGAAACCACTCCTTGACCTGCAAATGCAGCGTCACCGTGGATCAGTATTGGAAGTACTGAGTAAATGCCTTCAATATTCTTCATATCTTGTTTAGCCCGGACAATTCCTTCAAGTACCGGATTTACTGCCTCAAGATGAGAAGGATTAGCAGCGAGATAGATCTGCGTAGTGTTTCCAGCTTCTGATCTGAAAGTTCCCTTTGTTCCAAGGTGATACTTCACATCACCAGTTCCGTGAACTTCATTCTCGGCATAGTTGCCTTCAAACTCTTGGAAAATTTGTCCATAGGACTTTCCTGCAACGTTTGCTAGAACGTTCAGGCGCCCACGGTGAGGCATACCGATGCAGACTTCATCTAGGTTTGCATCTGCAGAACTTTGAAGTATCGCATCGAGTAGTGGGATCAAAGACTCTCCACCTTCAAGTGAGAATCGCTTTTGTCCGACATATTTGGTCTGAAGGAAAGATTCGAATGCTTCAGCTGAATTGAGTTTACGCAGAATACGAAGCTGCTCTTCGCGAGGTGTGCGGGGCGCACCAACTTCCACATGTTCTTGCATCCACTGGCGCTCGACTGGATCTTCGATGTACATGTATTCAACGCCGACCGTGCGGCAGTAAGAGTCACGCAAAATTCCAAGTGTTTTACGCAACTTCATGAATGGCTTGCCACCAAAGCCACCTGTTGCGAATTCACGATCTAGATCCCATAGAGACAAGCCGTGATTAACCACATCAAGATCTGGGTGCTTTCGTTGCTTGTAACGAAGCGGATCTGTGTCTGCCATCAAATGTCCGAAATTACGATAGGCATCAATGAGCTTTTGAACACGCGCTGTCTTTGAAATTTGATCATCTTTAGAGAATTGGAAATCTACCGCCCAGCGAATTGGCTCATATGGAATCCGCAGTGCTTCAAATATTTCGTCATAAAAATTATCTCCGCCAAGCAGAATCTCGTGGATGCGGCGCAAGAAATCACCGGACTGTGCACCTTGGATAACTCTGTGGTCATACGTTGATGTCAAAGTTATTGTTTTAGAAATTGCAAGGTTTGAGAGCGTCTCTTCACTTGCCCCTTGGAATTCTGCTGGGTAATCCATTGAACCAACACCAAGAATTAAGCCTTGGCCTTGTACAAGACGTGGAACGGAGTGAACTGTTCCAAGTGTTCCTGGGTTAGTGAGAGAAACAGTTGTTCCTGCATAGTCTTCAACCGTAAGCGTTCCTCCACGTGCCTTTCGAACAGTCTCTTCGTATGAAGCCCAGAATTGATCGAAATCTAAACCTTCACAGCCCTTAATCGAAGGAACAAGAAGTTGACGCGTTCCATCTGGCTTGGCCAAATCGATTGCGATACCCAGATTAATGTGCTCCGGTTTTCCAATAGCAGGCTTTCCCTCGATCTCGCCATAAAAAGTATTCATCTCTGGCATTGTGCGAAGTGCTTTCACCATCGCGTATCCAATTAAGTGTGTAAATGAAACTTTTCCACCACGACCTCGCGCTAAGTGATTATTAATCACGGTGCGGTTATCAATCATAAGTTTTGCTGGAATCGCACGAACACTCGTTGCTGTTGGAACAGTTAGAGATGCTTCCATGCTTGCAACTACCCGAGCTCCAACACCGCGAATAGGTTCAAGAGAGGAGGCGCTGGGCGTAACTAAAGTTGGAATTGGCTTAACAACAGGATCAGCGGGCATTTGTGCAGATGTTGTTGCAGGCGCTGACTGTAGTGGTACAGGTGCAGCAACTGGCGCTTCAGGTTGGGCTGGCGGAGTTGAAACTGGAGTTTGCACGGCAGGCGCGGCTTTTACTTGAGCTGATTTAGGAATTGGGGGAACACCTTTTTGGTTAACTGGATTCGCACTGTTAGTCGGTGTACTTGCTGCAGGTGTGTAGTCCGCAAAAAAATCCCACCAAGCTTTATCTACTGATGAAGGATCTTGTTGGTATCGCTCATACATCTCATCAACGAGCCATTCATTTGGTCCAAAAGAACCACCAAAATGATTGGCAGGAGTATTAGATCCTGCAGAAGGGCCTGATGCCGACACTGGCAATTTCTCCGATTCCTAAGCTCGATACCTTCCTATCTTAATAGCGTTTACTGGCCCCCAGATCCTCATCCGCTGTGAGGTTCCACTCGCGAAAAGGGCAAGATCACGGCAGGCTTCAACCATGACGCTGGCAATAATCACAGGTGGCTCTCGGGGGCTTGGCTTGGTCACAGCTCGGGCCCTCAAAGAAGCTGGTCACACAGTTGTTCTTGTTGCAAAAGATCCAAGCCGCTTAGCTCAAGTGGCAGAAGAGTTGCAATGTGAATTTCGCAGTGTTGATCTAGAAGATCTGAATAAAGCTCAGGAAGTGTTCACTGAGATGCTGCAGACATTTGGCGCGCCTCAAATATTGGTTTTAGCACACGGAGTCATGAGCGAGAAGATGTCTAAAACGCTTCGGACAACAACGCAAGAGTGGCGCCGGGTAATGGCCATCAATTTGGATTCGGTTTTCTGCGCAGTGAATGTCTTTGGAGCAGCGATGGCTGAAGCACGTGATGGGCGAATCATTATTTACTCTGCATGTTTAGGAAGAATGTCAGGCCCGGGAAATGCAGGGGGATTAGCGCCGTATCGCATCAGCAAAGCTGGGGTGAATGCTCTTGTGAGAAATTTGGCACATGAAACTAACCACGGAACGCGTGGTTTATTAGTAGATGCTATTTGTCCAAACCACACTCGCACAGATATGGGTGGCCCTGATGCGCGACTTTCAGTTGAAGAGGGAGCGGATACCGCAATCTGGCTTGCAACAAGAAGTTTTGACCCAGAGAAAGATAAGACTGGATTTTTATGGGAAGAGCGAGAGATTATTGATTGGTAAGTGAGACTTTGTTACTCGCGATATCCAAGTAGTGTTGCAAAAGTTGTGAGAAAGGCAAGAATTCCAAGTGGAATTGCCCCAATATAAAAATTACCGGCTGCCATGTAGTAAGAGACGCCAAGTGCGATTAAGTTTGCAAGCACTGCAGGAGCACGGCCCCAACGCTGTCCTTTTTTAAAGGCAGTAGAGCAGGCAAACAGTCCAATTGCGCCAAGTGACAATGCAATAAAAACTCCGGTAAGTGCAAGTGGTGCTTCTAATGGCTTTGAGCGTAGGGAATCAAGAAGTGCCAAATAAATAATGAGTGCTAGCAGCAATGCCGATTCAAGTTTTAGAAGATGAACCGCAGACTTGCGAGCGAGGTTATAAATTTCATCTCGTGTTGCCATAGTTGGAGCCTATCCAAGTAGCCTTCTCTAATGCCACTAAGTGACCAAGATGTGAGCACCATTGAGTTTGAAAATGATGGGGTCACTGACTCTTTGACTGGCGTTATGGCCCCTTCGCTATTTCATGAAAACCTTAAACGTGAGATCTCGAGGGCTGGCCGACAAGATTATGACCTGGCTGTTATTTCAATTTCAGTAAAGCCTAGAAATTTTCAGTCAGTCTCCCTGCTACAGGAAGAGTTAATAAAAATTGCTGACACATTACGCGAACAGCTACGTGGCGGTGACTTTTTTACGAGAATTTCAGACTTAGGCTTTTGGGTGCTACTCCAGGTAGATGAGTCAGAGACAGATGCTGTCATTCACAGGCTTGGATTACCCAACCAGAAAGATCTCGATATTTATGTTTTGGCTCGCAAGAAAGACGGCTATGACGAGTGGATAAAAAGAATCGACCTCGTTCACTTTCATTAAGGCGCAAAACATTCCCATTCTTTTTGTCCGAAGGGGTGTGAACGCTAGACTTCACTCATGTCAAAAGTCCTCGCGTCATTGCCAATTGGCCAAAAAGTAGGGATTGCCTTTTCTGGTGGTCTTGATACTTCGGTTGCTGTTGCATGGATGCGCGAGAAAGGCGCAATTCCTTTTACTTACACAGCAGACCTTGGTCAATATGATGAAAAAGATATTGGGTCAATTCCTGGACGGGCAAAGGAATACGGCGCAGAAAATGCACGGTTAGTTGATTGCAAGCTAGCGCTTGTCGAAGAGGGGCTTGCTGCAATTGCATGCGGCGCTTTTCATATTAGAAGTGGTGGAAAACAATATTTCAATACAACTCCACTTGGGCGCGCAGTAACTGGAACTTTGCTAGTCCGCGCGATGCTTCAAGACGGAGTTTCTATTTGGGGCGATGGTTCAACATATAAAGGCAATGACATCGAGCGCTTCTATCGCTATGGATTGCTAGCGAACCCAGACTTAAAGATTTATAAGCCTTGGCTTGATGCTGATTTTGTAAATGAGCTTGGTGGTCGCAAAGAGATGTCTGAGTGGCTAGTTGCCCACAAGTTGCCATATCGTGATAGCGCAGAGAAGGCTTACTCAACAGATGCCAATATTTTAGGTGCGACGCATGAGGCAAAGAATCTAGAAGAACTCAGCGCCTCAATTGAAATTGTTGACCCAATCATGGGTGTGAAGTTCTGGGATCCCTCAGTCAAGATTGATTCAGAAGATGTCACCATTGAATTTGCTCAGGGACGTCCTGTTTCTATTAACAAGAAGACATTCAAAGATTCTGTTGCACTCATGCAAGAAGTAAATGAAATTGGTGGTCGCCATGGACTAGGTATGGCAGATCAGATTGAAAATAGAATTATTGAAGCTAAGTCACGTGGTATTTATGAAGCGCCTGGAATGGCACTTTTATTTATTGCCTACGAGCG
>DAIQAR010000034.1:8123-12017 GCA_036781605.1 Candidatus Nanopelagicaceae bacterium
CCGATCGATCGTATTGGTCAACTAACCATGCGTAATCTTGATATTGCTGACACCCGTGCTAAGTTGGAGCTTTATGCAAAGCAAGGCCAACTAGGAGCGAGTGAGTTCAAGCTAATTAGTGAGCTTGAATAATTAGCCGTTTACTGTAGACATATCGGGATAGCGCTCACCGATAGTAATACCAATGGGTGCTACCTCATTTAACTGGGCAAGGTCATCTGCGCTGAGTGCAATATCCAAAGAAGCAATATTTTCCTCAAGACGTGAAACCTTACGAGTCCCAGGGATAGGAACTACATCTATTCCTTGAGCCATTACCCAAGCTAAAGCTAACTGAGCCGGCGTAGCGTTTTTCTTTGCTGCGATCGCTTTTACTGCATCAACTATTTTAAAATTTTGGGCAAAGTTTTCTCCTTGGAATCGCGGATAAGTACGGCGCCTATCTTCCGGCGCTAAATCTTCGAGGGACTTAATTGCTCCGGTAAGAAAACCCCGACCAAGTGGTGAGTAAGGGACAAAGCCTATTCCCAGCTCACGTACAGTTTTCAGAATGTCATTTGCTTCTACATCACGTGACCAGAGTGACCATTCTGTCTGCACAGCCGTAATTGGATGGACAGCATTTGCTCTGCGAATAGTTGCAGGTGAAGCTTCGGAGATCCCCAGGTATCGAACTTTTCCTGCTTGAACAAGTTCAGACATTGTTCCCCATGTTTCTTCAATGGGAGTGCTCCGATCTACACGGTGTTGATAATACAAATCTATGTAGTCAACCTTGAGGCGGCGCAGTGAATCATCGCAAGATTTGCGAACATATTCAGGTTTTCCACTGATGCCTTTCCATGAACCATCGGCATCACGTACATTTCCATACTTAGTAGCCAGGATGACTGAGTCACGCTTTGAGCGAATCGCAGTTCCAACAAGTTCCTCATTTGTGAAGGGGCCATATATATCAGCGGTATCGATGAAATTACCTCCAAGCTCAAGGAAGCGATGGATGGTCCCTACTGATTCCACGTCATTACCTGGTCCATAGAACTCAGACATTCCCATGCAGCCAAGTCCGATTGCTGATACCTCTAAATCACGTAATTTTCTCGTTTCCATGTAGCGCAGGTTACCTCTCTCGGCCATAATAAGCACCATGACTTATAAACTTCGTGATCTAGCCGGACAAGTAGTAGTAATTACAGGCGCTACAGCAGGAATGGGCGCTGCAACTGCAAAAGAACTCGTTGAACAAGGTGCAAAAGTTGTTCTCAATGCGCGTAACGAGGCACGCCTAAAAGAAATCGTAGCTTCACTTGGTGAGCAAAATGCTATTTATGTTGCCGGAGATTGCTCTGAGCCTGCAGTATCAAAGGCGATTGCGAAGGCAGCAATTGATAAATTTGGAACGATAGACGCGGTTGTACCCAACGCGGGCATTGGAATGTATGGATCAATCTTGGATTACAGCGACGATGAAGTAAATCGCATGATGCGTACCAACTATGAAGGTACAGTGCACATCATTCGTGCGTGCTTGCCAACAATGATTGCCAAGAAAGCTGGAGATATCGTCATAGTTTCTTCTGTTGCTGGCTTCCGCGGCGGTGGGGATGAATCAATTTATGCAGGAACAAAGCATGCACAGGTTGGACTAGCAGGAGGCCTTGACCGCGAACTTCGCGAAAAGGGTGTTCGCGTTGCACTTGTCTGCCCAGCAGGTACCGAGACAGAGTTTGCTTTAGGTGCTGGTCGCACGCCAGGAACTCCCGTACTTGCAAGTTACTTGCGTTCAGAAGATATTGCTTTCCAGATCACAACGATCTTGAAGCAACCACGATCAGTTCGAACACATATCTGGACACTTTGGTCAATTAACCAGCAGTCATAATTCTCAGTTTAATCGCGGGCAGAGTGAAGACACTCTGCCCGTTTTTCATTTCTGCGAAAGGTTCGCAGGTAGGAATATCTTTATTCTGATACCTTCATCGCATGTTAGATGCAAATAATCAAAGAAATCAGGTGCCCCTTATTAAGCGCCGAGTTATTGATTTCATGCGGATTAACACTTCTGCTTGTTTTTAATTTTCCTTATATACCTGCAATAAATTTCTATAAAATAAACCCTAAGGAGAATTATGAAGATTTATGACAATATCAGCCAGGTTTTTGGAAATACGCCATTGGTCAAGTTTCAGCGCTTATTTGGTACCACCAAAGCAATTGTGGTGGGGAAGTTAGAGTTTTATAACCCAACTGCAACTGTCAAAGACCGTCTTGCTGTTGCCATGGTAGATGATGCAGAAAAAAGTGGCGCACTGAAGCCAGGTGGCACAATCGTTGAAGCAACAAGTGGCAATACAGGCATCGCACTTGCTTCTGTCGGTGCTGCTCGTGGATACAAAGTTGTTCTTACAATGCCAGATTCAATGTCAAGAGAACGCCGTGCACTCCTTCGTGCACTTGGCGCGACTTTAGTTCTGACCCCTGCCGCAGTTGGAATGAAGGGCGCAGTGGAGAAAGCAGAAGAGATTGGTAAAGAACAAGGTGGCGTATTGGTCCGTCAGTTTGAAAATCAAGCAGGCCCTGCAATTCATCGTGCAACTACTGCTGAAGAAATTTGGAAAGACACAGACGGACAAGTGGCGGCAGTTGTCATGGGGGTTGGAACAGGCGGAACAATTACTGGAGTCGGACAAGCTCTGAAAGAGAAGAATCCTGCAATCAAAATATTTGCAGTTCAGCCTGCTGCCTCACCAGTCCTTACCGGTGGAGCACCTGCCGGCCATCCATTGCAAGGTATTGGAGCCAATTTTGTTCCAGCAGTTTTGGATACAAAGATTTATGACGAAGTTCTTTCTGCTCCGAATGAAGAATCCTTTACATTTGCAAAGCGAGCAGGACAAGAGGAAGGAATTCTTGCCGGTATTTCATCAGGTGCTGCGCTTTGGGGAGCTTCTCAGATTGTTGATCGGCCTGAATTTGCAGGAAAAATTATCGTTGTCGTACTTGCATCCTTTGGTGAGCGTTACTTGTCAACACCTCTTTATAAAGAATTTCTTGACGAGCCAGTTTCAGTAAACATTTAAAAGTGCCAGCTATGAGTAAGGTAATTTTGCGTATTCGAGAGGATCTCGACGCAGTGATGCTCCGAGATCCTGCTGCACGTAGTCGTTTTGAAATACTCACTACATATCCGGGTGTGCATGCGCTGTGGGCTCACAGAGTTGAGCATTGGCTATGGAAAAACAATCTCAAGTTCTTAGCTCGAGTGCTCGCAAGTCGCACCCGAAATGCCACGGGAATTGAAATTCATCCAGGCGCGCAGATTGGAAGCCGCGTCGTGATCGATCACGGCATGGGTGTCGTTATTGGGGAAACATCGATTGTTGGCGATGATGTGATGATTTATCACGGAGTCACCTTGGGCGGTCGTACTGCTTCTAAAGGCAAGCGCCATCCAACAATTGAAAATGGGGTTTTACTTGGTGCGGGGTGCAAAATTCTGGGCAATATTACGATCGGGGCGGATAGCACAATTGGAGCCAATCAAGTTGTCGTAAACTCAGTCTCAAGAAATACCGAGCTTGAATTCAACATTTAGCAATATCCCAAGCATTTAAATGCATCAGGAATGGGTAAAAGTAGTTTTCGCTAGACTGAGCCCATGAGTCCGGCACAAATTGATAAACAGCAAAAGCCTTGGTTGGTGCGAGTACTTTCACGCTTCCGTCAGGCGGTTGTTGATCGCTGGTACTGGATCCAGCAAGTTTTAGTTACAGCATTTGCTGCTGCACTCTCGTGGCAAGTTGGTGACCACATACTAAAAAACGGTGGCGTGGTTGCAGCAATTGTTGCTTCACTCACCGTGCGTTCCTCACTACACAAGTCAGCTCGTGAGGG
>DAIQAR010000035.1:0-11985 GCA_036781605.1 Candidatus Nanopelagicaceae bacterium
GACTGTAAATCCCCCGGCTCTGCCTTCGAAGGTTCAAATCCTTCACCCGCCACCAATTATTTTCCTGACATTCAGATCGGAGAACTGATGAGTGAAAAGAATATTGCTTCCGCCCTTGATGCGGCTGAGAAGTCACTACACATTCAAACAGCTGCACTCACCGCTTTTGCCAACACTTTTGGGAAAACTTTAGTCCCGTCGATCGAATTAATTGCAAATTCTAAAGGAATGTTGGTTGTGACTGGGCTCGGAAAGACTGGACTCATTGGTGCAAAGATCTCAGCAACTTTATCTAGTACGGGAACGCCATCTTTCTTTCTCCATGCAGCAGATGCATTGCACGGCGATTCAGGCGCTATTCGACCTGATGACGTATTGCTAGCGATTTCTAATTCTGGCGAGACCGCGGAAGTAATCCAGATCTCAAAGATGGCGCAATCCTGGGGATCTAAGGTTATTGCGATGACGAGTAGCGGCGATTCAACATTGGGGAAGCTGGCCGATGTCCTACTACAAGTTTCTTATGGGAGTGAGTCTGACCCATTGAATATGGCACCAACTACATCAACCCTGCTGGCTCTTGCAGCAGGGGATGCACTTGCATCTTCTCTTATGGCATTCCGAGATTTCACTTCCGCGGATTTTAAAAAGCGTCACCCTGGCGGCGCACTGGGGGCGACCAAGCTCACATGACCACGAAAGTCACTACCTTTGGAAGTTTCATGATGGATTTGGTTGCCTATGCCGATCGACGTCCCAATTCTGGTGAAACTATGAAAGGGAATAGTTTTTCAATCTCATTAGGTGGCAAGGGCTTCAATCAGGCAATTTCTGTAGGAAGAGCTGGGGCACAAAGCGCGATGCTCGGCAATCTTGGCCGCGATAGTTTTGGCGATGATTTTATGAGGGCTTTTGCGAGTGAAGGTGTTGACGCAAACCATATCGAGCGACACGAGGAACTTGGAACAGGAGTAGGGCTTCCTGTTGTTACTGCAGATGGCGATAATTCAATTATCATCATGTTGCGTTCAAATGATTCTGGTACAGATGCCTATATTGAGCGGCACAAAATTGGAATTATTGATTCTGACGTCCTATTACTACAACTCGAGCTACCACTGTCTGGGAACTTAGCGGCTGCAAAGATTGCAAAAGAAAACGGTGTAAAAGTTATATTGACACCAGCACCAGTTGCTCCGATTAATGACTTCAAGAATTTGGTTGACGTGCTTGTCCCTAATGAGTCAGAAGCAGAAGACCTCACAGGAATAAAATCAGATTTAGCTCAGCAAGCTCAAAAGCTGCATGAAATCACATCCTGCCAGTATGTTGTGATTACTCTCGGGCCACGAGGTGCATACGTTTCAGATGGCAAAAAGAGCGAGATAGTTTCAGCCCCACGTGTAGATGTTATCGATACGATCGGTGCAGGAGATACCATGTGTGCAAATTTGAGTGTTCGCTTAGCTCTGGGGGATGACATTTTTACTGCCACAAAGTATGGTGTTTACGCTGCAAGCCTCAAGGTAACTCGCAAGGGTTCGGCCATGGCATCACCAACGCCAGAAGAAGTTCAAAGCTTTATGGATTCGATCAAATAGGGAGAGAAATGAAAAAGACAGGCATACTCAATCGTGATGTTTCTGCAATGATCGCTGAAACCGGCCATTTTGACCGCATTGTTATCTCAGATGCTGGCTTCCCTATTCCAAAAGGTGTTCGTTGCATTGATCTGAGCATGGGACCAAATCTCCCTAAAGTGGTTGATGTTTTGAAGATGATCGCATCAGAGCTTCCAGTTGAGCAATTTTGGTTCGCTCAAGAAATTCAACCTAGTGTTGATGCTCGAAAACAAGAAATCCTTTCAATTTTTCCCGATGCTGAAGCAATTCCTCTTCCACATTTAGATTTTAAGCAACTCGCTTATGGTGCGATCGGGGTGATTCGCACCGGCGATTACCATCCATATGGAAATGTCATGGTCGCCTCAGGTGTCGCATACTAAATGCCCCGCCATTCCGAGAAGATTGAAATCGCAGGAACAGGTTTAGCTCTCTCTAAATTAAGTTTTGGTACTGCTCCGATTGCTGGCTTATACCGTGATGTGCCAGACACCCAGAGCAATGAAGCTTTAGTCGCAGCAATGAAATCTGGAATCAACTATTTTGATGCTGCGCCGTTATATGGTGTTGGTCTAGCGGAAACAAGACTCGGAAAAGCCATAAAGGAATTTGGCCAAGACATCAACATTTCTACCAAAGTAGGACGTTTAATACGCCCAGGAGAAAATTTAGATTTGGAGAAATGGCCAACTGCTAATCCAAACCTTACGATCGAGATTGATCATTCACCAGACGGCATTCTTCGTTCTATTGAAGAGAGTATTCAACGCCTTGGTGGAGAAAGTATTCAGATTGTTTATATCCATGACTGCGACGATTGGGTGGAAGATGCAGTCAATATCGTTTATCCAGTTTTAGACAAATTGCGCTCCGAAGGTGTCATTAAAGCTATTGGAGTTGGATTAAATTTTCCTAAGGCGGCCTGTGACGTTATTAAAGAAGTTGACCTCAATTTAGTACTAATTGCAGGGCGATACACGCTGCTTGATCAGTCTGCTCAAGAAGAATTACTTCCTTTGGTACTGAAGCGAAATGTCCGGATGGTTGCTGCTGGTGTTTATAACTCAGGAATATTAGCTAACCCAGTTGAGGGAGCTTTCTATGATTATGATCCAGCACCGAAGGAATTATTACTACGTGCTCAGAAAATTCAAAATTACTTACAAGATTTTGGAGTTCCATTAAAGGCTGCAGCAATCCAGTTCCCTCTTCGCCACCCAGGAGTTGCAACTGTTCTTTCTGGAGTTGCTAATCGAAAAGAGCTTGAAGAAAATATACAGCTCTTTGATTTTGATATTTCTGAATCGGTTTGGAAAGGTTTAGAAGAAGAAGGATTTATTCAACCGATCAAAATTTAGTAACTAAATCTTTAATTTATACCAATAGCAGGCATTCTTTGCCCAAAACATCTCTAATTCATCACTACTCATTAAGGATGTCAGTTCTTCAGCAAGTCTAACTACGTCGATATAAGTTCCAGCTAGGAGTGATACAGGCCAATCAGATCCGAACATTAGTTTTTCTGGACCAAATGATTTCAGGAGGACTTCGAAATAGGGTTCGATATCTTTCGCAACCCATTTCTCCCAGTCCGCCTCCGTAATAAGTCCTGAAATTTTGCATGCAACATTGTCGTACTCACCTATTTCCCCCATAAATCCTTTCCAAGGCTCTATCGTCTTTGACTTGATGAGTGGTTTGGCACCGTGATCGATAATAAATCTTGTATTTGGCGCAGATCTTATTAGTTCCCTCGCCGCACTTAATTGTGGAGGTTTGATAAGAATGTCGAATGTAAGGTTCTTTTCCCCAAGCGCACGTATATTTTTAATGCTTGTTGGCTTTACTAGATAATTTGCATCCGGTAAATCTTGAGCCATGTCTCGAATGCCAACCAGATGTCTTGAATGTTCATTACTCAAGAATTCATCTAAGTGAGAAAGTGCATCTTCCTCATCAACTTTCATCCATCCAACAACACCACAAATAGGTGATGCCTGACTTGCTAATTTGAGCAGCAAGGGTGTTTCTAAATAATTTGGAACAGTTTGAACTAGCACTGTTTTAGAGATGCCAGTATTGGCAATTGTCTTTTCTAAGTCTTGAATGGAAAAGCTTTTATTGATTACAGACATGTTCTTACCTTGGATCCAAGGCTGGGGGGTGAGCGTTAGATCCCAAAGGTGATGGTGGGAATCAATTTTGAGCATTTATGCCCAGGCTGACCCATTTGGGAAAGAATAGTCATTGAGTGTTTTTTCAAACATCTCGGCCCCCGCTCCGGGTTCAGTGGGTGCCATATATCGACCTTTTTGAATGTTAGTTGGCACAACAAAGTGTTCGTGGAGGTGATCAACAAATTCAACAACACGATCCGGATTCGCCCCAGTCACTGCCACAAAGTCGAACATTGGCAGATGCTGAACCATTTCACATAATCCAACTCCACCAGCGTGTGGGCATACGGGGATTCCAAATTTTGCCGCCATCAGGATAATTGCAATATTTTCATTTACTCCAGCAACGCGGCTGGCATCAATTTGTAAGAAGGATAATGACTTTGCTTGAAGCATTTGCTTAAAGATGATTCGATTCATTCCATGTTCGCCAGTTGCTACTCGAATTGGGGCGATGCCCTTTGCGATAGTCGCATGTCCTAGAACGTCATCTGGATTTGTAGGTTCCTCAACCCAATGTAAATTCACATCTCCAAGGTCCTTAATCCAATTAATGGCAGCATTCACGTCCCATACCTGATTTGCATCAACGGCAATCCGAATATCAGGTCCAACGGTTGCTCGCGCAAGAGCTAAGCGGCGCTTATCATCTTCCAAAGAAACACCACATTTTAATTTGATAAGAGTAAAGCCGTCATCCACTGCTTCTTTTGCGAGTCGAACCATTTTTTCATCGGAGTAGCCGAGCCATCCTGGTGATGTTGTGTATGCAGGTAGGCCGTTCTTGAGAAGTTCTGCTTCATTTGCTTTTCTATTTGGTTCTGCCTTCTTGAGAATAGCTAAAGCCTCTTCTGGAGTTAATGCGTCGCTGATATAGCGAAAATCAACTAGCTCAACGATCTCCTCAGGAGAGAAGTCTGAAAGTAGTTTCCAGAGAGGTTTCTTCTCATATTTTGCTAAAAGATCCCACACGGCATTGACAACTGCGCCAGCAGCCATGTGGGTAACACCTTTCTCGGGCCCAAGCCATCGCATTTGAGAATCACGTACAAGGCTTTTTGCAAAACTTCCCATAGATTTGCGAAGTTGAGCAAGATCCTTTCCAATTGCAAAGCCCTTTAGTAGATCTATTGCAGCGCACTCGAGGTCGTTGCCGCGGCCAATGGTGAAAACAAGTGAATGCCCACTTAGTCCAGCTTGATCTGTTTCAAGAATGAGGTAGGCCGCTGAATAATCAGGATCTTGGTTCATCGCATCAGACCCATCTAAACTTCTAGATGTTGGGAATCTAATATCCATGGTCTTGAAGCCTGTGATTATTGGCATTTTTTCTCCTCTTTGAGTTGGGCTTGATTACTTGGGTAAACGTAAGCCATTCATTCCACCATCAACCGCAAGTGACGTTCCAGTTGTAGAGGATTGAAGGGGACTTGCTAAATAAAGGATGGAGCGCGCAACTTCTTCCGCACTGACAAGCCGTCCCATGGGTTGTCGGGCTTCAAGTGCTTTTCTCTCCGCATCGGGATCAGATGCATTAGATAGCAACCTTCCTACCCAAGGTGTATCTGCAGTACCTGGATTCACACAGTTCACTCTGATTCCTTCACTGACAAAGTCAGCAGCCATAGCCATGGTTAAGGCAAGTACCGCCCCTTTGCTCGCGCTGTATACAGCTCTCTTAGGCAAGCCAACTGTGGCTGCAATTGAGCAGGTATTAACGATTGCTGCATTTTTGCTCTTACGAAGGAGTGGTAGCGCTGCAGCGCTTACTCGGCCGATGCCTGCAACGTTGATATTAAATACTCGGCTCCACTCATCATCAGTTGCGTCAGCAATTGTTCCCACTGCTCCGATACCGGCGTTATTCACAAGTATGTCGATACGGTCTGTGTTATCTGACACCTTCGACATTGCGACTTGCACACTTGATGTTGTTGAAACATCGCAAGCGATCCAGTTTGCGACACCCGCCATCTTCCCTTCGTTAATATCAAAGCCAAAGACTTCAGCTCCAGATTCCTTGAGGAGTGTGGCGACTGCTAATCCGATTCCAGAGCCAGCGCCGGTAACGATGGCTTTTAAACCCTTAAATTCACTGTTCATCTAGGCTCCTTGCGTCTTTGAATAAGCAACAACTCGTGAATTGATCTCACCGATTCCCGTAATGCCTGTTTGAATGGTCTGCCCAGCCTTCAAATATTTTGTTGGCTTATAACCCATACCAACTCCACTCGGAGTTCCTGTATTAATGACATCGCCTGGGAAAAGTTGCATGAATTGGGATATGTACCAAACAAGATGATCGACACCAAAGAGTAGATCTGAAGTTGATGAGTCTTGTCGAACTTCACCATCAACTTTGCACCACAAGGGGAGCTCGTTAGGACTCATTGAGTCCGCTGTGACAATTACAGGACCAATAGGATTAAAAGTGGGGAATGATTTTCCTTTGACCCATTGTCCTGATCTCTCAATCTGCCAGTGACGTTCACTAATATCTTGGGAGATGCTATATCCAAGTATATGATTTTTAGATTCACTGGGGTCTTTAAGATAAAGTGCTGATTTCCCAATCACTACAGCTAGTTCGACTTCATAATCTGTAGCAGTACTGCCGGGTGGAATCACGACATCATCGTTTGGTCCAATAAATGCATCAGGAGCTTTCATAAAAATGATCGGCTCAGCAGGAGTTTGAGCGTTAGTTTCTTCAATATGTTTTACATAATTAAGTCCCACACAAATTAGCTTTGTTGGACGCGTTACTGGTGAGCCAATACGGGTCGATCCAAAAGGAATTTTCTCAAGTGTGGAAAAATTTGCTGATTGCACTTTACCAAGCGCACCGTTTTCCATTTCATCTCGAGACCAATCGCTTATGATTGAGTCAACAAAATAGGCGGTGTCATCCTCGACTACGACTGGACGTTCTTTTCCAACTTCGCCAACACGTGCGATTTTCATCAATCTCCTTATTACTCTTCTTGAATTCAGACAAATCTGCATCTAACTTCCTCTGATCTAAAAATCCTATAGGCTTCAGATGGAGAAGTAAATGCTGGTGATGCTCACGAAATTAACAAGTGGGTATTAGGCTTTGGTCAAAAGAAATCAGGAATACCCTTAGTTGTTAGGAATCAAAATATGAAGATTTGGACTCAGTGGGAGGATTTGAAAATTCCTCATGGGTTCGAGCATTTGCACACGGATGGTCAGTTACCCAGCCGGGAAGATCTTGGGGAGATTCAGTTTTATGTTCCACTTTATATGGGTGGACGTGCGCCTTTGGAGGTAATTCCCGAGATGAAATCTTTAGAAGTTATACAAAGCCCAAATGCAGGCTATGACGATGTACTTCAGTTTCTGCGAAATGGTGTAACGCTGTGCAACGCTGCAGGAGTCCACGATGCCTCTACTGCCGAATTAGCCCTGGGGTTAGCGATCGCATCAAGGCGAGGTTTTGCGAAGTTTGCGGAATCTCAGCAAATTGGTTTGTGGAAACATAGCAGGGAGCGTTCATTAGCTGATTCGCTAGTGGGAATTGTTGGCTTTGGCAACATTGGGCGCTTAATTGCAACCCAACTTTCTCATTTCCAGGCTGAAGTTGTAAGTTTTTCTCGAAGTGGCCGCGAGGGATCGATTCCAATTGCAGAATTTGACTCTTATTTACCCAGACTTGATGTCATTATTTTAATTGTTCCACTTACTGCAGAGACTCAAAATTTTATGAATGCCAGACGAATATCTGCGATGAAAGATGGAGCGACGCTTGTGAATGTTGCACGCGGCCCCGTCGTCGATACAGAAGCATTGGTGAAAGAACTAAATACCGGAAGAATTACTGCGGGGTTAGACGTAACAGACCCTGAGCCGCTGCCAAAGGGTCATGATTTGTGGAGCGCTAAAAACGTCATCATCACTCCCCATGTTGGCGGAGATAGCTCAGCCTTTGAACCTCGTGGAAAGAAATTAGTCGAAGATCAACTTTCAAGACTGGCCAAAGGTAAACCCTTGATCAATATCGTTGCAGGCGGAGCCATTTAGTCACCTATTGCAAACCCCTTGCAGAACTGCCTTTTGAACGTCGGGATGGGCTCAATGTAACGATTTCGTTATAGGACTGAGCGTGAAATCCTGGATTTTTTCTAGCCCCTCTTCGCTCTTGCGTATAGGGTTTGCCTCACAGCGGCACAGGGCCGTTTTCTGAAAGGAAATCCATGAAGAAGCTAACTAAAGGAATTGCTGCAGCTGCAGCACTTGCATTAGTTGTAAGCACAGGAACCTCAGCACACGCTGCAACACCAAAGGTTCTTAACTTGCAATTAATCGCTAAGGGATTCACTGCTCAGTTCTGGCAAGCAGTTAAGGCTGGCGCAGTTAATGAAGGTAAAGTTGTTGGCGCAAAAGTCAACTTCGTAGGACCTCCAGCTGAAACAGATATTGATCAACAGCTACAAATGCTTGATACAGCTATCGCACTTAAGCCAGATGGAATTGGTTATGCCGCTCTTGGTACAACACAATCACTTTCTCACCTAGCTGTAGCTCACAAGAATCACATTCCAGTAGTTGAATTTGATACTCGCGCTGGTTCAGCAACTGCTGTACTCGGAGCAAGCTCACCAATCGCACTTGGCTTTGCTGCAACAAACAGCCTTGGTGCTGGTGCTGCTGCTGCTGACCAAATGGGCAAGTTGCTCAACGGAACAGGTGAGGTAATCGTTCTTGGACACTCACAAACAAACCAAACAGGTATAGATCGTGCTAACGGTTTCATCACTGAAATCAAGGCTAAGTTCCCTAACATCACACTTGATCCAACTGTTTATGCAGAAGGTGGAGATCAGAACCTTGCACAAACACAGACTCAAGCAATCCTCACAGCTCATCCAAAAATCGCTGGTATTTTTGCTACCAACGAAGGTTGTGCTGAAGGAGCAGGAACTGCTCTTGCAAACAATAAGGTTGCTCCAGGAGCGATCAAGTTGATTGGTTTTGACTCTGGTAAGTTGCAGATCGACCACATCAATTCAGGTATCCAGACTGGTGCTATCACACAGAATCCAGTTGGTATTGGAAAGCTAGTGGTTGACTCACTTGTTAACTACATCCGTAACAAGAAGCTTCCAAAGTCATTCATTGATACTGGTTACTACTACTATGACAAGTCAAACATCACTGATCCAAAGATCGTTGCTGATTTGTACCAGTAAGACCAAGTACTAGAAATGGGGGCCAAGGTCAAACCTTGGCCCCCATTTTATTTATAATTCACAGGAAAACTGACTAGATCTTCAAAGGTAATTTCAATAGGATTATGATCGTGCTTTTATATCGCCTTGGAGGGTATTAATGTCGGATACACAACTGTTACTAGTTGAAGGTGTTAACAAAGAATTCCCGGGTGTTAAAGCCCTGATCGACATGAAGTTTGATCTCAAAGCTGGCGAAGTGCATGCACTCATCGGCGAAAACGGTGCCGGTAAATCTACTCTTATGAAAATCTTGTCTGGAATTTATGAAAAAGATTCAGGAACTATTCAATACAAGGGCAAAGAAGTTGTTGTCTCAAACCCTCTAGAAGCGCATCATCTGGGAATAAGTATTATTCACCAGGAGCTCAATTTGATGCCACACCTTACAGTTGCTCAAAATATTTTTATTGGCCGAGAACCTCGCAGGGCAAGCAAAATCTTTTTAAATGATATCCGCCTTAACAAAATGGCACAGGAATTACTTGAGGAGTTGGATCTAAAATTAAACCCTAAGCAACGCGTAGGTGAGTTAACAATTGCTCGTCAGCAAATGGTCGAAATTGCAAAAGCGGTCTCTTATCGTGGCGAAGTAATTATTATGGATGAACCCACGTCATCCTTGACCCCAAAAGAATCTGCCGCGCTATTTAAAATTATCAAAAATCTCAAAAAGTCTGGCAAAGGGGTTATTTTTATTTCCCACCGCCTCGAAGAACTTAACCAAATATCAGATCGAGTGACCGTGATCCGTGATGGTGAATATGTCAGCACTCTTAACATGGAAGAAACTTCAATTCCTGAGATCATCTCACTTATGGTGGGTCGTAAAATTAGTCAGGATCAACGGCCAGAAAACCGTCAGAGTCACCATGAAGTGGTCCTTAAAGTTGAAGGCCTTTCAACCCCAACCCTTCTTCAAGATGTTTCTTTTGAATTGCGTAAAGGCGAAATTCTGGGGTTCGCTGGCCTCATTGGTGCAGGGCGTACGGAACTCGCACGTGCGATTATTGGAGCCGACCCAAGGAGCGCTGGAAAAATATTTGTCGATGGAAGAGAATCAAACATTAAGGATCCCGCTGATAGTGTCAAAGTTGGCATCGGTTACCTGTCGGAAGATCGTAAGAAGTTTGGTCTGATGCTGGGTCAAAACGTTACATTTAACGTCATACTTGCTTCAATTCCTAAATTTATTAATAAAATCGGTTTCTTCAAAGGTAAGCCGGCTAAAGAAATTACGAAGCATTACATCGACACCCTTCGCATTAAAACACCATCTGAAAGACAGTTTATTAAGAATCTTTCGGGAGGAAACCAACAAAAAGTTGTTATTGCTAAGTGGCTCACTGAAGATTGCGATATCTTAATTTTTGATGAACCTACGCGTGGTATCGATGTTGGAGCAAAGGATGAGATTTACCGCTTACTGGAGAAGTTAGCAAGCGAAGGTAAGTCAATCATCATGATCTCATCTGAGCTCCCAGAAGTTCTTCGCATGTCTGATCGGATTGCTGTCATGTGTGAGGGACGCTTGACAGGAATTGTAGATAACAAAGATGCGAGTCAACAAGTAATTATGGAATACGCAACCAAGTATCGCAACTAACAAAAATAACAGGAAGAGATAAAAATGTCAGATATCACCAAGAGTCAGACTGAGGCAATACCAAGTAACCGACTGATGGAATTTGTTCGGCGCGAAATTGGACAGGTATTTGCTCTCGCAGGACTGATCGCACTCTTCGCATTCTTTTCCTTCATGCAACCCGCATTTTATTCCTGGTTGAATATTTCTAACGGTATTTTGATGTCAACAGCAGTTGTTGGCTTGCTAGCCCTTGGAATTACCTTTGTCATCATTACCGGCGGAATTGATCTTTCTGTCGGTACAAACATGACGCTCTGCGCCGTAATCGTTGGTCATTATGTTGTTGGGTGGAAGCTTCCACTTTGGAGCGGGCTTGTAATCGGCATGGGCTTTGGCGCGTTTGTTGGTGCCTTGAATGGATTTATGATCGCCTTTCTTAGACTCCCACCATTTATTGCTACATTGGCATCGATGAAAGCCTGCCAAGGCCTAGCATTAGTTCTCTCTCACCTAGCACCAATTATTTTTGCAGATGTAAAAGGCTGGTCAAGTATCGCTCAAGGTAACTTGATTGGAAGTATTCCAAACGGAGCATTAATTCTCTTCTTTGCCGCGATCATTGCTTCAGTAATCTTGAATCGCACAGTCCTTGGACGCTACACATTTGCATTAGGATCAAACTTTGAAGCCACCAAACTTTCAGGTGTAAAGGTCAATCGCTGGCTCATTGCAATTTATGCTCTTTGTGGAGTATTCGTCGGCCTTGGTGCGGTTGTCCTGACATCACGTTTGGGCGCTGCCCAACCTGACCTTGGATTAGGTTATGAACTTCAGGCAATCGCTGCAGCAATTATTGGAGGAACATCCTTGTCTGGGGGTAAGGGAAGTATTTGGGGAACAATGATTGGAGCCCTGATTATCTCTGTTCTCACAAATGGACTTCAGGTACTCCAGGTTCAGCAAGAATGGCAATATGTCGTCGTGGGCGTAGTTATTGTTATAGCTGTCTACACAGATAACATTCGCCGGCGTAGAGCTGGCGAGTCCTAAGACTCACTTTATAGGAAATTGTGAGCCTCTCTGGCTAACGCTAGAGGGGCTCATTTTTAATTTTCATTTAACCATCCATTCACTTCAGAAGCGAACCCCCAAGCATAGGTTGGTGTCACACTATTGACACTTCCTCAGTGTATTTGCCTGTTTAGGAGAGGAGGTAACCGTGCAACAGGTAATTGACATTCCAGAATGCGTATTTTGTCATTCTAAAGAGTTAGAGCTCTTTTATAGCAAGGAGAGTGGCCTCATCGTTCAGTGTGATGAGTGTGGCTATTCTCGTGTTGCAACAA
>DAIQAR010000036.1:0-1682 GCA_036781605.1 Candidatus Nanopelagicaceae bacterium
ACCGCCTCCTAAGCGGTAGGTCGCCGGTTCAACTCCGGCCTGGGACACAAAATAGTGTTAAAGAATTACGGTGCGCTGTCCAACAATAAATATGCGGTCTTGTGCAAACAATTTAACAGCTCGTGAAAGAACTCGGCGCTCAATATCGCGTCCAATAGCAATCAGATCATCAGGAGTTGCGCTGTGGGTAACGTGAGCGACATCTTGTTCAATGATGGGACCTTCATCAAGATCTGAAGTAACAAAGTGCGCTGTTGCCCCGATAATCTTCACACCGCGCTCATGCGCTTGGTGATAAGGCTTAGCCCCTTTAAAACCTGGCAAAAAGGAATGGTGGATATTGATAATTGCGCCATTCATCTTTTGACAGAATTCTGGCGACAGGATCTGCATGTAACGGGCGAGTACTACAAAATCAATGGCCTCAGATTTTACAAGCTCAAGGATCTTCGACTCGGCGGCTTTTTTATCTTCTCCAAGATAGATAAATGGAAGACCATGTGATTCAACCAAAGAACGTAAATCTTCATGGTTTGAAAGAACTGCTGGGATTTCAATAGGAAGCTCCCCCAGCTCTTGAAGATAAAGAAGATCGCGCAGGCAGTGGCTTTCTTTTGTCACAAGCACGAGAGCCCGTTTATTGGTGGAGGTTTGGCGAATGTGAAGAGTTGGGCTCAGATGGGAGAGTCCATCGGCAATTGCTTTACTTGCATCTGCAAGAGAGCTTGAGGTTTCAAACCTCGTGCGCATGACAAAAATGCCCGTAGCAGTATCTGTAAATTGTTGGTTCTCAATAATGTTGCCAGCGCAAGCCAAGACTGCAGTAGTCATGGAGTGCACGATGCCTGGCTGATCTTTGCACTGCAGGCTGACGATGAGATCCATAAGGGAATTCTATTGCAGGTAGACTTATGGCATGAGCGAGTTCATCCCGAGCAAGACTTCTGAGGAATCGCGGGAAGATGCTGCTGAAATCCAAGCGGCGAAGGATCGAGATGCTCAAATTGCTGCGGATAAACCGCCACATCACGAATAGATTTTAATTATTCACTTTTTGTAGGTTTTGGAGCGGGGGCAGCCGCAGGTTTTGGAGTCTCAGTTTTTGGGGTAGTAGTTTTTGCAGTGCGCGAATCGGTTTTATAGAAACCTGAGCCCTTGAAAACTACTCCCACATTTGAATAAACCTTACGAACCTCACCCTTACATTCTGGGCATTCGGTGATCGCTGCGTCAGAGAAGGACTGAACTGCCTCAAACTCATGGCCACAAGCCGAGCAGGCGTATTCATAGGTTGGCATAGGAGTAAGTGTAAAGAAGTGAGAGGATTAGCTCTAATCGAGGAGATGAGGGAGTGAGTTCGTGCGTGTGAGAATGGGAATTGCAGCAGTAGCGATTGCAGCTTTGTCACAGATTGGCTTCATGCCAAGCGCTCTAGCAAATTCACTCGTTTCAACTTCCCCAGCAGTTGGCGCTGTCCTAAGCGTTGCCCCTAACGCTGTTTCGGTTACGTCAGCTGTGGCGCTTCTTACTGATGGAAATAGCATTTCAGTAACTGATCCAACTGGTAAACAAGTAGATGATGGTTCGCTCACGATTAGTGACACCACAGCAGTTATTGGAGTTAAGCCACTTAATGCAAGTGGAATTTACACAGTGAATTACACACTGCTCAGTGCGACAGA
>DAIQAR010000036.1:1782-11915 GCA_036781605.1 Candidatus Nanopelagicaceae bacterium
CACCTACGCGTGTGGCTAAGCGCAGCAGCAAGTAACTCCATTGATTCAACATCACTTTTTAACTGAACAAGTAAGTCATGGGCATGTATTAACGTCAAATTCTTTCGTAGGGACTCTTATTCCTATCGTGAAAGATTTGAATCTGGTTGCGATCATTCTTGCGATTGGACTTCTCTATGCTGCAGGATTTCTTGTCACAGAGGTAAAGGGAGTTCTGACTGCTGAAGGTATACGCCTTCGAAATCTTGCTCGCTTTGTAACTCTGGTCTGGTTTGTGACTGTATTCGGAGGAATATTTACGGAAGTCGCAAACTTGTTGGGTCTTGGATTCCTTGATGCATTTAATGCAAGCGTGCTTCGATCGTTTATGTTCCAAACTTCACTAGGACGTGATTTCCTCTTTCAAATATTGATGGGCTTTATTGTGCTCATTTCATTGGGAAGAGTGAAAAAGGTTGGCGGAATTTATTTAGCACTACTTTTCACACTCCTTGCCCTGATCATCCCTATCTTCCACTCACATGCAAGTAGCGCGGGAAACCACGGACTTGCTATAGGTGCGCTCATTTTCCATGTGCTCTTTGTTTCACTCTGGGTTGGTGGCGTTATTGGGTTAATAGCAATTGCCCCACATGAGCGCGAACGATCAGTTACTCGGTTTAGTTCACTGGCTCTGTGGTGTGCGATTATTGTGGGTGCCAGTGGGGTAATAAGTGCATGGACCAGATTGAACTTTCTATCAGCTTGGAATTCACTTTTTGGAGTTTTGGTGGGCGTTAAGATCGCGCTTTTTGTCGTACTTGTATTTATCGGAAGTAAGCATCGTAAATATATTAGGAATAAGCTCACTGGTTCCCAGCAATTATTTAGACTTCTTGTCAATGAATCTCTCATCATGATTGAAACAGTTTGCATTGGCGGCTTGCTCTCCACCACTGCCCCGCCCATTTCACAGGCCGGTCTGAAGCTAGAAAGTGATCAAGTACTTTCTATTACTGGCATTTCAATGCCAGATGCTCCAAATTTATGGAGAGTACTTAGTGCATATGTGCCAGATGCAACGATTATTGGAGTACTGCTTCTTATGACAGCGCTATATGTGAAAGGCGTACTTGTACTCAGCAAACGTGGTGATAAATGGCCAGTGGGGCGCACAGTGGCATTTGCTCTAGGTGTTGCAGGTGTTGATTTTGCAACGAGCGGTGGTTTAGGTGTGTACGCGCACTTTGCATTTTCTTACCACATGGTTGCGCACATGGTTTTGGGAATGATTGCTCCAATTGGTTTTGTGCTGAGCGCTCCTATTACTTTGGCGCTTCGTACTCTTCCGCAAGGTCGCACAGAAAATGAGCGAGGAATCAGGGGAACACTCATCGCTCTAATTCACTCTAGATATATGACGATTTTGACTAACCCAATTGTTGCTCTGGCAATTTTTGATGGCTCTCTCTTTGCGCTGTATTTGACTCCACTTTTTGGCTCACTGATGAAAAGCCATAGTGGACATCTATTTATGGATCTACACTTTTTACTTGCGGGCTACCTGTTCTTTTATGTCATTATCGGAATAGATCCAAACCCTCGCAAAATTCCACATATCGTGAGGATCATTATTCTCTTTGCTGCGATGAGCATTCATGCATTCTTCTCAATTACTTTGCTCTCTACATCAACTCTGATTGATGGGGGATATTTCACCTCTCTTCACACTCCGTGGATTACAAATCTCTTAACCGATCAGCACACAGGTGGGGCGCTGGGTTGGGCTATGGGAGAGATTCCTATTTTGATTGCGCTTATTGCAACGTTTATTCAATGGGTAAAAGATGACACCAGAGAATCTAAACGTACTGATCGTGCTTCAGATCGGGCAGCTGCAATGGGCGAAGAAGACGAATTATCTAAATACAACAAGTATTTGGCCGAGCTCAACCGCAGGGATGAGCGCTAGAAACGAACAATGATCGTAGGAGTAGCGGCGGCGCTTACTTTCTTATCGTGTGCCTCATGCGGAAGGTTTTCACTCACTAATTCATGACCGTAGATCATCGCAACGCTCCATACATTAAACGCAGAGAGTTCTGATAGTGCGCGGTCATAAGAGCCGCCACCTTGTCCCAAACGATTACCTGCGCGATCAACTGCGAGTGCAGGCACTACCGCTACATCAATGATCGATAGATCACTGATCGCTGGTCCCACTGGCTCCATGATTTTTCCACGCTTTTCTAAAATACTGCTGGCGCCGTTCCACTCAATCCATTCAAGTCCATTATCGGCAGCAACTCTGGGCAGAAGAACCCTCTTGCCGCTATTTATTAATGTCAGATTGAGATCTTTGGTCTCTGGCTCTAAGTCATAAGAGATGTATGAAGCAATTACTTGAGCTCTTTGAATCTCAGCGCAGTTAGCAATATGCAGCCATGTGCTGGGGATGTAACTCTGCTCACGTTCTTTTCGAAATTCTAAGCGCAGCTCTCTCTTCTGCTCTGCTTCCATGGGATTACCTTAGGGAAGAAGTAGGGTTTGGTTGTGGATTTAGAAGCGAATTTATCGGTGATCAGCGTGAAAGAGATGCTCGCTCAACTTCTTGAGATCTCATCTCCGCTTACTCCTTTCGATATGCCCTTGCTAGATGCTCATGGCGCAACACTTGCTGAAGATATTTATGCAGGAGAGCGTCTAGTGCTTCGCAAAGGTTCTCGTATTCGCTCTACTCAAATTGGCTTAGCAGCATCAATTGGTTTAGCGAGCTTGCCAACACAGCCGCATCCACGTGTAGTAGTTATTTCAGCAGGTGATGACCTCGTTGAACCAGGTCAAAAACTTGAAAATGAGCAGGATGAATTTGAGACTAATTCATGGATGCTTGCAACTGCAGTCAAAGAAGCTGGGGCGGTGGGTTATCGGGTTCACGCTATTCCTGAAAATCATGCCCAACTCAAGGATGTCATTGAAGACCAATTAGTGAGAGCAGATCTGATTGTTATTAGCGGAGAGAGCCGTGATGGCTCATTTGATTTGATCGAATCTGTGCTTCGAGAATTAGGTGACATCACCAGTGTTACACCCGGTATTGAAGGAACATCAAGTCATAGCTTTGGAACTATTGGACCAGATAAGGTGCCCGTTATTACATTACCGGGAGAGCCAATCGCCGCATTTTTGTCTTGTGAGGTATTTGTTCGCCCCATGATCAGAAAAATGCTTGGAGTTTCAAATATCTTCCGCCCAACCATGAAAGCCAAAATAACAGCAGATGTTCAATCGGCAATTGGGGTTACTTCATTTGTTCGAGCCACTGTAGAAAGTGATTCAAGTGGAAGTAGTGTGACACCACTTTCTGACCAGACAGAACTCTTTACCCTCTCCGATGCTCAAGCCCTGATTGCCATTCATGCTGATTCTCCTGGCGCTCTTAAAGGAGAGAGTGTGGAAATAATGGTTCTAGACCGTAGTAATTAGAATTTATTTAACTAGTATTTATTCATGGACGTAATGTGGCCAGTAAAAATCACTGATGGTGAACTTACGCTGCAGCCAATTAGGCGACGAGATCAAAAGAGATGGTCTGACGTTCGTCGTATTAATAACGAATGGCTTGGTCCATGGGAGGCAACACGTCCAAAGGTAGATAGTGAAGGACCTCTTCCAACATTTGCTCAGATGGTTCGTCACTACAACCGCGAAGGAAAAGAACTGCGCCAGCTCGCTCTTGCAATATGGATCCGCGAAGAGGGAAAAAATAAATTTATTGGGCAGATCACTATGGGAGGAATTGTTTTTGGTGCCTATAGGGGAGCCCATATCGGTTATTGGATTGATCAGCGCTATGCCAATCGGGGCTATGCAACGCGGGCTGTAAAAACTCTGACCCAATTTGGATTCAATGAATTGCTCTTGCACCGTATCGAGATCAGCATGAGGCCAGAGAATCTGGCATCCAAAAAAGTAGCTGAAAAAAGTGGCTATAAATTCGAGGGAATTCGTGAACGCTTCTTACATATCGATGGGGATTGGCGAGATCACCTGACCTTTGTTGCCGAAAACCCCAAAAATTTAAATTAGGACATAGCGCCCAAATCCACGCTTTTACCCCCGACTACGTTTATCGTTACATTCCATGGCGTCGGGTCTTATCTATCTCATCATCCTAGGCATGTGGGGTGCTTACTTTCTCCCGCGCTGGTTGACCCACCATGACGCATCAACAGGCCGGGCTACTGAGAGATATAAAAGTGCAATGAAGGTTGTTGCTTCAACTCCTAATATTCCAGAGCCAATTGATCCTGATAAAAGAAGAAAAACCTTGCTAGTAAGGCGAGTAATTTTTGGAATACTTTTTATTGCATTTGCTTCAACAGCAGGCGCGGTAGTCACAGGAGTGATTACTACATCAATACTTTTAATTCCGACAACAGCTTTTGCAATTTATTTAATTAATGTCAGGCGCCAAGTTGTCGCAGCTCAGCTGAAAGTCAAGAGACTGCGGGCGCTTCAAACAATTACGACCACTGAAATTAATCTTGATCCAACTGTTCGAATTTCACTCGGCCATGAAATTCCTGAGTCATCTCCTGAACATTGGATTCCACTTGCCGATAGACCTGACACGGCAGGCATCACAGTTATTCCAAAAGATCGCTCAGCAACACAGGGTGGTTGGTCACCAGTTGCAGTTCCTAAACCAACATATGCAACTGCTCCGAAAGCATTCACACCAAAGAGAATTATTGACCTTACAGTTCCAGGACATTGGAGCGCAGAACAAGAGCGTCAGCAAGTATTGGAAGTTGCAACAAGGGATGAACTCTTTGATCAAGAGCTTGCAGAGCAAGCGGCGCAAAAGCGGGATATTGCATCTAACGAATAATTAGATCCAAGAAGGCAGCCACATCAAGCTTGACCAGTGGCTATAAGAAATGATTCCGCCCGTGAAGAGCGGGAAGAAATAGAGGAAATTTAAGACAATCAGGGCAATAAATCCATAAGTCGCATAGCTGCGTATCTTTGGAATATTTCCACCTTCATCTGGTTCAAGAAACTTTGATAAAACAAAGACAATAATCAGAATTATGAAGGGTTCAAAAGCGATTGCATAGAAAGTAAATACCGTCCGCTTTTGCCAGGCAAACCATGGCAAGTAGCCCGCGCCAAGACTTAGCAAAAGCAAAATACTTGTGCGCTCTGTACGAGTAATCCAGTAACCAAATGTTATTGCGATGGCAATGACGCCTGCCCACCAGAGAAGAGGCGTACCAAGTGCAAGTACTTCCTGCGAACACGTTTTTGCTCCGCAACCAAGTGGCGTTTGGTAGAAAAACGATGTTGGCCGTCCCATGACAAGCCAACTCCACGGATTAGCTGAGTAGCCATGCGGAGTTACTAAGTGTGTATGAAAGTTAAGAATCTCTGAGTGGTAGTGCCACCACGAGCGAATTGCGCTAGGAATAAAGTCAAAGAAACCACCGCTATGTGTCTTAGCCCAATTTCTGTCATACCCTGATGAGTTAGAAAACCAGCCGACCCAGCTCGCTATGTAAACAAAGGCGGGAAGAAGTGCGTATTGAGCAAAACGTAGAGGTGCAATCTCTTTGATCCGATTATTTTTGTAATCGATATAAAGGACATAGAGGAGGTAAGCTGCAATGTAGTAGACGCCATTCCACTTTGTTGCCGCAGCCAGGCCAAGTGAAATTCCGACAAGAGTATGAGCGCCCCTGAGAAGAAAATAAAAACCGAGCAAGATAAAAAACATGAGGAAGATATCGAGTAGAGCTGTCCTAGACATGACAAGGTTCAAACCATCAGCGCACATCAAAATTGCAGCAGTCAGACTCAAGAAGTAGTTATGAAATAACTCTTTTGCTACATAATAAACAAGCACGATAGATGCCGTGCCAATGAGGGCCGCTGCAATGCGCCAGCCAAATTCATGATAACCGAGAAGTTTTATCCCTGCTGCGATCATCCACTTTCCGATAGGTGGGTGAACAATAAATTGAGCAAGATGAGTCTTGCCATCTATCTCAACGCCATGATGCAGAAGTGAATTCGCATTTTGTGCGTAGTAGACCTCATCAAAGACAAAGCCCTTTGGGTACTGCAAGTGCCAGAGCCTAAAGATCAAAGCGACAAGAGCAAGGCCACCTACGGTTAAGCGCTCATGAAGTTTGGTCACTACCAAAGCCTAAAGCCTGCGAGAATTAGCCAATGCTCATACTCGCCTGCGCCCCCCTGGGAAATCCAGGTGATGCAACAACGCGCTTACGCGAGGTCATTACAAGCGCAAAATTTATTGCCGCAGAAGATTCCAGAAAGCTCACTCGTCTGGCACATGACCTAGGAATCGTTTATACAGGCAGAGTAATCTCATACTTTGAAGGAAATGAAAGCGAACGTTTAGATCAGCTGACAGAAATTTTGGAGTCAGGTGAAGATCTCTTAGTTATCACGGATGCGGGAGCGCCCGGAGTTAGTGATCCTGGATATCGCTTAATAAGAGCAGCCATTGAAAAGAATATTGAGATAAAAGTTTTGCCAGGGCCATCTGCGCCCGTGACTGCGCTTCTCTTATCTGGAGCGCCTACAGATCGTTTCTGTTTTGAAGGTTTTACTCCGCGCACCTCGGGTACCCGCAAAGCTTGGTTTGAAGATTTAGCTGAAGAAGAGCGCACGATTATCTTCTTTGAAGCGCCTCACCGATTAAAGGAATCACTTTTCGATGCTTGCGAAGTATTTGGAGTAAATCGCTTGGGCGCAATCTGCCGAGAGATGACAAAGACATACGAAGAGACAATTCGAGGAACCTTAGGAGAGCTACTCGCATGGAGTACCGACCGAGAGATTTTGGGTGAGATCACGATCGTTCTACACGGCTTTGATGCCAGCACGAAGAGTTACAGCGGAGATGAATTGGTGAATTTGGTTCTAGAGCGAGAAAGTGCAGGCATGTCTCGCAAGGATGCGATAGGCATCGTTGCAAAGCAGTTGGATCTGCCTAAGCGCCAGGTATTTGATGCGCTCGTTGCTCATAAGAGTGCAGATAAGATCTGAGGATGAGTTCAGGAGCAGATTCCAAGGCGTTCTACTTAACGACGCCTATTTATTATGTGAATGATGCCCCTCATATCGGTCACGCCTATACAACTGTTGCAGGAGATGTTCTCACCCGCTGGCATAGACAGCGCGGAGAGGAAGTTTGGTTTCTCACAGGCACAGATGAGCATGGCGAAAAGGTATTAAACACAGCAAACGAAAATAATGTCTCACCCCAAGAGTGGTGTGACAAGCTGGTTGAAGATAAGTGGAAGCCAAACTGGCGCGCTTTAAATATTGCCAACGATGACTTTATTCGCACAACAGAACCTCGCCATATGGAGCGAGTGCAGAAGTTCATGCAACTACTTAAAGATAACGGTCATATTTATGCAGGAAAATTCGAGGGGCCTTATTGCGTAGGGTGTGAAGAATTTAAGTTACCTGGTGATTTAGATGACGGTAAGTGCAAGGTGCATGGCAAACCGGTCAAGATGCTCTCTGAAGATAACTGGTTCTTTAAGCTCAGTGCTTTCATTCCACAATTGCTCAAGCATTACAAAGATAATCCAGATGCCTGCCAACCGGAGAGTGCTCGTAATGAAGTTGTTGCCTTCCTTGAAGGTGGCGTGCGTGATCTTTCTATCTCTCGATCAACATTTGATTGGGGCATTCCAGTTCCTTGGGATACCGATCAAGTTATTTATGTCTGGTTTGACGCACTTCTCAATTACGCAACAGCAGTTGGTTTAGGCGATGATCCTGCCAGCGCTGGCGGTAAGAAATTTGCAAAGACATGGCCTGCTGATGTGCATTTAGTTGGTAAAGATATTTTGCGCTTCCACGCCGTGATCTGGCCTGCCATGCTTATGGCCGCTGGCCTACCAGTTCCTCGAAAAGTGTTTGCTCATGGTTGGCTCCTTGTTGGCGGAGAAAAAATGAGTAAATCAAAGCTCACTGGAATTGCTCCATCTGAAATCACCGATCACTTTGGCGTAGATGCATTCCGCTATTACTTCTTGCGCGCCATTCCCTTTGGTAGCGATGGATCGTTCTCTTGGGAAGATATGTCAGCTCGCTACACATCTGAGCTAGCAAACGACTTCGGTAATTTAGCTTCTCGCTTGATTGCAATGATTGAAAAGTACTGTGAGGGAGTTATCCCTGCAGTGGCAGAAGACAAAGGTCTTGCTTCGGCGCTAGCTTCGGCCTCTAGCAAAGCCGATGAAGCAATTTGCGCGCTAGATTTCCAGGGCGGAATTGGCGCGATCATGGAGTATTGCAAGAGAGTCAATGGATATGTAACTGAGAAAGAACCATGGGCAATGGCAAAAGATCCTGCCAATACCGCCGAGCTTAATAAAGTTTTATATAACACTGCAGAGAGTGTTCGCGCACTTGCTGTCTTGTTGCATTCAGTAATGCCTGAGACGACACAGAAGTTGTGGGAAGCACTCGGTGCCCAAGCGTCTATGGGAGATATCGCTGCGCAAAAGATTTCATCTGTTGCAACATGGGGACAATTGCCTACTGGCTCACGTGTCACAAAGGGCGCAGTCCTCTTTCCACGTTTGGAAGAAAAGTCAGAATAGATGGCTGATCGTCACACGTTAGATAAAGAACGTGCCGATGCACCAATACCGGCGCCGCTCACCCGCAGATGTATCGATGCCCATGCACATATGGAATTGGTTACAGAATCAGAGCCAGATTCCAAAGCGATCGCTGATCTATTAGAACTCTGTGCAAGTGTTGGTGTTGATCGCATCATGCAAGTTGGTTATTCAGCAGAACAATCTGCATGGGGAGTAAAGTGCGCAGAGAGTTTTCCTGGCAAAGTTTTAGCAGCGGTTGCCCTGCACCCAAATGAAGCGCCAGTTGTTGATGACTTAGAAGCTGATTTAAAGATCATTGAAGAGCTCGCAAAACACCCCCGCGTAAGGGCAATTGGTGAAACAGGCTTAGATTTTTTCCGCACAGAACCTGCCTTACAAGATAGGCAGCTCTATTCTTTTAAGAGGCATATCGCACTTGCTAAAGAGGTAAACAAAGCGCTTGTTATCCATGACCGTGATGCTCACAGAGCCGTACTGGATACTTTGCTTGAAGTGGGCGCGCCTGCCACAACAATCTTTCACTGCTATTCAGGTGACGCGCATATGGCAGTTGAATGTATTGACGCTGGCTATGTGCTCTCCTTTGCAGGAACTGTGACGTTTAAGAACGCTCCTGCTCTTCGTGAGGCAGTAAAACTAGTACCGCCACATCTACTACTCGTTGAGACCGATTCACCTTTTCTGGCTCCGATGCCCCATAGAGGGTTGCTCAATACACCTGCTCAGATTCCTAACATCATTCGCTTCATCGCTGATGTGAGAGATGAGAGCGTTGATTATCTTTGTGATGTTGTTACAGAGAATGCACTTCGAGTCTTTGGAAGCTTTGACTAGTGGCATCCCTACTAGGCGCAGCAGAGATACGCGAGATTGCCGAGCGCATCGGTGTAAAGCCCACAAAGAAATTAGGCCAGAACTTTGTTGTTGATGCTAATACCTGCCGAAGGATTGTTAAGGCAGCAGATGTCAGCAGCAATGATGTTGCCCTAGAAATTGGTCCAGGAATCGGTTCTTTAACCCTTGCGCTGCTTGAAGTAGCAAAAGAAGTAATTGCCATTGAAATTGATGACAGGCTGGCTGGTGAACTAGCAAACACTGCCGCAGCTCATGATTTTGATACAGCGCGCTTGAACGTAATAAATGAAGATGCGATGACAACAGAGTCACTACCAAAAGAGCCAACAGTCCTAGTAGCAAATTTGCCCTATAACATTTCAGTTCCAGTGCTTCTACACTTTCTTGAAAAGTTTCCCTCTATCCAGCGCGGTGTTGTGATGGTGCAAAGTGAAGTGGCAGATCGTTTGATCGCAAAGCCGGGTAGTAAGAATTACGGATCTCCGTCCGTGAAAGCAACGTGGTGGGCCGATCTCTCCTCAGCTGGAACAGTTGGCCGCTCTATTTTTTGGCCAGTACCAAATGTTGATTCATCACTCGTGAAGTTCATCCGTCACGCACCAGCTGGAGATGAAAAGTCCAGAC
>DAIQAR010000037.1:0-11688 GCA_036781605.1 Candidatus Nanopelagicaceae bacterium
TAGCACATGGGCCTTTGAAGCCCAGGGTCCAGGATCGATACCTGGTGGCGGAGCAAATATCCGCCAGAGATGAAGGGGGTAGTAATGACACTAGATCTCGTCATTGTGCTCGCTGCTGGTGAAGGAACGCGGATGAAATCTTCCACACCAAAAGTTCTCCATAACATTGCAGGCCGCTCAATCATCGATCACGTGTTGGGCGCAGTAGAGCCACTTAGCGCCAAAGAACTTCGCGTAGTTGTCGGCTCAGCGCGCGAGGCAGTTGAAGCGCATGTGAAGGATGTTGCTCCAAAAGCCACAACTGTTTTCCAATCAGAGCGCAACGGAACTGGCCACGCCGTTCAACTAGCCCTAGAGGGAGCGCCAGATAAAGGAAGCGTTTTAATCCTGGCTGGCGATACGCCACTTCTTCGCGCCGAAACTCTCAAAGAATTTATCGATGCACATGCAGCTTATGAATCGCGCGCATCTGTATTGACCGCAATCTTGCCTGATCCATTTGGCTATGGCCGGATCGTGCGCGCCGATAGCGGTGAGCTTGTGCGCATTGTTGAAGAACGCGATGCAAGCCCAGAAGAAAAAAGCATTGATGAGATTAATACCGGCGTCTATCTCTTTGATATCGCCTCTCTCAAGAGCGCCATCACAGGACTTAAGAGCAGCAATGCTCAAGGCGAGCTCTATCTGACCGATGTCATCGCGCTGATTAAAGGCGGTGGATCTGGTGTTGCTGGAATCTTGTCGAATGACTACACCGAGACTTTAGGTATTAACGATCGCTCTCAGCTTGCCGAATGCGCCGCAATCATGCGTGATCGCATCAATGATGGCTTCATGCGAGCTGGCGTGAGCATTGTTGATCCCACAACAACATGGATTGATTTTGGTGTTGCGATCGATACAGATGTGACGATTTATCCAGGGTGCGCTATTTCAGGTGCAACACATATTGCTAGCGGAGCGTTTATTGGCCCTCGCACCACTCTTCACAATGTGAAGGTCGGACAGAAGGCGAGCGTTCTTGAGTCCTGGGCAGCAGATTCAGAGATTGGCGACACATCTGTTGTTGGTCCATTTAGTTACCTACGTCCCGGAAGCATCTTGTCCGCAAACACGAAAGTCGGCGCATATGTTGAGACCAAGAATGTGAAGCTTGGTGAGGGTTCAAAGGTCCCACATCTGTCCTATGTAGGCGATGCAACGATCGGCACAGGAACTAACATCGGGGCCGCCACAATTTTTGTAAACTATGACGGTGTTGAAAAACATCACACCACTGTGGGAAATGATGTTCGTATTGGAAGTGACACCATGTTGGTAGCACCAGTCACCGTAGGCGACGGGGCATATACCGCCGCTGGCTCTGTTATTACTGAAGACGTGCCTGCCGGCTCCATCGGAGTTGCTAGGGCAAAGCAGAGAAATGTCCTAGGGTGGGTACTGAGAAAACGTAAAGGAACCTCTTCGGCCACATCGGCGGAAAAGGCTGGAGCACAAGACGTAAAGTCTGCGAAGGAGGAATAGCCAGTGAGCGAACTTCGACTGAGCTCTGAGAAGCGGTTAAGGATTTTTACCGGCCGCGGATATCCAGAACTCGCCGAAGATGTCGCTGCAGAACTTGGCATTCCAATCACACCAACATCAGCATATGACTTTGCTAATGGTGAAATATTTGTTCGATTTGAAGAATCAGTTCGTGGTTCAGATGCATTCGTAATTCAAAGCCACGCCGCTCCCGTGAACAAGCAAATCATGGAGCAACTCATCATGGTTGATGCTCTCAAGCGTGCATCTGCCAAACGCATCACAGTAGTTGCACCTTTCTATGGTTATGCACGTCAAGATAAAAAGCACAGAGGACGCGAGCCAATTTCAGCTCGTCTTATGGCTGATCTCTTTAAGACAGCGGGTGCTGATCGTTTAATGGTTGTGGATCTTCACACCTCACAAATTCAAGGTTTCTTTGATGGCCCAGTAGATCACTTGTTTGCATTGCCTCTTCTTACAAACTACGTCGGCAGCAAGGTTGATCGATCAAGACTCACTATCGTCTCACCTGACTCAGGACGCGTGCGGGTAGCTGAGCGTTGGTCAGATATGTTGGGCGGGGTTCCTATCGCTTTCATTCACAAAACACGTGATCCACGTATTCCCAATGAATCCATCACAGGACGTGTGGTTGGTGATGTGAAGGGAATGACCTGCGTAGTGATCGATGACATGATCGATACAGCAGGAACGATTACTAAGGCAGTAGACGCACTCTTTGAAGATGGCGCAAAGGAAGTAATTGTTGCCGCAACTCACGCGGTCCTCTCTGGTCCTGCGGTAGAGCGTTTGAAGAATTCTCGAGTTAGTGAAGTGATTGTCACAAATACTCTGCCAATCCCTGAGGAAGCTAAATTTGACCGTTTGACCGTGCTCTCGATCGCTCCGCTACTTGGCCGGGCAATTCGGGAAGTCTTTGAAGATGGCTCAGTCACAAGCCTCTTTGACGGCCACTCCTAAAGCCCAAACTCTCAATTTGTAAATCTGCCCCCGAATTCGCTAACCTAGCGCTTCGTTCCGGCGAGGGATAGAAATATCCGTAATCGACGGGTTCTCTCTTGGAACGTGATGTGTCCGTTTTATAAGAGCAGAGAACCTGAAGGAGCAAATTAAATGGCCGAGATAACAATCAACGGCGCCAAGCGCACCAACTTTGGTAAAGGTGCATCACGTCGTGATCGCAAGGCTGGTCTTGTTCCTGCAGTGATTTACGGTCACGGTGAGAATCCACAACACGTCGCGCTTCCTGCACGTGAACTTGGAACAGCGCTGAAGTCTTCTAACGTTCTTCTTGACGTCGTATTTGAAGGAAAGACAGAGCTCACACTTCCAAAGTCAATTACAAAAAATGCATTGACTGGAGTTCTTGAGCACATTGATTTGGTTATCGTTCGCCGTGGTGAGCGCGTAACAGTAGATATTCCAGTTCACACATCTGGCGACTTTGATAAAGATGGAATTCTCGAGCACGTTAACAACACAATTGCTGTTGAAGTTGAAGCTACTTCTATTCCACAGTTCCTCACATTGGATCTTGCTGGACTCGCCGTTGGCCAGAGTCGTTATGCCAAGGATGTTGTTCTTCCAGATGGCGTAACCCTTGTTTCTGATCCAGATATGGGTGTTGTTCACTTGTCTGAGCGTTCAGCTGTTGTTGAAGAAGCACCTGTCGTTGCTGCTGCTGAAGGCGCTGAAGGTGCAACAGATGCTCCTGCTGCTGACGGCGATGCTGCGAAAGAATCATCAGATAAGAAGTAGTCTTTTTTCATGGCTGATCGCTGGTTAGTTTTCGGACTCGGAAACCCCGGCGATCAATACGCCAAGACTCGCCACAATATTGGGCAGATGGTCATTGATTACATGGCCGCAAATTCTAAATTTTCAACACATAAATCCCGTACTCAGATCGCAGATATTCGCGTTGCTGGGCAAGGGGTCACTCTCGCTAAATCACAGCTTTATATGAATGAATCTGGCGCACCATGCAAGGCATTGGCCGATTTTTATAAGGTTGCCCCAGAAAATCTCATTGTTATTCATGATGAATTAGATATTCCTTTCAACACAATTCGCGTGAAGCTTGGTGGCGGAGATAATGGCCATAACGGTCTTAAAGACATCACCACACATTTTTCTGGACCTGACTATTACCGCGTAAGAATGGGAATTGGCCGCCCTGTTGGCCCAGGAGATCCCGCTGATTTTGTTCTTAAGCCATTCACATCGACTGAGAAAAAAGATGTGGAAGACCTTGTCGCTAGAGGGGCTCAAGTTGTTGAAACACTCATTGAAAAAGGCTTGGAAGCGGCCCAACAAGATTTCAATAATAAGTGAAGACAAAACCCTCCAGCACTTCATGGCTTCCTGCTTTTATTATCCTTGGAATTACTTGGGGAGCTTCATTTCTCTTCATTAAGTGGGGGCTAGTTACCCTGACATCTGTTGGAGTTGCCTTCATGCGAGGTTTCATTGGCGCAGTAACGCTCATTATTTATTGCTTAGTAACCAAGACTCCTCTTCCAAACAAGCTTGCTCACTGGGGTCATTTAGCAGTTGTGGCGCTTTTTCTTAATGCTGGTCCTGGATTTCTCTTTGCATACGCAGAGACCCACGTGAGCAGTGTGATCGCGGGTTTGATGAATGCAACAACGCCACTTATGACCGTGCTTGTTGTGAGTATTGGCTTTAGAGAGCAGAAGATCAATATCAATCAAGGAATTGGTGTTGTTATTGGTTTTATTGGAATTGTTCTTGTAACAGGAGCTCATAGCGGATTAAGTAGCAGTGATTGGAAGGGGATTATCGCCCTTTTATTAGCAACAGTTGGTTATGGAATTTCTATGCCTTATGCCAAGCGGCATGTAGCTACTCTCAATTACCCTGGACCTTCTCTTGCTGCGGCTCAAGTAACCTGCTCAGTAGTGATGCTGGCACCGATTGCGCTCAGTGTTGGGATTACTCATAGCCCTTGGAATAGTAAATCTATTTGGGGAATCCTCATTCTTGGAGGAGTAGGAACTGGCTTTGCCTACATCTGGAATTACAAGATAGTCAGAGCTGCGGGCAGCGTTGTGGCAAGCACAGTCACCTATGTAACACCGGTGATTGCAACTGTGTTGGGTATCTGGCTCCTGGGTGAATCTTTTAAAATTACTCAGCTCATTGGTGGGGCGCTGGTGCTGGTATCTGCAGCACTCGTTCAAAAACGTATTGTGTTCTTTAAATCAGCCAGTATTTCTTAAGCCTGCTGCAACGCCGTTAATTGTAAGAAGTAGAGCGCGGCGAAGAAGTGGATCTGGATTTGCAGATGCTCGGACTTGTTCTAGAAGTGAGATCTGTAAAAGGTGTAACGGCGCAAGATATGCATCACGGATAGTGAGCGTGCGGGCAAGAATAGGTTGATCTCCCAAAATTTCACTCTTCTTTGTGAGCAGCTTAATTTCTTCTTGAGTGAGAGCGAATTCTGCTTCGATCGTATCTAAGAAGTGATGCAGAGAAGGATCAGCAAGGCGCGTGACATATTTACGAGCCATCGCAAGATCAGTCTTTGCAGCAGTCATTTCAACGTTTGAGATAAATGTGCGGAAGAAATGCCAATCCTTCAGCATTGTTGTTAATACCTCGCTATGACCAGCAAGGCGAGCAGCTTTAAGTCCTGTGCCCACACCAAACCAACCAGGAACAATCTGACGAGATTGTGTCCATCCAAATACCCACGGAATCGCGCGAAGAGATCCAAGACCGCCTGCTGCATCTGGTCTACGAGATGGACGTGAACCTAAGAACATATCTCCAAGTTGCTCTACAGGAGTTGATGCATAGAAATAAGCAGGAAGATCTGGGTGATCAATAAGGTCGCGGTATGCCTTAAATGAATGATCACTGACAACATCCATGCATGCACTCCACTTGGCCAGGTCATCTGGTGATTGGCGAGGCGCACGATTAAGAATTGTTGCTTCAAGAGCGGCAGCGAGTGAGAGCTCAACGTTCTCTCTGGCAAGAGAAGGGAGCGCATATTTATCACTGATGACTTCACCTTGTTCTGTCATCTTTACTTGGCCATCAATAGATCCCCAGGGAAGTGCGATAAGTGCCTCATATGTTGGACCGCCGCCTCGACCTACTGAGCCGCCTCGTCCATGGAACAAACAAAGCTTCACGCCATGTTTGATTGCCGTATCGCGCAATTTTCTCTGTGCTTTATGAATCTCCCACTGTGATGTGGCAATACCAGCATCTTTATTGGAATCTGAATATCCAAGCATGACTTCTTGAATATCTCCGCGGTTCTTTACAAGCTTTCTGTAATCAGCATTAGAAAGCAGCGCATCCAAAATAGTATCTGCGGCGCGAAGTTCAGCAACCGTTTCAAGGAGAGGGGCAAAACCGATCTTTGCTCTATCAGGGGTGATGAGCCCAGCGCGCTTGGCTAATTCAACGGCGGCGAGAACATCCTCGTGAGATTTAGTCATAGAGATGATGTATGTCTCGATGACCTCTGGGCCAAATTTTTCGATCAAATCATTAATTGCTACAAATGTCGCGATAGTTGACGCTGCAGCGGCATCAACCTTCTCTGGTTTTGCTGCAAGCTGGGCAAGTGCATGGTGATGAGCATCTGAATGCTCACGAACGTCCATAGTTGCATGGGTGAGACCAAAGCTAGATACGGCGCGAATTAAACGCTCAAGATGCCCATGAGCAATAAGTTCACCTTTATGCGTCAGCAGTGAATCACGCATAAGCATTAAGTCAGCTAATAATTCAGCGGTGTTCTCATAGTCACGCCCAGGTGCATGAGGCGCTCCCGCGCTATGGCGACGCTGGGTCAAGATCAACTTGTGACGAATTGCAGTTGCTTTGAGGCGATAAGGCTCTTCAACGTTTAGACGCTTAAAGCGATCTTCGATCTCTGGAAGGTTTGCAAGATCAGTTGCAACAGATGTTTTAAGTTCATCTGAGGCTCCTGCAATACGCGTTGAAACTGAGAGGGCCTGGCGCAAAGGATCAAGAGCTGTGAGCATTGCGCGAATAAAGTGTCCAACTTGAAGGGTAATCGCAGATTGAGTGACAGATGCTGTGATGTTTGGGTTTCCATCGCGGTCTCCGCCAATCCATGTGCCAAATGAAAGCGGCCGAGATGTAGGAGAGATCTTCACGCCAAGGCGTTCTAGCTCACGAGCAAAGTCATCAAGAACTGTTGGAACGGTGACGACAAAGAGATCATCTAAGTAATAAAGAGCATTGACTGCTTCATCTAGTGGTTCAGGTCTTCCTAAACGAAGTTCATCGGTCTGCCAGAGCAGATCCACCGCCTCGGCTAATCCGCGCTCGCTCTGTGCACTCTTCTTCTCATCGAGTAATTCCGCGATGATGCCAAGCTTGCTCAAAACAGAACGGCGAGCTGCCTCTGTTGGGTGCGCTGTGAAGACGGGTCTAACTGAGAACTCCTCCATCCACTGCGCAATATCTTTTTGAGTGAAATCTTTATGCTCTGATTGTGCCTTGAGAATGTTGTCTACTGCGCGTGAGATCCATGAGCCTTTTTCTTCTCGCTCCTCGCTCAATACTCTGGCACGGTGAACTTGTTCAGCAACGTTTGCAAGGTTGAAGAAAGCGTTAAAGGCACGTACTAATTGCACGCTCTGCTTAACATCAAGGTTCTTAAGAAGTTCTTCACCGCCGCCATTTCGCACTTCGCGGCGAACAGATTCAACGAGATCTAGAAGATCTTGTCCTTCTTGGCGAACCAAACTTTGCCCAAGCAGATCGGCAAGTTTGCGCACATCACTACGAAGCTCTTGGTCATCGCGAGCGATGCCGCCTGTGATGGAGGTCTGCTTATCTTGCTGGGTCACAGATGTAATTCTGCCATCTATTAGACGCGCTAGAATTCAATTACATCTTCACCCCCGTATCCATTGGATTCGGGGGTATTAGCCGTTATGGAAGGGGCGTTGTGAGCACCAAGAACACACTTATTGACGCTTTCTCCCATATCAAGATCGATCAAAGTACTCAGCATTTAGCTGCCATACCTTCTGTCACAGGACTCTTGCTGGCCCAGCGCTCTTTAACATCTCCGCTTCTTGTTGTCTGCTCTTCATCACGGAGAGCATCTGAAATTATTGATGAACTAGATACATATCTTGGGATTGGTTCAGCAGTTGAATTTGATCCGTGGGAGACCTTGCCTCACGAAAAGCTCAGCCCAAAATCTGACACCGTAGCAAAACGTGTGAAGATGCTCAGCAATCTATCTGCCCACAAAATAATTATCACCTCCGTGCGGGCGCTGATTCAGCCAATCAATCAAGCAATTACACAGATCGAATTGCCGACACTTTCAAAAAATAAGAAGATCTCTATGCAAGCACTCATCGAAAATCTCGAGCTCTTTGGATATAACAGAACTGACTTAGTTGAGCGGCGGGGAGATTATGCGGTGCGCGGAGGAATTCTGGATCTATTTTTACCAGATGCAGATCATCCAGTACGTATTGATTTCTTTGGCGATGAAATCGATGAGCTCCTATTTTTCACAGTTGCCGACCAGAGAACATTTGAAGAAGTTGCTGAAACCCTCGTCGTCTATCCATGCCGAGAAATATTACTGACAGATGATGTCAAAAAAAGAGCGGCATATTTAGAAAGTGAATTTCCACAAGTATCTGAGATGGCTCACAAACTTGCCCAAGGAATATATGTCGATGGCATGGAATCTTTATTAGGTGCGCTGTCTGGTGAACTTGTTTCACTTATTGATCTCTTGCCCAAAGGCTATGAAGTAATCACACTTGATTCTCCGCGCATAAGATCTAGAGCACTTGATTTGATTATGACAAATGAAGAGTTCTTGGAAGCTTCCTGGTCAAGTGCCGCTATGGGCGCAGATGCTCCAATAGATCTAAGTGAACAATTAGAGCGTGGTGGCTATTTTGAATTAGATTCCCTGACTGGTTCACAAGGTTGGTCATCTATCGATCCATATTCCACTGATGCAGATCAATTAGGTAAGGCTCAAGTATTTCGCGCCGTTCAGTCTTACGGTGGCAAAGTTGAAGAGATGATTGCCGATGCAAAGAAGTGGCTCACGAATGGCTATTTACTGATTTTTACAGCTGCAGGACCAGGAATTGTTGAACGTTATGCCAAGCTCTTTCAAGAAAGTGATCTGCCAGTTCGTTTGCTCAAGAACTTCGCGCCAAATCTCACCCGAGATGCAATTTATGTGCTGACAACCCCTATCGAGCACGGCTTCACTTGCGATGAATATAAGACGGTATTTATTACGGAAAAAGATATCTCGGGGGTTCAGAGCAGCAATAAAGATCAAGCAAGAATGCCATCTCGGCGCAAGAAGGCGATTGACCCTCTTGAACTTAAGCCTGGTGACTATGTGGTGCACGAACAACATGGCGTGGGCCGATACATCGAATTGGTTCAACGTACGGTAGGTAAAATTTCTAGAGAATATTTGGTTATTGAATATGCATCATCTAAGCGCGGACAACCAGCAGATCGACTATTTGTACCAACTGACTCACTTGAGCAAATAACTCGCTATGTAGGTGGAGAAGCTCCTTCGGTTCACCGCATTGGCGGATCAGATTGGCAGAACGCTAAAAAGCGCGCCCGTAAGGCAGTGAAACAAATTGCAGCAGAACTTATTCAGCTTTATGCAGCGCGCATGAGCGCACCAGGTTTTGCATTCTCTCCTGATACCCCTTGGCAGAGAGAACTTGAAGCTTCTTTTGCATATGTTGAAACTATTGATCAGCAATCAACCATTGATGAAGTGAAAGCAGATATGCAGCGTTCTTATCCTATGGATCGAGTGGTCTGTGGCGATGTGGGATATGGAAAGACAGAGATCGCAATTCGCGCGGCATTTAAAGCCGTTCAAGATGCAAAGCAGGTAGCGGTTCTAGTTCCGACAACACTTCTCGTTCAGCAACACTTAAAGACTTTTCACGACCGCTACGCAGGTTTTCCAGTTCGGGTAGCCGGTCTTTCAAGATTTAATACAGCAAAAGAAAGCAAAGAGATATTAGACGGAGTTGCTAGCGGTTCCATCGACGTTGTCATTGGCACTCACCGACTGCTCTCTAAGGATGTGAATTTTCGCGATCTTGGACTTGTCATTGTCGATGAAGAACAGCGCTTTGGTGTTGAACATAAGGAAGAGCTTAAAAAAGCACGCACAAACGTCGATGTGCTCTCTATGTCTGCAACGCCTATTCCTCGCACACTAGAGATGGCAATTACTGGGATTAGAGAGATGTCCAACATCACGACCCCACCAGAAGAGCGGCATCCAGTCCTGACATATGTGGGACCTTACGAGGAGAAGCAGGTGACTGCTGCTATTCACCGCGAACTACTCCGCGATGGACAAATCTTCTTTATTCATAACCGCGTTGAAAGTATTGACGCCGTTGTTATTCGTCTGGGGCAATTAGTTCCTGAGGCGCGCATTCGTGTGGCCCATGGCCAGATGGGTGAGCGAGAACTTGAAGATGTGATCTTAGGTTTCTGGAATCGAGATTTTGACATCCTTGTCTGTACAACAATTATCGAAAGTGGGATTGATATTCCCAACGCCAACACACTCATTGTGGATAGGGCAGACACATTTGGACTCTCACAGCTTCACCAATTACGTGGGCGAGTAGGACGCAGTAGAGAGCGTGCTTATGCTTATTTTCTTTATTCTCCAGATAAACCTCTCACTGAAATTGCGCACGATCGCCTTACAACCATCGCTACAAACACAGATTTAGGTTCTGGTATGCAAGTTGCGCTCAAAGATCTAGAGATCCGAGGCGCCGGTAATTTATTGGGTGGTGAGCAATCTGGTCATATCGCAGAGGTTGGCTTTGATCTCTATATGCGCATGGTGGGAGAGGCAGTGGAAGACTTTAAGACTGGATATGTGGATGCAAATCCACGAGTGAAAGAGTGCAAAGTTGAGTTGCCTATTACTGCCCACTTGCCTGTGGAATATGTTCCTTCAGAGCGTTTGCGTCTTGATCTATACAGGCGAATGGCAGATGCTCAAGATGACGCTGGACTTGATGGGATTGTTGAAGAACTCGTTGACCGCTTTGGAGAGTTACCAATAGAAGCCGTGAATCTGGTTGACGTTGCAAGGCTTCGAGTGCTGGCTAAATCAAAGAACTATTCAGAGGTAGTGCTTCAGGGTAAATTCTTAAAGATTGCGCCCATCACCTTGCCAGAATCCGCGCAGCTTCGTCTTCAGAGGCAATACCCAGGTTCTCTCATTAAATCGGTCACACAAAGCATCCTCGTTGCAAGGGGATCAGAGGTGAATTGGCTTGGGGGTACTGACATAGGAGATACTTCACTCCTGCCGTGGGCTATGGGAGTCCTAGCTAGTCTTTAATACAGGAGATCCATGAAGAAGATTATTGCCCTTATCGGCGCAGGAGCACTTGCCATCACACTCACCGCATGCGGATCATCTGCGATTGAAGCATCTGTTGGCAGTGACAAGGTCACAGTCTCTGATGTCACAACTAGCGTGAATAACATTCTTGCTGAGCGCAAAAAAGTTGATACAACTGGGATGAATCTTCCAACGGGAGATGCGCTCGCTCTGAATGAATTAAATTTCCACCTCATCGCATATCTGCTTGCAGATACAGCAGCGCAAAATGGAGTCACTATTACTCCAGCTGAAATTGCAGCTCGCCGTGCATCAATTGTGAGCCAAGTTGGATCTGAGAAGAATCTTCCAAAGGCTCTTGTTGGCGCAAACATTGCAAGCGCAGATTTTCCGATGTATCTCAGGACAATTTTGTATGACGAGGGTCTAGCTAAGAAAGTCCAAGCTCAAGGTGTGAGCGCTGCTCAGACTCAAGCTGCACTTGAAAAACTTGTCTCAATTGTGGGAGTAAAACTCAAAGTTAAGGTCGATCCAAAGTATGGAATCTGGGATGCAACACGTTCTGTTGTGACGCCTCCTACTGGATCAGCACCTGCTCCAGCGCCGAGCGCATCTAAGTAATTAATTTATGAGTTCAGAGCTCTTACGCCTTCGCCAGGTAATGGATCAATTACGGTCCCCTGGCGGATGTCAGTGGGATGCCGAGCAAACTCACGAAACTTTGCTGA
>DAIQAR010000038.1:0-11663 GCA_036781605.1 Candidatus Nanopelagicaceae bacterium
TACCAAGGAAGTTCAAATTCTTTAATAGCTGCATCGACTCCATCACACCACTTCTGGCCAAGTGCAATCATCTGTTCGAATGCAGCGTCCGTGAGTACTTGGGTCAGAGTTGCTCGCATTGCGGCAAGACTGAGTGCATTTCCAGCAAGTGTGCTACCAATTCCACCTGTATCAATGAGTTCACGTTCAACTTTTGCTTTGATGCGCGCAGCAATCTCTTCTTGCATACCAAAGGTACCCGTAGGAATTCCACCGGCAATAGCTTTACCGATAGTAAGAATGTCGGGTTTGAGTCCATAGAGAGCTGTCATTCCTCCGGGGCCAACAGAGATCGTATGGGTCTCATCAATGATGAAGACTGTGCCATATTTCTTTGCTAGCACTTCAACAGCTTTCAGATAACCATCATCAGGAAGAACAATGCCGATGTTGGTCATCGCAGGTTCCATCAAGATTGCAGCAACATCACCATGGGCAAGGGCCGCCTCCATGGCTGCTAGATCATTAAATTCAACAACTCTCGTGGTTTGCGCAAGATCTACGGGCGCTCCTAGATTTCCTGGGCGCTTGATTGTATTTCCTGCGCTATCTAACGTTGCAAATGTTTCATCAACAGATCCGTGGTAACACTTATCAATAACGATGATCTTTGAGCGTTCTGTAATCAGGCGTGCATATCTAATGACGTGGCGATTGGCATCAGTTGCCGTAACTGTGAATTGCCAAAGAGGAAGCCCAAAACGGCGAGCAAGTTCACGTGAAACAATTACAGCATCCTCGGTTGGAAGCATTGCTGTCATACCGCGCTTGAGTTGTGCATTAATTGCATCAACAGTTGCTGAAGGCGAGTGACCTGTCATCGACCCAGTGTCGCCTAAACACAGATCTATATATTCATTTCCATCAACATCTTTGAAATGAGCGCCTCGCGCACTATCAACAAAGACTGGGAATGCACCTGGCCATTTTGCCATCCATGACATGGGGACGCCGCCCGGCATTACTTCTTTCGCTTTTTTGAATAGTTCACCTGACTTTGGGTGCAGAGCTAGAAATCGTTCCTCCTCAACTGCATTGAGTTTTTTGAGGTGTTCTCTATTAATTTCGCGCATGTAGGTATCTTATCTTGGAGTGCAGGGAGCCGATATCCGCTCAACCAGTTGAGATCAGCGGATGTGATGTATTACCTCAGCAACCCTTGAGGCAATATCCAAGGATATTGATCTCTCGCAAAGTATTCTTTTCATATGATGGGAAAGAGAGCGCTTAAATCACTCTTTGTAGCATCGGTGTTCCTACTTGGCACAGTGATTACCCAGCAAGCCCATGCTGAAAACGCCGTGCAGATTGAGGCACTGGGCCCAGGTAATCGCATACTTGGCTTAGACATAAGTAAGTATCAACATACAAAAAATTTACCCATTGATTTTGCAAAGATGCATTCAGCTGGCGTGAGATTTCTATATATCAACGGTGGAAATACAATTGAAAAAGCAGATACCGAGGCAGCAAACTATTACCGCTCTGATCGCACAGGAGCCCAGCTAGCCGGCATCTACACCGGGCTTTATTACTACGCTCATCCTCCAAGAACTACAGATATGAACATTGTGATAGCAAATGCACACAATCAGGCCAAGAAGGTTATTGATCGTATTCTAGAAGATGGTGGCTACAACACTCTTGATATGCCAGTGGCTTTAGATATTGAAACTAACTGCACCTCTATGTCTAAGTCAGGTGTCTGCCATCGATCTATGTCGAATGTTTACTTAGTTCGCTGGGTCAAGACTTGGCTCAGTGATGTGCAGAGCGCACTTGGCAAGACCCCAGTGATCTATTCCTATATGAGCTTTATTACCAGCCATTTTGCCTATGACAATGAACTTGCCAAGTATCCAATCTGGATTGCAACGGCCCGTATTAATCCTGCTAACCCAGAGGCAAAACCAACAATGAAAAGTGGTAAGTGCCCTGTCTCCCCGTGGACTGATACAAAGTGCAATGTCAGTTGGAAGATCTGGCAATACTCATCAGGGGGCGCAGGAGCAAGATATGGCTTGCAAGCTGGTCCAGTAGATCTCAATGTTCTAGGCGGAGCAAGTGAAAACTTTTATAGTTTGATCGCACCTACACAGGCATAAACAAGCACGAACCAACCTAAGGAGAAAATATGGCAATCGTCAGTTTCAACGTTGAATTAATAGCAGAAATTCCAATCACAGTGAATGAATCTGATCGCCAAGATGGTCAGCCTTACCTAGATCTGATTGCAGAAGCTGTGACAGCTTTTATGGAGAACAACGATCTAAACCAACTAGATTTTCAGGTCAAAGTTGTCGGAGATGTAATCGGGGCTGAGTAAGTTACTTACTGCCGACAGGCTTTAAGCTGGTAGCAAAGGCAGTCAGCTGGGCAAGAGTAAATCCACCTTGCGTTCCTACGCGAATGAACGTTGCCTTGAGAAACTTTGTTGGTGGAGTAATGAAGGAGATCTCTCCACCATAGCGAGAGAACTCTGAGCTCTTGCATTTGCCGGTTGCGCAATAAATTCCTACTTTTGCCTTCATTCCATTAATTACAATTGATGGCAGCGGCATGGGGTTATCTTCACCCGTGCAGTTAAACGCTGCAGCTGTTTCCACCAGTGCAATGCCGTGATCCATTCCACCAAAACCAGCTAGAAGATAAGCGTCCTTCTTTGGAAATAACCGGCAAGGCCTTACCTCAAAATTCAGTGGTGGAAGCTTCAAAGTATTACTTGGTTTATAAACAACATATGTAACTCCAGTTTGAAGATCGCTGTATTTATCTCCAGAACCCATAGCAAAGGAAGATGCAGGGAAAAGAAAAGATAGCGATAGACCTACAGCTAGAAATCTATATTTCCTCATGAGTGGATCATAGAGAGTGTTACTTTCGAAGTGAAAGCAGCGCCCTCCAGCCAACCAGACAGAAGGATAAAAAGGCGGTGGCAACGATGACAAAGGCCAGTGCAATTCCTTGACCTGAAATCACACGCAAAATCATTCCCACTATTACTGCAGATAGAGCAATGATTAAGCCGCTCGTTTTTGTAGTTGAAATTCGATGGGTACGGTGAACTAGTAGCCAGCCAAATAACAAGCCCACTGCGAACGGCCATAGTGTTGTCAGTGTTCCACTGAGTGAATTTCCATCTTTATGAGTATGGCGACCGATCATTACAAAGACTAGAACAGTAATAAAATCGATGAGATACGCACTCTTTTTCATAGTGAATAGATAGTACTCAATAGCAGAAGCGGAGCATGATCTAGCTGCTTGGCTTTAAGAGGTAATCAAGCGTGTAGTCTTAGCCTTTCTTTAGGGCCCCGATAGCCCAATGGCAGAGGCAGAGGACTTAAAATCCTCCAAGTGTGGGTTCGACCCCCACTCGGGGCACCAATGAAGTATTACTTCTTAAGTGTAATTGGATATAGAACGGCAGCGATCGCATTTTGTGGATCATCACCATTTGGATAATCACTGAGTTTGACGATAACTGTCTTCGTCGCAGGGTTAGTAAATATTTGCTGTCCGTGTAATCCCATCGCCATATTAATTCCAGGATATGGGTGCCAGAGCTGGGCGCCATAACCCCAGCCATGATCTAGCTTTACTACAGGCGTTGATAAGCGCTTCATCCAATGCGGACTAATGACTTGATGGTTTTGAGAGCTGCCATTGTTGATAAGCAACTGACCAATGAGAGCGTAATCGCGAGCAGCAGCATTGAAGCAACAGAAAGTTTTCTCATGCCCACCCTTGTGGTCAACGTTCCATGTTGCAGCATTTTTCGCTCCGATAGGTTGCCAGATGTTTTTACTAAAGTAATCAGAGATGCTTCTGCCAGTTACTTTTTGAATAATGAGACCCAGCATCTGGGTGTCAACGCTACGGTAATCAGGTTTTGTATCTGGCTCTTCAAGCATCTTGCGATTGTGCGTGATAAACCAATTCATATCTGTCGTGGCATACATCTGAGCGATTCCAACACCCCACCCTGCTGGGCCACTTGGATAGTTATCTTTAACGCCTACGCCTGCTTCCATGTCGAGCAAACTTTGAATAGTTACTCTGTCGAAAGAGGTGCCAGTTTTCCACTCAGGGAAGAATGAAACGAAGGTATCTGATTCGAGAATTTTTCCTTGCTCGATGAGTTGGCCGATAATGATTGATGTGAGCGTTTTTGCCATGGAATATGAAGGCAATTTAGTGGTTGCGCTCATCCCTGCTTGAGTGTTGTAGTACTCGTAGGTGATCGTTCCATCTCGAACAACAAGAAACGCATTTGTGTAACTTTTCTTCAGGAACTCATCCCAAGACATGGACTTGCCTTGATAGGTGACCGAATATGGCATCTGTTCGGTTCCGGTCTTCCAAACAACAGGTGTGGCAGATGGATCAACTGTGTGCCAAGGCAAAAGAGTTGGAGTCTTCGATGCTGGCGCTAATCCCAGGCGAACAGCTGAAATCAAAGATGGATAGTGGACATATTGCAAAAATCCAGAGAGCAAGATGAATATTGCGACAAGTGCGATACCGGTATTGCGAAGAATCTTCAGTGTCCGTTTCATAGGAGAAGGGTATTGCCGAAGACCCTTGCCCGCTATATGCCTGCGACATGCGTAAAGCGTGTTCTAGAAATGTTCGCTTATGAGGACACTAGGAGGGGTTGCTAGCCTTCATTTCATCTTGCCTGTACCGTTTAGGCATGGAAGAAAAAAATCTTATTCAGGTATGGAACGATCAACGCGCAGCGCGCATTAAATCTCAGCTCGCGCCAACTCTTTTGCTCTCTGTTGTGCTCGCACTAACAACTACTGGTCACCTCACAAAGACCACTGATCAAACTCTCAAACTCTTCGCTATTGGTTTAGTGATTGCTGGAGGTGTCTTCTCTGTTACTGCGATGGTTGCGGCAGTCCGTGATGGCGCAGCAGTGATTGCTTCTCTGAAGGCGCTTAAAGGACTTTCACCATTAGGTAAGACCATCAGCAAGTCTGCCGATACCCTCTGGATGACAGGTGGACTCTTTGTGGTTTTGAGCCTTTTTAACTTTGTTGTCCTTTGGATGTATCTATTTAGATAAGACTGAATGAGAGGCCCCTGAGAGATTTCTCAGGGGCTTTCTTATTTCACAAGACCTGCTTAGATGAGCACTATGGCTCAACCTCCGGCAGATCCAAAGCGCGGTAAAGAGGTATTCGATCTTGATCGTGCTCATGTATTTCACTCGTGGTCTGCGCAAGCACAAATTTCTCCAATGCCAGTTGCTGGAGGAGAAGGAAGTTACTTCTGGGATTTTGATGGAAAAAAATACCTAGATTTTTCTGGGCAATTGGTTTTTACAAATATCGGATTTCAACATCCAAAAGTGGTGAAGGCAATCCAAGAACAAGCAGAGCTATTAACAACAATTGCCCCACAGCATGCAAACAGCGCACGTGGTGAAGCAGCTAAAAGAATTACAGAACTTGCTGGGGGACATTTCCATAAAGTCTTCTTCACAAACGCAGGAGCTGACGCGGTTGAAAACGCAATTCGTATGACTCGATTGCACACTAATCGGCATAAGGTGCTTTCGTTCTATCGCAGCTACCACGGCAATACGACTTCTGCGATTACAGCAACCGGTGATCCAAGGCGCTGGCCCAATGAATTTGCCGCGGGTCATGTTCATTTCTTTGGTCCATATCTTTATCGCTCAGCATTCTGGGCAAAAGATGAAGAAGAAGAGTGCAAAAGAGCGCTGGAGCATTTAGAGCAAGTCATAAATTTTGAAGGACCTTCAACCATTGCGGCAATCTTGATTGAAAGCGTTGTTGGAACGGCAGGAGTACTGGTTCCACCAAAGGGTTATCTGGAAGGTGTTCGAGCGCTGTGCGATAAGCACGGCATCAAGTGGATTGCTGATGAAGTCATGTCTGGCTTTGGTCGCACTGGTAAATGGTTTGCTTACCAAAACTGGAGCGCCCAGCCTGACCTCATTGTCTTTGCAAAGGGCGTGACAAGTGGTTATGTGCCACTTGGTGGCGTCATTATTAGCGATGAAATAGCTGCGACATTTAACGATCGAGTCTTCCCAGGCGGGCTTACTTATAGTGGCCACCCTCTTGCGACCGCTACTGCAGTTGCAACTCTCGATGTGATGAGCGAAGAGAAGATGCTTGAGAATGCGGTAGCAATCGGTGAGAAAGTGATTAAGCCGCTCCTGGAGGAATTAAAAGTAAAACATAAAGTTATTGGTGAGGTTCGCGGACTTGGTGTTTTCTGGGCAATAGACCTTGTGAAAGATCGCGCAACAAGAGAGCCATTGGCTCCATATGGCGCAAGTAGTCCGGCAATGAATGAACTTGTCGCCACTTGCAAGAAACTAGGTATGGCTCCATTTAATAATTACAACCGAATTCATATCTGTCCTCCATGTAATGTGAGCGAGGCAGAAGTGCGTGAAGGTTTTGCGATTTTGGATCAAGCACTTGCATCAATTGCTCATCACTACACGGGAAGTGATAAGTAATCTTCAGGCATTAAAAAAGCCCCTAACATATGTGTCAGGGGCTTTTTCTTTAAACTATTAACCGAGGGCTTCTCCGGCAGCGTCCTTCATTGCCTTCGCATGTTGTTCACCTGTTTTAAGAGGCGTTGCTCGAAGTGAGAGGGCTACAAGAATTCCGATTGCTGTAACCGGAGCGGCTGCTAAGAAGACAACGTGGAAAGCCTGCACATATGAGTGCACCACGGTTGCCTTAAGTGTTGATGTGAAACCATCTCCTGCAGCCGGATTATTGCGAAGAGCAGCAAAGGCTTGGGGAGATGCTCCTGCCATCGCAGCTGGGTTTGTCGCAGTAAGTGTCTTCACACCATCTGAAATATAGGCAGTGAGCTTGCTTGAGTAGATAGACCCGAAGATCGCGACTCCCAGAGTTCCACCGATTGAACGCCAGAAAGTATTCAGGCTTGTGCCGATACCCATATCGCGAACATCAAGTGAGTTTTGAAGAGCGATAACAAGGTTTTGCAGGCAGAATCCAAGACCTGCGCCAAGTGCAAATGCGAAGATCGCAAGGCGCCAGTATGGAGTAGTTTCATTCAAAGTCACCATCGCTAACAAGGCAGCTGTCATCAAGACCATTCCAATAACCGGGAACATCTTGTATTTGCCGTGCTTGGTAATCCATTTGCCTGTGAAGATCGACATCGAGACGATGCCGAACATCAAAGGAAGCAGCTTTAGGCCAGAGAGTGTTGCTGAATTGTGCTTCACAAGCTGGAAGTAGAGAGGCAACATAACGATTGCTCCAAACATCGCTGCGCCGACAAGGAATGCCAAGAGCGATGTAATAGAGAATGTATGGTTTTTAAATAGACGCAAAGGAAGAATTGGTTCAGCTGCCTTTGCTTGATTCCATAGAAATACGGCAAAGAGAACTAATCCGGCGCCAATCCATGAAAGTGTCTTGACCTTGAGCCAACCGTTCTCTGGAGCATAAACAGAGATACCAAGGAGAAGTGCTGATGTTGCAACAACAAGAAGCAGCGCTCCGAAGTAATCGATCTTATGTTGGCGTACAACTTTAGGAATATGAAGCACCGCTGAAGTCACGACCAGAGCAATAATTCCAAATGGAAGGTTGATGTAGAAAATCCAACGCCAGCCAGTTAGTCCAAGAACCTTTGAATGATCTGAGAAGAATCCACCAAGAAGTGGACCAGCAACAGTTGCAAGACCCCAGACTGCGCCGAAGTATCCCTGGTAGCGACCACGTTCACGAGGTGAGACGACATCTCCGATGATCACAAATGTCAGCGACATCAATCCGCCAGCACCCAAACCTTGGAATGCACGAGAGATGATGAGCTGATTCATTGAGTGAGCAGCACCTGCTGCAAATGAACCAATCAAAAAGATAATAATTGCAAACTGGAAGACCTGACGACGACCATAGAGGTCGGAGATCTTTCCGTAGAGTGGAGTCGATGCTGTTGAAGTTAGAAGGTAAGCAGTAACAACCCATGTGTAATGGTTAAGTCCACCAAGATCCACGGTAATTGTTTTCAAAGCAGTTGAAACGATTGACTGGTCGAGGGCGGCTAGAAGGAGCCCTGTCATCAATCCGACCATCACTGCGGTAATTTGCTTATGCGTCATTGGTTCGTGAGACGTAGCGTTTTTAGTCATGTACTTCCTATCAGTCTAAGTAATGAGTGCTGCCATATACGGCTGCTATTTGTTGAACTTTCAACAGAAATGATACCGCCTGAGCCCCCTAACTGTTGGCTAGGATGTGGGTATGAAGAGTGTGATTGCTGAAAACCTCGTCAAGACGTACAGCAAAGGCTCAGTTAGGGCCTTAGATGGCCTGAGCCTTGATGTGGAAGAGGGAACAGTGCTTGGAGTGCTTGGGCCAAATGGTTCCGGTAAAACCACCACAGTGCGCATTCTCGCAACGCTTCTCAAACCAGATTCTGGCCACGCGATGGTTGGCGGTATCGATGTTGTGAAGAATCCAAAAGCAGTTCGAGAAATCATTGGTTTATCTGGTCAATATGCGGCGGTAGATGAAACTCTTACTGGTTGGGAAAACCTTGTGATGTTTGGCCGTCTTTATCATCTCAGCGCAGATCAAGCTCGGGTACGTGCGCGTGAATTACTTGAGCAGTTCTCACTTACTGATGCAGCGAAGCGCCCAATCAAAACGTTCTCTGGTGGAATGAGACGCCGCCTTGATTTAGCGGCGTCACTGATCATTCGCCCTAAAGTTTTATTCCTAGATGAACCAACAACAGGACTTGATCCCCGTGGTCGCATGGATATGTGGGGAGTTATTGAAGGTCTTGTGAAAGAAGGCGTAACTCTCCTTTTAACAACTCAATATCTCGATGAAGCAGATCAACTCTCTGATGACATTGCCGTGATTGATCGGGGAACCGTGATTGCAAGAGGAACATCTGATCACCTCAAAGATAAAGTAGGCGGAGAGCGTCTCGAGATTGTTGTCAGTGAAAAAGACATTACCGCTGCCCGTCAGATCATTGACCGTGTTTCAGGATCAACTAGCACCCTAGATGCCGGTCTTCGAAAGATCTCAGCTCCCGTCACAGGTGGCAGTACAGCCCTTGTTGGTGTTATTCGTGAATTTGATGCTCAAGGTCTTCATGCGTTAGACGTGGCACTCAAGCGCCCATCACTTGATGATGTATTTATGTCTCTGACAGGTCACGCAGCCGAAGAAGAAAAACTTGAAGAAGCCAAGGGAAAGAAAAGAGGTGCTCGCAAATGAATGCACTCAGCGACGCTCTCATCATCACTAAGCGCCAACTTCAGCAGTTGATTCGCGTACCTGAAGTACTTATTTTTAACACCATTCAACCTGTGATGTTTGTTCTTCTCTTTAGATATGTCTTTGGAGGACTTGGCGCCGGTATTCCTGGTGGTTACGTGCAACTTCTTATGCCAGGAATCTTCGTTCAGACGGTGACCTTTACTTTGGCAGCAACTGCGCAAGGTTTAGCTCAAGATATGGAGAAAGGTCTTATTGATCGTTTTAGATCTCTGCCTATCGCTCGTTCTGCAGTTGTTATGGGTCGCACACTTGGAGATGGACTACTCAACATTGTTGTCTTAATTGTTATGGGACTTGCTGGATATGCCGTTGGTTGGCGCCCAACATCAGGGCCGCTTCATATTTTTGCTGGTTTTCTTATGCTTCTTTTCTTTGGTTACGCGCTTTCATGGGCGGGTGTCTTTGGAGGACTTTTCTCTAAAGATGCACGAGTAGTGGGAAATATTTCATTCCTCTTCACATTTCCTCTGACTTTCTTATCTAACGCCTTTGCCCAAACAACCACTATGCCAAAGCCTCTTCAGTACTTTGCCGAGTGGAACCCAGTTTCAACGATGGTGGCAGCAACCCGCCAGCTCTTTGGTTTCCATAATAAATTCGGCGTGACAGCAAATTCATATCCAAGCCAGCACCCTGTGACAACATCACTTCTTTATATGGTTGTGATTATGGCTGTCTTTATGCCGCTCAGCGTTCGCCGTTATAAAAACAGGCAGTAATTAATCAGTAATTAGTAGGGCTTAGCGTGTTTGATAGTTACAGGATAAACCTTTTTGTTGGGCGCTTCATAGTTCACAGTTTCGCCAACTTTTGCGCCGTGCACAGCAGAGCCCAGTGGAGATTTCTCTGAGTAAACATCAATCTCGCCATTTGCAATCTCGCGTGATCCAAGAAGGAAGATGATTTCATCGCCATCCATATCAATAGTGATAACCATGCCAAGTCCAACGACACCAGATTCACTCTCTGGAGCAGTACCGATATGAGCGTTATCTAACATGTGCTTGAGTTGGCGGATTCGACCAACAATCTTTCCTTGCTCTTCGCGAGCAGCGTGATAGCCGCCGTTCTCTTTCAAATCACCTTCAGCGCGGGCAGCTTCAATCTTCTTCACAATATCTGCAAAGCGTGGTCCTTCAAGGTCTGCTAATTCAGCGCGAAGGCGCGCAGCAGCTTCCTCGGTCAACCATGTTTGTCCTGTAGTCATAAGGCGATGAGTTTAGCCTGCCTTAGTGGCAGCGCTCAATTGATGCGCTCACCGCAGGGGTACGCGTAGGAATGTGCACGGTGCGCCTTGAGTTATTGGCACCTGCTGGGATCTGATCAGTAATTTGTCCAACAGTATTTGCTTGGTAATCACTTGCAATGATGATGCACTCATGGGATCTATTTGCACTTCGCACATTAACAAAATAAGTCAAACTCATTTGCGTTGGGCTCTCGACAGAAAACGAGATCACATTTGTATGAATTTCAGGTTTTGAAAAATGATTAGCTGACCAGATAAGCCAGGCGCCGCCGACGAGTAGTAGCACGAGTGCGGGTGTGACCCACCTTGCAATTTTTGGCTTTGAAGTCCCGTAGCGCGCTTGAAGATAAGGCGTCTGGTCCTGGTTCATAACGCAAGCATAGGATAATCGAGCATAATTAAGCCATGAGCGATTCCACTGATATCAGCACTGGCTTAGCCGGATCACTTGTCATGATTATTTTATGCACCGCCGTGACATTTTTGCTTATTTCGTTTTATCGCAGATATAAGCGAGTGCAAGAAAAAGAAAATCTCAACAGCGGTGAATAAGCGTCTTCGCCCTGTTGCTCTTGGATTAGCAGTTCTTCTTCTATCTGGAATTTTTTTTGAATTAGGCCTCTGGCAGTGGCACCGCGCCCAGGCGACTAGCGCTCAAGGAAAGCTAGTCCCATCATCTACTCCTGTTGCCCTGATCGACGTTGATAAAGCAGGTAGAAATATCTCTACAAAGGCCGTCAATCGCATCGTGACTCTACAAGGTCGTTATGTAAAAGATTATGTGGCGCCCACACAAAACATAGGCGCAGATGGTTATAAAGATTTATCTGTGGGGCTCTTTGAGATTTCTGGAAACAGAGCAATCTTGATTGTTCGCGGGTTACATGATGCAAGCATTGTTCCAACATCTGCGCAATTAGATATCACAGGCCGCTTATATCCAAGGCAGCAAGAAGATCATGGTTTTAATAGCCCAACATCTCTCGGTCGTATTGATCCGGCTCTCGTTGCAGGAACCGGTCATTACAGTCTCTTCGATGGTT